>JAEXLC010000124.1 GCA_023445495.1 Pseudomonadota bacterium | reverse complement strand
GCGCTGCGGCGCCCGGCGAGGATGCCTATGCCCAGATCGAGAAGCTGCACAAGCTGCTGACGATCGGCGCGATCACCCAGGAGGAGTTCGACGCCAAGAAGGCCGAGCTGCTTTCGCGCATCCGCTGAAGCCGTCATGAGCCTGAGCGTCAATTGCCCCAATTGCGGCGCCGAGGTCGTCTTCCGTTCGGCGGCGCTGCCGGCGCGCGTCTGCGACTATTGCCACAGCCTGCTTTCCCGCAGCGACACCGGCGTGATGGTGGTCGGCAAGTCCGCGCCCTTGCCCTTCGATGTGAGCCCGGTGCAGCTCGGCATGCGGGGGCGCGTCGAGGATCAGCCCTTCGAGGTGATCGGCCGGGTGCGCTGGGGCTGGACCGACGGCGCCTGGAACGAATGGCTGCTGCTGTTCGGCGACGGCAGCCATGGCTGGCTGGGCGACGCGATGGGCCAGTTCATGCTGATGCGCGAGCGCCCGTTCGGCGAGGTGCAGACCCGCACGCTCAAGGATATCGGCAAGGGCAAGGACGCGGTCCCGGGCGCCGAGATCACGCTCGACGCGCGCAAGCTGACGATCGTCGATGCGCGCGACGTGGTCTGCCTCTCGGCCGAGGGCGAGCTGCCCTTCACCCCGACGCCGGGCTGGCGCGTCTATAGCGTCGACCTGCGCGGGGCGAAGGGCGAATGCGCCTCGCTCCAGCGCGATGCGCTCGCCACCAGCTTCTACCAGGGCCATTATGTGACGCTCGCCGAGCTGGCGCCCACCGGGCTGCGCGCGTTCGAAGGCTGGACGCTTCCCGCTTATGCTGTCTGAAACCGAACTCCAGCTGCCCGCCGCGCCGGCGGTGAAGGCCCTGGCCTGCCCGGCATGCGGCGGCGCGGTCGCGCTGCGCGCGGCCGGCTACAGCGTGAGCGTCGTCTGCCAATATTGCAGCTCGATCCTCGACGTCACCGATCCGCAGGTGAAGCTGATCACCGAATATCGCCAGGCCGCCGAGGCGCTGGAGATCCCGCTCGGTTCGCGCGGCACGCTGCGCGGGATCGAATGGGAAGCGATCGGCTATCTGCAGCGCTCGGCTGCGGGCGGCGGGTCGTGGGACGAATATCTGCTGTTCAATCCCTATCACGGCTATCGCTGGCTGATCACCGACGGTCGCGGCTGGAGCCTGGGCGAGCAGCTGACCGTCTCGCCGAGCTATTCCGATTACGAGACGATGATGCTCGGCAACCGGACCTATACCCGCTTCTACGAGGACAGCACCGCGCGGGTGAACTATGTGCTCGGCGAGTTCTACTGGCGCGTGGCGGTGGGCGAGGAAGTGGTGGGTGCCGACTGGGTGCGCCCGGGCTCGATGCTCTCGCGCGAGAAGAACGCGCATGAGGTGAGCTGGACGCGGTCCTTGCTGCTCGACCACAAGGAGATGGCGGAAGCGTTCGGCGTGCGGAAGGGCGCGAGCTGGCCGCCGATGCCGCACCAGCCTTCGCCCAACGCCGCCTGGCTGCGCACCGGATTCAAGATCTTCGCGGGCATGTTCCTGTTGCTGACCGTGCTGATCCTGGCGTTCGGCGGTACCAGCTGGGTCACCGCGGGCCGCTTCCCGATTGCCCCGGACGGCACCGAGCGCACCGTCACGCTCGGCCCGATCCATCTTGGCCATATGTACCAGCGCGTCGAGATCCGCGCGGACGTGCCGCGGCTGGAAAATGGCTGGGTCGATCTCGATTACACGTTGGTCGATCGCAAGACGCAGCAGGTCTACGAAGCCTATGGCGCGGCCGAGCGCTATTCGGGCAGCGATTCCGACGGACCCTGGACAGAGGGCTCGCGCCGCTCTTCGATCTCCGTGGCGAGCGTGCCGGCCGGGGACTATGACCTCGTCGTCGACTACAAGGGCAATCGCTGGAACAGCAGCACGACCTGGGACTATGCCCGGGGCATGTCGGTCGAGGACCCGGGCTGGCTGAATCAGGAGAACCAGCCGGAAGTGGTGGTGGAAGTGCGCGGCGGCGCGCTGTTCGCCTCCAGCTTCTTCATCGCGCTGATCCTGCTCGGCCTGCCGCTGCTGATCGGGCTGATCCGCCACATCCAGTTCGACAAGGCGCGCCAGGCGGAAAGCGATTTCGCGCCGACAGGCTTCGCCGCGCTTACGCAATCCTCGGAGGATGACGAAGAATGAACACGCGCACCTTCCTCTACGCGCTCTGGTGCCTCGGCGTGGCTGCGCTGTTCGTGCTGAGCGGCATCTTCGCCTGGTCGCCCTTCGCCGAAGGCGGGCGGCCCCATGGCTATTCCCGCATCTCTGGCCCCACCCACAAATAAGGAGTCGGCTATGTTCACTTCTTTTCCAGCCCTGCTCGCCACCCTTGTCTATGCGGTGGTCGGCATCGTCGTCTTCGCCATCGGCTTCCTCGTCCTCGACCTGCTCACCCCGGGCAAGCTGTGGCAGGAGATCCACCAGAAGCAGAATATTGCCGTTGCGATCTTCGCCGGCGCCGTCGCGATCGGGCTCGCGATGATCGTCGCCGCCGCCATCCATGGCTGAAGGCGATCCCGCCCATCCACGGTTCCGCGCCTCCGCACCCGCGGCGGCGCTGCTTGCGTCCGCGTTCGTCGTCTCCACTTGCGGGCTGATCTACGAGCTGCTGGCGAGCACCCTTGCCAGCTATCTGCTCGGCGACAGCGTCACCCAGTTCTCCACCGTGATCGGATCCTATCTGTTCGCGATGGGCGTCGGCAGCTGGTGCTCGCGCTATGTGAAGCGCGACGAGGTGCGGCTGTTCGTCCGGGTCGAGCTGCTGATCGCGCTGATCGGCGGCAGCTCGGCGGCGGCCTTGTTTCTGCTGTTTCCGCTGGTCGAACATTTCCGGGTCGCGCTCTACGGGCTGGTCCTGGCGATCGGCTTCCTGGTCGGGCTCGAGATCCCGCTGCTGATCCGCATCCTGCGCGGCTTCGATTTCCGCGAGACCGTGTCGAACGTGCTGACCTTCGACTATGTCGGCGCGCTGGTTGCCAGCCTGCTCTTCCCGCTGCTGCTGATGCCGCATCTCGGCATGATCCGCACCGGCTTCCTGTTCGGCATCGCCAATGCGGCGGTGGCGCTGGCGCTGCTGTTCGTGCTGCCGCGCGCGACCGGCTATCGCAGCGAGAAGCTGGCCGGGGTGCTGATCCTGATCGGGCTGATCGCGGGCTTCATCGCATCGGACCGGCTCCAGCGCTGGGCCGAGGTGGCGAGCTATGGCGAGCCGGTGATCTATGCCCAGACGACGCGGTTCCAGCGGATCGTGCTGACCCGGCATGACGACGATCTGCGGCTCTATCTCAACGGCAACCTGCAATTCTCGTTGCGTGATGAGTATCGCTATCACGAAGCGCTGGTGCATCCGGCGCTCGGCCGGGTGGCCAATCCGCGCAACGTGCTGATCTTCGGCGGCGGCGACGGACTGGCGGCGCGCGAAGTGCTCAAGCATCCCGAAGTGGCGAAGCTGACCCTGGTCGATCTCGACGGCGAGATGACCAGCCTGTTCTCGAACACGCCGACGCTGGCCGCGCTCAACCGCGGCTCGCTGACCGACAAGCGGATGACCGTGATCAACGCCGACGGCTTTCGCTGGGCGCGCGAGCATAGCGGCCAGTACGACGCGATCATCGTCGATTTCCCCGATCCGGTCGATTACTCGGTCGGCAAGCTCTACACCGACACTTTCTACCGGGCAGTGCGCAAGCTGCTGGCGCCGGGAGGGATGATGGTGGTGCAGAGCACCTCGCCGCTGGTCGCGCCCAATGCCTTCTGGACCGTCGCTTCGACGCTGGAGGCGGTGGGGCTGCAGACGCGCGGCTATCATGTCTATGTGCCGAGCTTCGGCGAATGGGGCTTCGTGCTGGCGGCGGCTCGGCCGATCCCCGAGCAGGCGCGCATCCTGCCCGGCGGGCGGTTCCTTACGCCGGTTATCGACCAGCGACTGTTCGATTTCCCGCCCGACATGGCGCGGCGACCGACCCCGGTGAACCGGCTCGACAACCAGGTGCTGGTGCGCGAGTTCGCCGATGCCTGGGGGAAATATGAAGGCTGACCGGCGCACGGCGCTGGGGCTCGGCGCGGCGGCGATCGCAGTCGCCGGCGGTGGGCTCGCCTATGCGCTGCAGCACGAGACGCCGCTGCCGCCGGGCGCGCTGGGCGGCGCCGACATGGCGCGCGGGCATCGGCTGCGCGATGGCGGCTTTCCCGCGCCGAGCGTGGAGGAAGAGGTCGATCTCGTCATAGCCGGGGGCGGCGTGGCCGGATTGTCGGCGGGCTGGCGGCTGGCGGATGCGGGCTTCACCGATTTCAAGCTGCTCGAGCTGGAAGACGCAGTGGGCGGCAATGCCCGGTGCGGGCGCAACGCCGTCTCGGCCTATCCGCTGGGCGCGCACTATCTGCCCGTCGCCAATCGCGAGGCGAAGGCGCTCCAGCATCTGCTGCGCCAGCTCGGCATGATTACCGGCGATGCGGACGGCGTCCCGGTCTATGACCCGACCCAGCTCTGCGCCGACCTGCAGGAGCGGCTGTTCTGGCAAGGGCGCTGGCAGGAGGGGCTGATCCCCCGCACCGGGCTCAGCACCGCCGAGCGCACCGATCTTGCCGCCTTCAACCGCGCCATGGCCGATTTCTCGAAGCGGATCGGCGCGGACGGCAAGCCGGCCTTTGCGGTACCGAGCGCCTATAGCTCGCGCGATGCCGATCTGGTCGCGCTTGATCGGCAGGACTTCGCGGCTTGGCTCGACGCGCAGGGCTGGCACTCGCCGGTGCTGCGCGCGCATGTCCGCTATGCGATGCGCGACGATTACGGCACCGAGCCGCAGCATGTCTCGGCCTGGGCCGGGATCCATTACTTCGCCAGCCGGCGGGGCTGGGCGGCGAACGGCGCGGGCGAGAATGAGCTGACCTGGCCGGAGGGCAATGGCCGGTTGGTCGGGCAGCTTGCCGGCTTCTTCCCGGAGAAGATCGCGCGCGGCCGCATCGTCCACCGGGTCGCCCGCGAGCGAGACCGGGTGCTGGTCGACAGTTTCGACGTCGCCGCCAACCGCACCGTGCGCACCCGCGCCCGTGCCGCGATCCTGGCCATGCCGCACTTCATCGCCAGCCGGGTCTGCCCCGAACTCGGCGATGCCAGGGCGTTCAGCTACGCGCCCTGGCTGATCGCCAATGTCACGGTCGACCGCCTGCCGGGCGGGCGCGGCGTGCCGCTGGCCTGGGACAATGTGTCGAGCACCAGCGACTCGCTCGGCTATGTCGTCGCGACGCATCAGGGGCCGGCGGCGATCGCGGACAGGACGGTGCTCACCTGGTATCTGCCGCTGTCGAACATGGAGCCCGCCGCCGCCCGCCGGCTGCTGGTCGAGCGACCGGCCGACGAATGGAAGCGCATCGTACGCGACGATCTGCTCGCGCTGCATCCCGAGCTGGACGGTGCGATCGGCGCGATCGAGCTATGGCGCTGGGGCCATGCGATGATCCGCCCGACGCCGGGCTTTCTCGATCGCGGCACCGCGCACCAGCCCGCGCCGCCGCTGTTCCTCGCCCATTCCGACCTGAGCGGCCTGTCGCTGTTCGAGGAAGCCCATTATCACGGGGTCCGCGCCGCCGAGGGCGCGATGACCCTGCTTCGCCACGCGCATGAGTCCCTGTTGTGACCGGATACCATCTGATCGCCGATCTTGTCGGCGCCACCCGGCTGACCGAGGCCGATCATGTCGAGGCCTGCCTGATCGCGGCGGCGGCGGCGGCGGGCGCGACCTTGCTCGAGGTGCGGCTGCATAGCTTCGGCCCGGGTCAGGGCGTGACCGGCGTGGCGCTGCTCGCCGAATCGCACATCTCGATCCACACCTGGCCCGAATATGGCACCGCCTGTGTCGACATCTTCATGTGCGGCCCGGCGCATGACCTCGATGCGGGGCTCGATGCGATCGTGACCGCACTCGGTGCCACGATCGACCAGCGTTCGCTGATCCGGCGCAACTTCGGCAAATAGGCGCGGCTAGTCCTGCGGGCGCTTCGCATAGCGCCGCGCCAGCGTCGCGCAGACGAACAGCTGGATCTGGTGGAACAGCATCAGCGGCAGCACGATCAGGCCGACGGCATGGCCGGCGAACAGGATCGTCGCCATCGGGATGCCGCTCGCCATGCTCTTCTTCGAACCGCAGAAGACGATGGCGATCTCGTCCTCGGTCGAGAAGCCGAGCGTGCGGCTGAGCGCAGTGGTGACCGCGATGACGATGGCGAGGATCAGCGTGCTCAGCAGCACGACGAGCAGGAAATCGGGGACGTTGAGGCTGCTCCACACGCCGGCCACCACGCCGGCGCTGAACGCGGCATAGACGACGAGCAGGATCGAGCCGCGATCGGCGATCGAGGTGAGCGTGCGGTGGCGCAGGATCCACTCGCCGATCCAGCGGCGCAGCGCCTGGCCGGCGAGGAAGGGGAGCAGGATCTGCAGCGCGATGTCCTCGATCGCCCCCATCGAGAAGCCGCCGCCCGACGCCGGCAGCAGCCAGGCGACGAGGATCGGGGTCACCACGACGCCGAGCAGGTTGGAGACCGAGGCGCTGCACAAAGCGGCCGGCACATTGCCGCGCGCGATCGAAGTGAAGGCGATCGAGGACTGCACCGTCGAGGGCAGCAGGCAGAGATAGAGCAGGCCGATCGCGATATCGTGCGGCAGCCAGGCGCTGCCAAGGAAATAGACCGCGAGGCCGAGCAGCGGGAACAGGACGAAGGTGCTCGCCAGCACCAGCGACTGGAGCCGCCAATGGGCGATCCCCGCCCATACCGCCGATGCGGACAGCCGCGCGCCATAAAGGAAGAACAGCAGCCCGACCGCGAACGTCACCGCCATCTCGGCGATCCCTTGCGCCGCGCCGCGCGCCGGCAGCAGCAGCGCGAGGAGCACGGTGCCGATCAGCATCAGGAGATAGGGATCGATCGGGAAACGGGCGAGGAAGGAACGCAGCAAGGGCAATACTCGGGAGCGACGGGGCTGCCCGAATTAGGGGAGGGGGGAGCCCGGGTGCAATGCTTCCCTATACCTTGGTGTTATTGGGGGGAGCCGCT
>JAEXLC010000112.1 GCA_023445495.1 Pseudomonadota bacterium | reverse complement strand
CCCCCCCCCCCCCCCCCGCGGCCCCCCGCCCCCCCGGGGGAGCTATAGGGCATGCGCTTCAGCCTAGACCGTAAAGCTCTCGCCGCAGCCGCAGCTGCCCTTGGCATTGGGGTTCTGGAAGGTGAAGCCGGCGGTGAAGTCGTCCTCCACCCAGTCCATCGTCGAGCCGATCAGATAGAGGATCGAGCTGCCATCGACATAGAAGGTGCCACCCGGCGTCTCGATCTTCTCGTCGAACGGCTTGGCCTCGGTGACGTAATCGACCGAATAGGCCAGCCCCGAACAACCGCGCCGCGGAGTCGACAGCTTGACGCCCACCGTGCCTTCCGGCGCCTTGGCCATCAGGTCGGCGATGCGCTGCTCGGCGGCCGGCGTCAGGATCAGCGCGGCAGGGCGGGCACGGGTGGTAACTTCGGTCATCATCACTTCTCCAAACCCCTCCCCTTCAGGGGAGGGGCTTATTGCTTACAGCATCCCCAGTTCGAGCTTGGCTTCGTCGCTCATCTTCTGGGGATCCCATGGCGGATCCCAGACGAGGTTGACTTCGGCATGGCCGATCCCCGCGACCGAGCCGACGCGCAGCTCGACTTCGCCGGGCATCGATTCCGCCACCGGGCAATGCGGCGTGGTCAGCGTCATCGTCACCGCGGCATGGCCATCGCTGGTGATGTCGACGCCGTAGATCAGGCCGAGATCATAGATGTTCACCGGGATCTCGGGATCGTAGATCTCCTTGAGCGCGTCGACCACCGCCTCGTACAGCGCCCCGCCCGGCTCGGTGCCCGACAGCGCCTGCGGCTTCTGCGAGAGGAATCCGGAGAGATAATCGCGCTTGCGCTCGAAGGTCTCGGTTACCGGCCCAACCGCGTCGTCCACGCGCGCCTTGGGCGGCGGCGCGACGGCGTCCACCTGCTCGACTTCAATCTTACGCTCTTCGTTCATCCGAAGATCCTTGTGACCCGTTCTATTCCAGCAACCAGCGCGGCGATGTCGTCCGCGCCGTTATACACTCCGAAGCTCGCCCGCGCCGTGGCCGGCACGCCGAGCAAGTCCATCAGCGGCTGGGCGCAGTGATGCCCGGCGCGGATCGCGACATTGGCTTCGTCCAATATGGTGGCGACATCGTGCGGGTGCACCCCCTCCACCGCGAAACTGACGATGCCGGCGCTGTCGGCGGGACCGAACAGCCTGACCGAATTGAGCTGCGACAGCGCCTCGCGCGCCTGCGTCACCAGCGCCGTCTCATGCGCGTGGATACGCTCCAGCCCGATACCGTCGACATAATCGATCGCCGCATGCAGCCCGACCACGCCGATAATGTGCGGCGTCCCCGCCTCGAACCGGCCCGGCGGCGGCGCATAGGTCGTCTTCGCAAAGGTCACCCGGTCGATCATCGAGCCGCCACCCTGATAGGGCGGCATCGCGTCGAGCAGATCGTGGCGGCCCCAGAGCACACCGATGCCGGTGGGCCCATAGAGCTTGTGGCCCGACATCACATAGAAGTCGCAGCCGATCTCGGCGACGTCGACCGGCATGCGCGGCACCGCCTGGCAGCCGTCGAGCAGGATCTTGGCACCGACCCTATGCGCCAGCTCGGTCGCGCGCTTCGCATCCAGCACCGAGCCGAGCACGTTCGAGACATGGGCGAGCGCGACCAGCTGGTGGCGCTCGGTGAGCATCGCCTCCATCGCATCGAGGTCGATGCGCTGGTCCGCGGTCAGCGGCACCACGTCGATCTCGGCGCCGACGCGCTCGGCGACCATCTGCCAGGGCACGATGTTCGAATGATGCTCGAGCGCGGAGAGCAGGATGCGGTCGCCGGCCTTGAGCTGGGTCCCTGCCCAGCACTGGGCGACGAGATTGATCCCCTCGGTCGCGCCGCGCACGAACACGACTTCGTTCTCCGCACCGCCAAGGAATTTCGCCACGCGCTTGCGCGCCGCCTCATAGGCCAGCGTCATGTCCGCCGAGCGCTGGTACACGCCGCGATGCACCGTGGCATAGGTCTCGCCATAGCCGCGGTTGATCGCGTCAAGCACCGGCTTCGGCTTCTGCGAGGTCGCGGCGGTATCGAGATAATGCCAGCCGGCCGGGATCGCCGGGAAATCGGCGAGCACGTCGAGCGGGCGGGTATCGGTCGCCACACTCATTTCCCGTCACCCTGAACTTGTTTCAGGGTCCAACCCTCCACGAGGGAAGCCATCGCCCGTTGCACCTTGGATGCTGAAACAAGTTCAGCATGACGCAGAGAAAAGCAGGTCATAGCGCAGTATCCAGCCAGCGATCCGCATCCGCCGCAAAGGCCTCGCGCACCGCTTCCTCACCGATCCGGGCGATCGCGTCCGCCACAAAGGCGCGGGTGAGCAGCGCCTGGGCACGGGCATGATCGATGCCGCGGCTCTGCAGATAGAAGAGCGCCATCTTGTCGAGCTCGCCGACCGTGGCGCCATGCGCGCACTTCACATCGTCGGCGAAGATCTCGAGCTCGGGCTTGAGGTTCACCGTCGCCGAGCGCTGGAGCAGCAGGCCGCGCAGCGACTGCTCGCCATCGGTCTGCTGGGCGCCGCGCGCCACTTCGACGCGGGCGGCAAGGCTGGCGGCCGACTTGTCCGCCGCCACCGCGCGCCACAGCTGGCGCGACGTGCCTTCGAGCGCATCATGCCGCACCACCACCGCGGCTTCCTGCTTCTGCGCGCCCGAAGTGAGCAGCGCGCCGCCCATCTCGGCGAACCCGCCCTTGCCGTTGACCAGCAGCGACCCGTCGATCCGGCTGCCCATGCCGCCGGCGCCGAGGAACACCGAGACGAGGCTCGCCGCCTCGCCCACTTCGGCTTCCTCGCGCAGCGACACGAAGCCATCGGACTGCAGCAGCCGCACCGAGCGCATCAGCCGCGCGCCCGTGCCGAGGCACAGGGTGGTCAGCCGGTTGGCCCAGCCCGAGCCGGCATAGGTCTCGACCACGCTCGCCACCGCATCCGCATCGAGCATCAGCCGCGCGGGCACATGGCTTTCGCCGCCGGTGCCGATATGGACGATCTGCACGGTGAGCGCGGCATGCGCCGGCCCGACATGCAGCGACCAGCCTTCGCCATCGGTCAGGCTGCCGAGCGGATGGTCGGTCGTCGCCAGCTGCTGGGTCACCTGCACCGGGCCGGGCTGCGAATGCGCCGGCTCGAAACGGCCGTCGACGAACAACAGACGCGGGCCCTCGATATCGAGGAAGAGCGCGGTGGGGTCGATACCGGTCGCATGCTGCGGCGTCGCGGCCGCCGCCTTGAGCGCGCCCATATCGGCCCAGCGCCATTCCTCCTGGCGCGGCGTGGGAAGTTCGAGCAGCGTGTTCACGCCGCCAGGATCCCATAGCCTTCGCGCTCCAGCTCGAGCGCGAGCTCGGGCCCGCCCGAACGGACAATGCGGCCATCGGCGAGGATGTGGACGAAGTCCGGCTGCACATAATCGAGCAGCCGCTGGTAGTGGGTGATGAGCAGCACGGCCTTGTCGGGCGCGCGCATGATCCGGTTGATCCCCTCGCCCACCGCCCGCAGCGCGTCGATGTCGAGGCCGGAATCGGTCTCGTCGAGGATCGCCAGCTTCGGGCTGATGATGCCCATCTGGACCATCTCGTTGCGCTTCTTCTCGCCGCCCGAAAAGCCGACATTGACCGGGCGCTTGAGCATCTCCGGGTCCATGCCGAGCGCATCGGCCTGCGCACGCGCCAGCTTGAGGAACTCGCCGCCCGAGAGCGGGGCCTCGCCGCGCGACCGGCGCTGGCTGTTCAGTGCCTCGCGGACGAACTGCAAATTGGAGATGCCGGGGATCTCGACCGGGTACTGGAAGCCGAGGAACAGGCCCGCCGCGGCGCGCTCGTGCGGCGCCAGCTCGAGCAGGTCCTGCCCGTCGAAGATCGCGCTGCCGCTGGTCGGCTCATAGCCCGGGCGGCCGCCCAGCGTGTAGCCGAGCGTCGACTTGCCGGCGCCGTTCGGCCCCATGATCGCATGGACTTCGCCCGCGTTCACTTCGAGGCTGAGCCCTTTGAGGATTTCCTTGCCGTCGATTTCGGCGCGGAGGTCGGTGATCTTCAACATGTCTTGCGTCAGTTCCCTTGGGTGGCGCGCGCATCGGCGAGCGCCGCAATCATCGCCTCGCGCTTGTCCGCGAAGCATTGGCCGAGTTCCTGGTTGAGCGAAGCGAGCCGGCGCTTGCGCTCGTCGGCGGCGAGCGTCTTGTCCTGGCTGGCATCGAAGCGCGGCTGCATCGCGGTGAAGCACTGCACCGTCGACTCGCAGCCGATCCGGTCGATCGCGGCATCGCCGGTCGACTTGCGGGTGCGGCAGCTAGCCTTGCCCTTCTTGAAATCGGCATGGCCGCGCCAATCCCTGAGCTTGCGGCCGATCACCGTGATCTCGTTCGCGCGCGCATCCTGGCCGGGCGCGGCATCCTGGGCGGCAAGGAGAAGCGCGAGCGCCATCATCCGCGCTTCCCCGCGCGGACGCGGCGGCTGAAATCCTCGAGGATCGCCGGCTTGCGCGCCTCGATGCAGCCGCGCATCGCATCCTGGCTGAGCGCGCCCTGCTTCGCGCATTTCGCCGCCGCCTTGCAAAGCTGGCCATCGACCGACGCGCTGCCGCTCGACTGGCTGAGGCTGCAGCCGAACTTGCCGTCGGCGCCGCGCGAGACATTGACCGAGATCCCGGCCAGCCGCTTGCCGACCACGACGATCTCGTTCTCGGGCGATTCCGGCACGTCCTGCACGACGAAGAGGAGGAGCAGAGCCGCGATCATGGCCGCCGCTCCGACTTGTCGGTATCGTCGCGCTGCGGAGTGTTGCCCGTGGTGAAGCGCACCACCGGGCCGTCCGACGCGGGATTGGTCGGCGGCGAGATCGGCTTCACCCGCTGGCGCTCGGTCTCGCGGGTCTCCTCGCCATTGGCGACGGGGCCGATCCCGTTGGTCGGGAACGCGGCCTTGGGCTGGACGAGCTTGGGCAGCTCGAAGATCTGCTTGCCGGGCGCGCTGGTCGTCGTCGTGGCGGCGGGTGCCGGCGCGGCGATCGCGGCCTGCTCCAGCACGCTCAGCTCGCGGCAATCGGTCACTTCGTCGGCGGTCTTGGCATAGCAGACCGGCGTCGCCGCACAGGCATTGGTGTCACGCCGCTGGCTGCCGCTCGAAACCATCACCCGGCAATTGCGCAGCCGCCCGTCCGCACCCTTGTCGAACAGCATCGTGGTCCGCCCGAAGGTGGCGCGCACGACGATGTTCGCCTCCTCCTCCACCGGCGCGGCAACGGCCTGCGCGGCGGGGACGTCCTGGGAGAACAGAAGAAGGGCGGCGGCGAGGATCACGGTTGCACCCTCCGCCAATTCAGCCTGCCGCTGTTACGCATACTGAACAGGAAGCCGAGGCCAAAGGGCACCAAGGCGAAGACGAGGAATCCCGCCGCATGATCGAACGCTATTTCCCAGCGATACGCCTCGGCCCATCGAACCGCCGACACCGCCGGTTCGCCCAGCGGGGTGACAGCCAGCCGCACGAACTTCATTTTCTGCGAAAAGCCCACGCAAAAAGCGGCGGCGATCGCAGCGACAGTTAGCGACGGCAGAAGCAGATTGGCGCGCGAAGCCTTGCGGCCCGCAACAAAGGCGACCGCTGCAAATACCAGAAGGGGCAGGGCGCCGAAGTCCCGCAGAACCTCGGTGATCGCACCGGGATCGCAAGGACCGGGATCACAGATAGTCCCGTCCGGCTTCGGCGTAGCCATCACCCGACGCTGCCCTCCAGGCTGATCCCCAGCAGCTTCTGCGCCTCGACCGCGAACTCCATCGGCAGCTGCTGCAGCACTTCCTTGGCGAAGCCGTTGACGATCAGCGCCACTGCGGCCTCTTGATCCAGCCCGCGCTGCATCGCGTAGAACATCTGGTCCTCGCTGATCTTCGAGGTGGTCGCCTCATGCTCGATCTGCGCGGTCGGGTTCTTCACTTCGATGTACGGCACCGTATGCGCGCCGCACTGGTCGCCGAGCAGAAGTGAGTCACACTGCGTGAAGTTGCGGACATTCTCGGCGCCGGCATTGACCAGCACCTTGCCGCGATAGGTGTTGTCCGAGCGGCCGGCCGAGATGCCCTTCGACACGATCGTCGAGCGGGTGTTCTTGCCGATGTGCAGCATCTTGGTGCCGGTATCGGCCTGCTGGCGGCCATTGGTGACCGCGACCGAATAGAACTCACCCACCGAGCCATCGCCCTTGAGCACGCAGCTGGGGTACTTCCAGGTGATCGCGCTGCCGGTCTCGACCTGGGTCCAGCTCACCTTCGAGTTCTTGCCCTCGCACAGCGCGCGCTTGGTGACGAAGTTGAAGATGCCGCCGACGCCATTCTCGTCGCCCGGATACCAGTTCTGGACGGTCGAGTATTTGATCTCGGCATCATCGAGCGCGACCAGCTCGACCACCGCGGCGTGGAGCTGGTTCTCGTCGCGCATCGGGGCGGTGCAGCCCTCAAGATAGGAGACATAGGCACCCTTGTCGGCAACGATCAGAGTGCGTTCGAACTGGCCGGTATTCTCCGCATTGATGCGGAAATAGGTGCTCAGCTCCATTGGGCAGCGGACGCCCTCGGGAATGTAGACGAAGGTGCCGTCGGAGAAGACCGCGGCGTTGAGTGCCGAGAAGAAATTGTCGCGCACCGGCACGACCTTGCCGAGCCACTTCTTCACCAGCTCGGGATATTCGCGGATCGCCTCGCTGATCGAGCGGAAGATGACGCCCGCTTCCTCCAGCTCCTTGCGGAAGGTGGTGGCGACCGAGACGCTGTCGAACACCGCGTCGACCGCGATCTTGCGCGCGCCCTCGACGCCGGCGAGCACCTTCTGCTCCTCGATCGGGATGCCGAGCTTCTCATAGGTCCGCCGGATCTCGGGATCGAGATCGTCGAGGCTGTTGATCGTCTTCTTCTGCTTCGGCTCCGCGTAGTAGTACGCGTCCTGATAGTCGATGTGCGGGATCTGCAGCTTCGCCCATTCGGGTAGGGTCATTTCCTGCCAGATGCGGAAGGCCTTCAGCCGCCAGTCGAGCATCCACTCGGGCTCGCCCTTCTTGGCCGAGATATAGCGGACGGTGTCCTCGGACAGGCCCTTGGGCGCGAACTCCTGTTCGACGTCCGAGGCGAAGCCCCATTCATACTTCTTGTTGGCGGCCGCCAGTGCTTCCGCGTTCTTCGTAGCCATGCTTACACCTGCTCCCCGGCCAGCGCCGGGGTCCGGATCGAGTCTGCCGGAGTGTGCGCCACGGCCTCGGCCGGGACGCTGGAAATCTGGGCGAGGGAAATGCCCGCGAGCGCGCCCTTTACAGCACCGTTCACGACATTCCAGTGCGGCTTCACCTTGCAGCTGTCCTGCACGCAGCAATCCTGCTTGCCGGCATCGACGCAGGACGTGAGCGCGATCGGACCTTCCACCGCCTCGACAATGTCGGCCAGGCTGATCGCCGCCGCCGGCCGCGCAAGCCGGAAGCCACCACCGGTGCCGCGCGCGCTCTCGATCAGGCCGGCGCCCGAAAGCTTGCTCACCAGCTTCTGCACGGTGGGAAGCGGCAGCCCGGTATCCTCGGCAAGCAGCGTCGCGTTGAGCCGGCACGTCGCGCCGCAATGGCGCGCCGCGGCGGACATCATCACGACCGCATAGTCAGCGAGGCTCGACAGGCGCACTTGAATTCCCTTGCCGCCCCGTCGCGCAACCGCGCTCCGGGCTCAATCGGACAAATCCGTTCCGATTGGCCAAATGGGCTCAGCGGCGGCGAAGGT
The DNA here is from genome assembly GCA_023445495.1 of Pseudomonadota bacterium. GTDB lineage: Bacteria > Pseudomonadota > Alphaproteobacteria > Sphingomonadales > Sphingomonadaceae > Sphingomonas. The sequence goes on along the minus strand of JAEXLC010000112.1, from coordinate 23,614 downwards.
CAACCGATTCGGGGATCACATCCGGCAGGAAATGGAAGGTTTCGTTGTCGAGCGTCACCGCCAGCACCGGATCGATGCCCGCGCGCAGCGATGTCGGCGTGTGCCCGGTGAACTGCCGGACCTCGTTGATCATGTGCGACTGGTCGGAGAAAGGCTCGACCACCTCGTCCACGCTCGCGCCCTGATAGATGCGCATCGCCGCGCCGATCGCGCGGAACTTGCGCTTCAGATGCGCGGGGGACCCGGCGAAATAGTCCTTGCACAGCCGTTGGACCTGGCGCTCGCCGATGTTCGAGCTCTTGCGGATCCGCGCATAGAGATCGTCGATCGTCGGGTCGTTGGTCGCCGCCCATTCGCGCACGGCGCGCAGGAAGACGAGGTGCGCCGCGGGCACCGGCTTCACTTCGTGCTGGCGCATCTTGAGCAGCGGCTCGATCGCGTCGATCATCTCGTCCAGCGTCTCCATCTTGTGGAGCCGGTGCCAGAGCAGTCCCGCCTGCTCGCAGAACAGCTTCTCGCCATCGACGATATGATCGGCGACCTTGTAGGCCGGCAGGCCGATCAGCGCCTTCCAGCCGATCGCGCGCAGCGACACGCCGAAACAGTGGAACGGCCCCTGCATGCGATAGGTGGCGGCCGCGGTGCCCGGGCCGTTGATCATCACCTTCTTGGTGCTCTCGCTATGCCCGTCGGGGAAGTGGACCATGCCGCTGCCCTTGATGACGAAGCGGAGCTGGCCGAGATCGACGCGCTCGATCCCTTCGATCTCCGTGCCGTCATAGCGATAGAGGTAATAGGATTCCACGTGCGGGAGCAGCGCGCCCTCCGCCTTGCGGAATTCGATCTGAGGCCGCGGATCGCGGTCGTTCTCAGCGGCCGGATGGGCCGGTTTCATCCTGGTTGCGCCCCGCATGTTATGCCCTGTTCATCCGAGTTTTCCCCTCCTCGGATTCCCTGTTTTGTAGGCCAAATATACCGCGTGGTCGCCAAATAGAAAAGTGGCCCGGTTAGCCGAAGCCAACCGGGCCAAAAGGAAAGGGTTCCCCCATTGAGCGGAAACCCCTCGGGTCGCAGTTCCCGTCTAGCCCGGCCCTCCGCCAGCGTATTGGAAGGAATCGACATACGCAGCTTTACGGAGGGAAAATCCGATGCGAAGGCCATGCCCATGACCTATGGCTTCCGCTCCGCGCTGTTCGCGCTCGACGCCGAAAAGGCGCACCGCGCCGCGATCCGCGCCCTTGCGCTCTGGGGATCGCTCGGCACGCCTTTCTCATCCGAAATGGTGCAATCACCCATCCAATTGGGAGGATTGACCTTTCCCAACCGAATCGGGCTCGCGGCCGGGCTCGACAAGGATGCAGAGGCGATTCCGGGACTGTTCGCACTGGGCTTCGGCGCGGTCGAAGTCGGCACGCTCACCCCCCGCCCCCAGCCGGGCAATCCCAAGCCCCGGCTGTTTCGGCTGGTCGAGGACGAAGCGGTGATCAACCGCATGGGTTTCAACAATGGCGGGATCGACGCGGCGCTCGCTCGCATCGCCGGGCTGGGGCCGCGCAAGGGGCTGCTCGGCATCAATGTCGGCGCCAACAAGGACAGCGACGACCGCGTCGCCGACTATGCGCTCGGCGTCGGCAAGGCAGCGGCGCTCGCCGATTACATCACGATCAATGTCAGCTCGCCCAACACGCCGGGCCTGCGCGACCTGCAGAGCCGCCCGGCGCTCGACGAGCTGCTCGCCGCCAGCCATGCCGCGCGCGGCAAGACCCCGCTGTTCCTCAAGGTCGCGCCCGATCTCGACCGCGCCGGACTGGAAGGCGCGATCCAGGCGGCGATCGACAATCATGTCGATGCGCTGATCGTCTCCAACACCACCATCTCGCGCCCGCCGCTGCGCTCGGCCCATGCCGGGGAAGCCGGCGGCCTGTCGGGCAAGCCGCTCACCGAGCTGTCCCGCGCCAAGCTGGTCGAGGCGCTGGAGATCGCCGGCGGCGCGCTGCCGCTGATCTCGGCGGGCGGGATCGACAGCCCCGACGAAGCGAAGCGCCGCATCGATGCCGGGGCGACGCTGGTGCAGGTCTATTCGGCGCTGGTGTACAAGGGGCCGGGGTTAGCCCGGGCGATCGCGCGCGAGTTGGCCTAGGCTTCTTCTACTCCCCTCCCTTTCAGGGAGGGGAATTGGGAACGCCTACCCCGCCAGCTTCTTCAGCCGCAGCGACAGCGCGACATAGGTCGCGCCGGCGAAGATCGACACCCAGGCGATCAGCCACACCACGCTGATCGCCCCGGCGACGGGCCAGACCAGCAGCGCGACACCGAACGCGATCGAGGCGAGGCCGGCGAGGATCAGGAAGATCTCGCCCTCGATCTCCTTGCGCAGCGCGATCGCGCCGGCGACTTCCATCACCCCGGTGACCAGCGCCCAGGCGGCGATCAGCAACAGCAGCACCTGCACGGTGATCCCCGGCCAGATGAAGGTGAGCAGGCCCGCGGCGATGCCCGCCAGCCCGGTAAGCGCCAGCCACCAGCGCGGCGTGTCGCCGGTCCGCATGCCCGACATGGCGGCGGCGAGCGCGAACACGCCGTCGGTCAGCGCATAGGCGCCCCAGACGATCGCCAAAGTGAGCAGCGCTACCGCCGGCCAGATCAGCGCGAGGAAGCCGAAGGCGATGCCCGCCGCCCCGCGCAGCGTGAACAGCCACCAGCGCCTGGCCAGCGCGCGCAGGAGCGAGGGAGAGGCGAATGTCGAGGCGGTGGTCATGCGAACCCTCCTGTTGATCGCGATACCGGGGGAGATTGCGCCCGGTTATACCCCCACGCAACCATCCGATCGTTTGCCCCTGGCCGTAGCGTCTTTGCGCCCCGGCCAAAGCCCGCTACGGCTAGGGCCATGAAGAAGCTGATCCTGCTGTTCGCGTTCCTTGCCGCGCCTGTCGCGGCTTCGGCCCAGGGTGTGGTGAGTGCGGCGGATCCCCGTGCGGCGGCCGCCGGCACCGAGATCCTCAACGCGGGCGGCAGCGCCACCGACGCGGCGATCGCCACGATGCTCGCGCTCAACGTGGTCGAGCCGCAGAGCGCCGGCATCGGCGGCGGCGCCTTCTTCCTCCAGTATAATGTGAAGACCAACAAGATCCGCACGATCGACGGGCGCGAGGCGGCGCCGATGGCGGCGGACAATCGCTGGTTCTACGGCCCCGACGGCAAGCCGCTCGACCACCGCGCCGCGGTACCCGGCGGGCGCAGCGTCGGCGTGCCCGGCACGTTGCGCGCGATGGCGCTGGCGCATGCCCGTGGCGGCAAGCTGCCCTGGGCCCGCCTGTTCCAGCCCGCGATCAAGCTCGCGCGCGACGGCTTCGAGGTGTCGCCGCGCCTCGCCAATGCGCTGCGCAGCTATGCCCCGCATGTCGATGCCGGCACCCGCGCCATCTATTACGGCGCGGACGGCACCCCGCTCGCCACCGGCACCCGCGTCACCAACCCGCAGCAGGCGGCATTGCTGGAGCGCGTCGCGAAGCTGGGCCCGGACAGCTTCTATGTCGGCCCACAGGCCGAGAAGCTGGTCGCCACCGTCAACAATGCCGCGCGCAACCCGTCGAAGATGACGGTGGGCGACCTTGCCGCCTATGCCGCCAAGGACCGCCCGGTGCTGTGCGGCACCTACCGTGCCTACAAGATCTGCTCGATGGGCCCGCCCTCCTCTGGCGGCGTCACCGTGCTGATGATCCTGGCGCAGCTCGAGCGCTTCGACATGGCGAAGCTCGGCAAGGACAATCCGGTCGCCTGGCACCTGTTCGCCGAGAGCTCGCGCCTCGCCTATGCCGACCGCGACATGTATGTCGGCGACCCCGACTATGTGCAGGTGCCGCTGGCCGGCCTGCTCGACCGCAAGTACCTCGCCGGCCGCTCGGCGCTGATCTCGCCCGACAAGAGTATGGCCGTGGTCGAGGCCGGCAAGCCGCTCGGCGCGCCGAAGCGGATCAAGGCGCAGAGCATGGAAGTGCACGGCACCACTTCGCTGTCGATCGTCGACAAGGCCGGCAACGTCACCCAGGTGACCACCACGATCGAAAGCCCGTTCGGCTCGGGCCTTTCGGTGGACGGCACGATGCTCAACAACGAGCTGACCGATTTCGACATCGTGCCCGAGAAGGACGGCTATCTCGTCGCCAACCGGGTCGAGGGCGGCAAGCGCCCGCGCAGCTCGATGGCGCCGACGATCGTCTATGGTCCGGACGGCAAGGTCCGCCTCGCGATCGGCGCGGCCGGCGGCTCGACGATCATCGCCCAGGTCGCCAAGGGCATCATCGGCGTGGTCGACTGGAAGCTCTCCGCGCAGGACGCGATCGGCCTTGGCCTGCTCTACGCGCCGGGCATGATGGCGATGGCCGAGAAGGGCACCCAGCTTGACGCGATGGTCCCGGCGCTGCAGGCGCTGGGCGAGAAGGTGCAATCGGGCCCGCTTGGGCTCAAGATGAATGCGGTCGAGCGGGTGAAGGGCCGCTGGACCGGCGGCGCCGATCCGCGCAGCGAGGGCGTCGTGATGGACCAACAGGGCCACACGACCGTTATCACCCGCGTGGGCGCGCAGCCGAACCGGCCGTCGGAATAAGGCGGGACGCCCCGGAAAGGGGTGCCCGTATGGGGAGAGGGAATGCGTAGGCTCGAACGGTTTGAGAACTTGGTCCAGATGTTCTTCGCGCGCGCGCGGGAAAAGGGCGATGCGCCCTTCCTCTGGCACAAGGCAGGCGGAAAATGGCAGCCGACCAGCTGGGCGGAAGCCGCGCGGCAGGTGGCGAGCCTGTCGGCAGCGCTCACCGCGCTCGGCCTGAAGCGCGGCGACCGGGTGATGCTCGTCTCGGAGAACCGCCCGGAATTCTGCATCAGCGACCTGGCGATCATGGCGGCGGGCTGCGTGACAGTGCCGACCTACACCACCAATACCGAGCGCGATCACCAGCACATCATCGAGAATTCGGGCGCCTGCGCGATCATCGTCTCGAACGGCAAGCTGGCCAAGACGCTGCTGCCGGCGGCGATCCGCGCTTCCTCCGCCCGGATGATTATCGGCCTGGAAGACCTGCGCGTTGGCCAGCAGAGCAGCCTGGAATTCCATGACTGGCGCGCGCTCATCGCCAAGCACGACACCGATCCGCGCGGCGTATCGTGCAATTGGCGCCGCGAGGACCTGGCCTGCATCATCTACACCAGCGGCACCGGCGGCAGTCCGCGCGGCGTGATGCAGCATCACGGCGCGATCCTGTGCAACGTCGAGGGTTGCTGCACGATCATCTCGGAGGATTTCGGCTGGGAAGACGAGGTGTTCCTCAGCTTCCTGCCGCTCAGCCACGCCTATGAGCATACCGGCGGCCAGTTCTTCCCGATCGGGCTCGGCGCGCAGATCTATTATTCCGAAGGGCTGGAGAAGCTCGCCTCGAACATCGAGGAAGTGCGCCCGACGCTGATGGTCGTCGTGCCGCGCCTGTTCGAGGTGCTGCGCACCCGCATCGTCAAGCAGGTCGAGAAGCAGGGCAATTTCGCCAACTTCCTGCTCGACAAGGCCGTGGCGATCGGCGGGCGCAAGGCGGCGGGCACCTCGGGGATCCGCGACCTGCCGATGAACCTGCTGCTCGGCGCCACGCTCAAGCCGAAGCTCTCGAAGAAGTTCGGCGGGCGGATCAAGGCGATGGTCTCGGGCGGGGCGCCGCTCAATCCGGAAGTCGGCATCTTCTTCCAGAGCCTCGGCATCACCTTCCTCCAGGGCTATGGCCAGACCGAGGCCGCCCCGGTGATCTCGTGCAACCGGCCCAAGGCCGGGCTGAAGATGGACACGGTCGGCCCGCCGCTCCCCGATGTCGAGGTGCGCATCGCCGATGACGGCGAGATCCTGGTGCGCGGCGAGCTCGTCATGCACGGCTATTGGCGCAACGAGGAAGAGACCAAGCGCGTCCTCAAGGACGGCTGGCTCTACACCGGCGACATCGGCCATATCGACGAGAAGGGCCGCATCAAGATCACCGATCGCAAGAAGGACATCATCGTCAACGACAAGGGCGACAATGTCGCGCCGCAGAAGGTCGAGGGCATGCTGACGCTGCAGCCCGAGATCGTCCAGGCGATGATCGCCGGCGACAAGAAGCCGTATATGTCCGCGGTGATCGTCCCCGATCCCGAATGGACCGCCGAATGGTGCGCCCACACCGCCACAAAGTGCGACTTCCGCGAGCTGGCGCACGATCCCGACTACAAGGCTGCGCTCGGCGCGGCGGTGGAGCGGGTCAACAAGGACCTGTCGGTGATCGAGCGCGTCCGCAAGTTCATCGTCGCCGACGAGCCCTTCACGATCGAGAACGAGCAGTTGACCCCCTCGCTCAAGATCCGCCGCCACATCCTCAAGGCGGTCTATGGCGACCGGCTCGACGCGCTGTACAAGTAGCGAAAGGACCCCGCCCTCCTTCGTCATGCTGAACTTGTTTCAGCATCCAATGCGCCACCGGCGATATCCTCTGGGGAGGCTTGGACCCTGAAACAAGTTCAGGGTGACGGATGGAAAAGTCGAACCGACAGTGGCTGACAAAGAAAAAGGCCGGGGCTCCCACCCCGGCCTTCGCATTTCACCCGTGCGGCCGGAGCCTCACTTCGTCTCCGGCACCACCTTCACCGTCCAGTCCTTGTCCGGGCGGAGATACTTCATCGCCAGCCCCTGCACATCGGCCGGGGACACCCGCGAATAGTCGGCGGCAAGCGTCTCGACCGAGGCGATACGGGCCGGGTCATAGGTGCCGCCCTCGACCAGGCGCATCCAGAACATGTTGCCCGACGACATGCGCAGGATCTGCTGCTTGAGCGGGGTGAGCGCGCGGTTGAGCTCGTCGGCATCGACCGGCTTCGCGACGAGGTCGGCCGCGATCTTGCGCGACAGCTCGAAGAAGAAGTCGACCTTGTCCGGCGGCACCATGCCGAGCGCCATGATCTTGCCGCCGGTCGACAGGCCCAGCGGCCACTGGCTGGCGACCTGCGGCGAATAGCTCACGCCCGCCTGGCTGCGCAGCTGGTCGAGCAGCCGGTCGCGGAAGATCGCCGCGAGCACTTCGAGCTTGCGGCTCTCGGTGATCCCGCCATTGGCGGTGCCGCCGCCGGTCGGCCAGGCGATCACCGCCGCCGCCTGGTTGGGCTGGCCGGTGTGAGTCAGCGTCACCGGGGTGGCGACATGCGCGGGGAACTCGAACGGCACCGCCGGCGCCATGCTGGCGACGCGCGGCTTGAGCGCGCCGAAGGTGGCGGCCACGGCCTTCACCGTCGCCTCGGCATCCATGTCGCCGAACACTTCGACTTCGATCGGCCCGGTCGCCAGCAGCGGCTCCCAGAACTTGCGGAAGCTCGCCGGGGTGGTCGCCTCGATCACGGCCTTGGACGGCACGCCCCAGCGCGGATCGCCATTGTGGAGCAGCCGCTCCAGGTCACGGCTCATCACCGCGTCCGGCGAGGCCGAGAGGCCGGCATAGCCCGACAGGATGCCCGCCTTGGCGCGGTTGACCGGGTTCGGGTCCCAGGCCGGCGCGGACAGCTTGGTGGCGAGCAGCTTGAGCTGGTCGGACAGGTCGTCCTTGGTCGTCTGCGCGCGCAGGGTGAAGGCGTCGTCGTCGATGTCGAAATCGGCGCCGATCTGGCGATTGCCCGTCAGATAGTCGAGCTCTTCCTGGCCATACTTGCCGACGCCGCTGGCGACGAGCGCCGGCTCGCCGGCCCAGGCCGGGGTCGCGCCCTTGTTGGGCAGGCTCGACAGGCCGCCGCCGAAGCGGACATTGACATAGACCTTGCCGGTCTCCGACGGGTCCTGGCGCATCAGCAGCGTGACGCCATTGGCAAAGGCCAGCTTCTCGATGCCGGTGCCCGGCAGGATCTGCTCGCGGCTCGCCACCTTGCCCAGCAGGCCGAGCTTGGGCAGCGCCGCGAAGCTGACATTGCCCAGCACCTTGCGCTTGCCGGCGCCGGCGACATTGGCCTCGAGCGCCGACGTCACCTTGGTGGTGATCGCCGGATCGGGCGTGTGCAGGTTGACGATCGCGCGGGTCGCGGTGCCCTGGAACACCGTCTTCGACGAAGCGAGCACGGTGGCCGGGGTGAACATCTTGCCGTCCACCGCGCCCTTGAAGATCGCATAGGAGAATTCGGGGGTCGTCACCGTCTCGTTGATGTCGACCGCTTCGGCCAGGTCATCGGCGAGCTTGGCGCCCGCTTCCACCGGCGCGGTGTTGATCCGCTGCTGCATCGACGAGGCGATCTCGGCGACTTCGCGGTCGATCTCGGCCTGGGTCGGCGGCGTCGCCTGCGCATCGGCGATCACCGCGCGCACGTCGCGCAGCGCCGCTTCCCAGTCGTCGCCGACCGGCAGCACCTGCACCGTGGTGATGTTGGCCGAACGCGCCAGGTCGCTCAGGTCCGCGCCGGCAGCGATATAGGTGCCGCCCGAGCGCGCCCGCGTCTCGAGCCGGCGATTGATGATGCGGATCGCGACGAGGTCGATCATCCGCTTCTGGTTGAAGATCACCGTGTCGCCATCGACGGTCCAGGGGCGGACGATCGTGATCGTGGTCAGCACCGGCAGCGCGGGCTCGACAATGCTGGCCGAGACCGGCTTGCCCGCCACGGGCTTGCCGAAATCGGGGCTCGGCACGGCCGGGCCGGTGCCCTTCCAGTCCGAGAAATGCTTGACGATCATCTGCTCGAGCAGCGCCGGGTCGACATCGCCGATCGCGATGATCGTGGCACGCTCCGGGCGGTACCAGCGGTCATGGAACGCCTGCACGCTCGCCGGGGTGGCGGCGGTCAGCGTCTCGACCGTGCCGATCGGGTCGCGCTGGGCGAGCGGCTGGCCGGCGAACATCAGGTCGAGCATCGCGTCGCGCAGGCGCACCTGCGGGCCCGGCTGCTCGCGCTGCTCGGCGAGCACCACCGGGCGCTCCGAATTGAGGATGGGCTGGGTGATCTCGGGGCCGGACATCATGCCGGCCAGGATCTTGAAGCTCTCGTCGAGCCCGGCCGGCGTCGCCATCGGCAGGTCGAGCTTGTAGGTGGTGGCGGTGAAGGTGGTGCTGGCGTTCGAGTCCGAGCCGAAGGTCACGCCGAGGCGCTGCCAGATCCGCTTCGATTCGCCGTCGGGCACGTGCACCGATCCGCGGAACGAGAGATGCTCGAGCAGATGCGCGAAGCCCCGCTCGCTGTCCTGCTCCATCAGCGAGCCGACATCCATGCGCACGCGCACCGAGACCTGGCCCGGCGGCACGCCGTTCTTGCGCACCGCATAGCGTACGCCGTTGGAAAGCCGCCCGAACTTCCAGGCATCGTCATGGACGAGGTCGCTCTTCTCGTAGAGCCAGGGATCCTTGGCGGTCTGGACCGGCCGCCCCACCGTCTTGGTGTCGGGGACACCCGGGGGGTTGGTATTCTGCTGGGCCTGGGCCGGCAGCACCGGGGCGAGCGAGGCAAGGGCGAGGAGCGCGAGAGGCGCACGCAGGAAAGAGTGCATAGCTGTCCATCTAGGAGCGAAGCGCCGGGCATGCCAGCGCGAACCTTGCTCCCGGATGTATGAAAAACTGGCACGGCTACGTCACGAACCCGCCCTTGTGCGCCGCGGCAGGGCCATGTTTTCGACCCATCGCGCCGGTAGCTGTCGGGATGCGGGCAAGTTCCGCGAGTCGAAGAGGCAGCGTAACAGCGAGTCAGTCAGCAAGGTCAGGTGCAGTGAAGGTCGAGCCGAGCGCGCGGGGCAGCGCAATGTGGCGGGACGCAGGCGAAGTGGAAGTCGGCGAAGCCCGGGAGATGATTCCCGATCTGACGGTGATGTCGGGGGCGGTCATGCCAGATTCGCCGCTCCAGGCCGAGCGCGACCGGCCCTTCCTGATCAAATATGGCAAATATCTGCGCGGCACCTTCGACCGGTTCATCGCGCGCTTCTCGCTGGTCTCGAACGATCCGGTGCTCGACGTGCGCGATTTCGCCTGGACCCAGGCGCTGCGCGCCAACTGGCAGGCGATCCGCGCCGAGGCGATCGCCGCCGCGCTCGATCCGCACCAGGCGCCCAGCCTGTCGCACATCTCCCCCGATCACCGCGCGATCGCGCCGGCGAACAAGTGGCGCAGTTTCTTCCTCTACGGGTACGGCTATTTCGTCCCCGAGAATCTCGCCCGCTGCCCGGAGACGACCCGGCTGGTCGAATCGATCCCGGGACTGAACAGCGCCTTCTTCTCGATCCTCGCGCCCGGCACCCATATCCCGGCGCATCGCGGCGTCACCAAGGGGCTGATCACCTGCCATCTCGGGCTGGTCGTGCCGCGCGACGGCGACGCCCGGATGCGGATCGACGACCGCGTCGTCCGCTGGTCCGAGGGCGAGACCCTGATATTCGACGATACCTATGACCATGAGGTGTGGAACGACACCAGCGGCACCCGCGTCGTGCTGCTCGTCCAGTTCCGCCGGCCGCTGCGCCAGCCCGGCCGCTGGTTCGTCGACCGGTTCCTCGCCTGGATCCGCCGCTCGGCCTTTGTCCAGGATGCGCGGGCGAATCTGATCCGCTGGAACCGGGTGGTCAATTCGACCAATTGATCCAGCGCAAACGCATGCCCACATGCAGCTTCGCAAAGGAGTTGCCGCAATGGCTACCGACCAAACCAAGGCCTGGGCTGAATTTCGCCGGATGATCGTCTGGATCGCGCTTGCCGGCGTGCTGATGGTCGCGGGCGCGCTCTGGTATCTCTCGCTCTACGACGCGCTCTATCCTTCCGCGATCGCGGCGACGGTGGGCGGCGTCTTCATCTCGACGCTGCTCGGCTGCGGCCTGTTCGCCGCCGCCTTCTTCAGCGACAAGAGCGGCCACGACCAGAGCGTGAGCGACGCGACCACGCATGAGGATGGCGAGCAGTAGATTGAGTAGAACGTCGTCACCCCGGCCTTGTGCCGGGGTCCACGGCGCAGCCATTCCCTACCGCATCGGCTCAAATCCCAGCGCCACCGCAAGATCGTCCCAATGCGGATTGTCGCGCTCGATCAGGTTGAGCTTCCATTCTCGCTTCCAGCGCTTGATCGATTTCTCACGACGGATCGCGCTCTCCATTTCCTCATGCATCTCGTAATAGACCAGCCGGTAAGCGCGATGCTCTGCCACGAAGCCTTTCGTGACACCATTTCGGTGCTGGTAAATCCGTCCGAGCAGATCGGAAGTCACCCCGGTGTAGAGCGTACCGTTGCGCCCACTCGCCAGGATATAGACGCAAGGTTGCCGATCCTGCCCCATGCATGAAGCCTGCCGTACAGTGGACCCCGGCACAAGGCCGGGGTGACGAAAAGAAACAACATCCCCCTACCCCACCGGAAACCTTTCGTTTCCCGCGCCCGGCTTGATCCCGGCGGCTTACGCGCCCAAATGGCGACCATGCTGATCGAAACCGAAGCCACGCCCAATCCGGCAACGCTCAAGTTCCTCCCGGGTCGTACCGTGATGGACGCAGGCACCCGCGACTTTGCGAGCCCGGAGGAGGCGGAGGCCTCGCCGCTCGCCACCGCGTTGTTTACCCTGGGCGACGTGACCGGCGTGTTCTTCGGCCGCGACTTCATTTCGGTCACCATCGCGCCGGGCAGCGACTGGCGCGACGTGAAGCCCGATGTGCTGGGCATCCTGCTCGATCACTTCGCCGCCAACATGCCGCTGTTCCACGCCGCATCGGCCGGCTTCAGCGTCCCGGCGGAAAGCCAGGATTTCGGCGACAACCCCGAGGACGCGGAGATCGTCGCGCAGATCAAGGAACTGATCGAGACGCGCGTGCGCCCGGCCGTCGCCAATGATGGCGGCGACATCGTCTATCGCGGCTTCGACGCCGGCAAGGTCTATCTCCAGATGCAGGGCGCCTGCTCGGGCTGCCCGAGTTCGACCGCCACGCTCAAGAACGGCATCGAGCAGCTGCTCAAATATTACGTTCCCGAGGTCACCGAAGTCCGGGCCGTCTGAGCCCTACCCCTCTCCGAAAGGACTGTTCCCATGGCCACTCCGCTCGACGACGCGGCGCTGGATACGCTGTTCCGTAGCGCACGCTCCTATAACGGTTACACCGACGCCCCGGTGACCGAGGCCGATATCCGCGCCATCTACGAGCTCACCAAGATGGGCCCGACCTCGGCCAACAACCAGGCCGCGCGCTTCGTCTGGGTCACCACCCCGGAGGCCAAGGAAAAGCTCGCCCAGCTCGCCAGCAGCACCAATGCCGACAAGATCCGCAAGGCGCCCGCCACGGTGATCATCGGCATGGACCTGGTCTTCAACGAGCAGCTGCCCTGGCTCTTCCCGCACGCGCCGACCGCCAAGGACTGGTTCCCGACCGAGGAAGCCCGCTACACCACGGCCTTCCGCAACTCGTCGCTCCAGGGCGCCTATCTGCTGCTCGCCGCCCGCGCGCTCGGCTTCGACACCGGCCCGATGTCGGGTTTCGACAACGCCAAGGTTGACGAAGCCTTTTTTGCGGACCAGCCCAATGTGAAGTCCAACTTCATCTCGACGCTGGGACATGGCGACGCTTCCACCATCTTCGACCGGCTCCCGCGCCCCGAATTCGAGCAGTTCAATCGCGTCCTCTGATTTGACTTCGCCTGGCCTGACTCTCGTCATCGAGACCGCGACCGCCGCCTGTTCGGTCGCGCTTCTCGACGGGACGACCCTGGTTGCCGCGGCCCATGAAGTGGTGGGCCGTGGCCATGCCGAGCGCCTGGTGCCGATGATCGCATCGCTGCCGGGCCAGGGCCGCGCCGCGCGCATCCTGGTCGATGTCGGCCCGGGCAGCTTCACCGGCGTCCGCGTCGGCCTCGCCGCCGCGCTTGGCCTGTCGATCGGCTGGGGCGCCGAGGTGCAGGGCTATTCGTCGCTCGCGCTGCTCGCCGCGTCGGCCTTTGCCGTCAATGCGGGTATGCCACAGCTTGCCGTGATCCTCGAAGGGGGGCACGGTGAGGTGTTCATGCAGGCGTTCCACTCCCAGCCATTTGGGGAAGACGGGCCGTTCCGCTCGCTCGTTCCCGCCGCCGCCCGCGAAGCGCTGGGCGCGCTGCCCGCGTTCGGCAGCGGCGTGCGCCACCTTGCCGCGCTCGGCGAAGGGCCGGTGCTGCACGAGACCCTGCCCGATGCCGCCGATGCCCGGCTGCTCCCCGCCGCCTTCGCCGCCCTGCCCGCCCGGCCGATCTATGGCCGCGCGCCCGATGCCAAGACGCTCGCCGAGCGAGGCCTGGCATGAGCGGCACCGTGCATCTGGTCGAGCTGCGCGAAGGCGGCTCGCAGGACCTCTACAGCGTCAACAACATCATGCAGGAAGCCTTCGACCCGCGCTTCGGCGAGGCCTGGACCAGCGCGCAGTGCCTGGGCATGCTATCGCTGCCCGGCGTCTGGCTGGTCATCGCCAGCGTCGATGGCGAGGATGTCGGCTTCGCGCTGTCCCGCGCGACCGTCGACGAAGTCGAGCTGCTCCTGCTTGCCGCCCGCCCGAGCGCGCGGCGGCGCGGCGTTGGCGGTGCGCTACTACGCGCCGTGATTGAAGAAGCGCGCGGCCGCAACACCGTACGGGTGCATCTTGAGGTCCGTTCAGGAAACGATGCCGTCCAGCTCTACCGTCGCGAAGGCTTCGAACAGGTAGGGGAACGCCGCGATTATTATCGTGGGCGTAGCGGGCAATTGTTTGACGCGCACACTTATGCTCGGGATATTGCCCAGCACACCTGAAACTTACAGAAGCATGCAAGTTTGGTCTTGCGTTTGATCCGAAATGGTCCGATAGGACGATCTCAGACGACAACCCATAGTCGTCTTACCCGGGTCGAAAGGAAAAAAATGGAAACGCAAGCTGAGATTGATGAAACGCTGGTCACGCTGACCGCGGATATTGTTGCAGCACATGTCAGCAACAACAGCGTGTCGGTCTCCGACCTTCCGACTCTCATCGCGAACGTGCATGGCGCGCTCTCGGGTCTTGGCCGCGCCGCCGTCGAGCCCGAAGTGAAGCAGGAGCCGGCCGTTTCCATTCGCGCCTCGGTGAAGCCCGACTACATCGTGTGCCTCGAGGATGGCAAGAAGCTCAAAATGTTGAAGCGTCACCTGATGACGCACTATCAGATGACCCCGGAGCAGTACCGCGCCAAGTGGAACCTGCCGGCCGACTATCCGATGGTCGCCCCCAACTATGCCGAGCAGCGCCGCAGCCTGGCGAAGAAGATCGGCCTGGGCACCAAGCGCCGCAAGCGCTGAGCCGCAACAATTTGAAATGTGAAAAGGCCGGTCCGGAACGCTCCGGGCCGGCCTTTTCGTTTCGCGATCGCGCCTTTTCGCGGCCACAGTCTTCCAACTTCCGCCCGTGCACGCTACATCGCGGGCATGGGCCGTAAGATCGATCTCGAAGCGCTTTGCCACGAAAAGGGGCTGCGCATTACCGAACAGCGCAAGGTGATTGCGCGCGTCCTCTCCGATGCGGAGGATCATCCGGACGTCGAGAAAGTCTATGAGCGCGCCTCGGCGATCGATCCGGGCATCTCGATCGCCACGGTCTATCGCACCGTGCGCCTGTTCGAAGAGGCCGGCATCCTCGACCGCCACGATTTCGGCGACGGCCGCGCCCGCTACGAGCCGGCGCCCGAAGCGCATCACGATCACCTGATCAACGTCGAGACCGGCGAAGTGATCGAGTTCGTCGATCCGGAGCTCGAGCTGCTGCAGAAGCAGATCGCCGAGCGGCTGGGCTTCCGCCTGGTCGATCACCGGATGGAACTCTACGGCGTCGCCCTCGACCGCAAGAACTGAGGTGGCGCCCGCGGGCGAGACCCGGGAGCAGCGCGCCGCCCGTCGCCGTGAAGAGGCGATGGAAGGCCTCGACACGCCGATCAGCCTCGCCGGCAAGTGGCGGATGGGTCTGCGCATCGCCGGGCTGGTGCTGGCGCTGCTGGTCTTCGTCCCGCTCCACTATCTGTTCCGCCTCGTCCGCCTGCCCTCGCCCTGGCCGCGCCATTTCCTCGGTACCGCCGCGCGGATCTGCGGCGCGCGGGTCAACCGCGTCGGCACGCATCTCAAGCGCGACGTCTTCTACATCTCGAACCATCTGAGCTGGATCGACATCCTCGCGCTCGGCGGCGCCAGCGGCACCGCCTTCATCGCCAAGGCCGAGATCGAGAAGGCGCCGGTGGTCGGCTGGCTCGCCGGGCTCAACCGCACCGTCTATGTGAAGCGCGAGAACCGCCTCGGCGTCGCCGAGCAGATCAACGAGCTGCGCGACGCGCTGGCCGAGACCTGGGCGATCACCGTCTTCCCCGAAGGCACCACCACCGACGGCAAGTCGCTGCTCCCGTTCAAGACGCCGATGCTGCGCGTGCTCGAGCCGCCGCCCCCCGGCGTGATGGTCCAGCCGGTGATGCTCCACTACGGCGCCGCAGCCGACGACATCTGCTGGATCGGCCAGGAGACAGGCCTCAACAATGCGAAGCGCATCCTCAGCCGCAAGGGTAGCTTCCGGCTCGACGTCCATTTCCTCGAGCCCTTCCATCCCCGCGACTTCCCCGGCCGCAAGGTGATCGCCGCCGAAAGCCGCCGCCGGATCGAGGAAGCGCTGGTCAAGGTGCTGGGCCAGCCGCTTCGCACCTTCCGCTTCGCCGAAGACCCGATCGGCTACAAGCCGAAGCCGGGGGCGACGTCCTAAAGCCCCTCCCACCCCAAACCGTCATCCCGGCGAAAGCCGGGATCTCAGGCAGAAGCGGGACAGGAGCCGCCCGAGACCCCGGCTTTCGCCGGGGTGACGGCTAGTGTAAGGGGCTGCCGATCATGAACGCCCCCACGAATCCCAAGGCCAATCCCAAGACCTTCCACGTCAAGTCGTTCGGCTGCCAGATGAACGTCTATGACGGCGAGCGCATGGCCGAGCTGATGGCCGCGCAAGGCATGACCGCGACGGCCGACGCCGATGCCGCCGACCTGATCGTGCTCAACACCTGCCATATCCGCGAAAAGGCGACCGAGAAGGTGTTCTCGGACATCGGCCGCCTGCGCAAGCACGCCGCCGCCGCCGATCGTGCCGCCCCGATGATCGCCGTCGCCGGCTGCGTCGCGCAGGCCGAGGGCGAGGAGATCGTCCGCCGCGCCAAGGTCGATGTCGTTGTCGGCCCGCAGGCCTATCACAACCTGCCCGAGCTGGTCGCCAAGGCCGCCGCCGGCACTTCCGCGCTCGACACCGACATGCCGGCCAACAGCAAGTTCGGCGCGCTGCCCAGGCGCCGCAAGGTCGGCCCCACCGCCTTCCTCACCGTGCAGGAAGGCTGCGACAAGTTCTGCACCTATTGCGTGGTGCCCTATACCCGCGGCGCCGAGATCAGCCGCCCCTTCGCCGAACTGGTCGACGAGGCCAAGGCGCTGGTCGATGCCGGCGCGCGCGAGATCACCCTGCTCGGCCAGAACGTCAACGCCTGGGACGATGACGCCGGCACCGGCCTGCACGGCCTGATCCACGCGCTCGACCGGATCGCGGGGCTGGAGCGCATCCGCTACACCACCAGCCACCCCAACGACATGCGCGAGGGCCTGATCCGCGCCCATGCCGAAGTCGCCAAGCTGATGCCCTTCCTCCACCTGCCCGTGCAGGCCGGCAGCGACCGCATCCTCAAGGCGATGAACCGCAGCCACAGCCGCGATTCCTACCTGAAGATCCTCGACCGCGTCCGCGCGGCGCGCCCGGACATCGCGCTGTCGGGCGACTTCATCGTCGGCTTCCCCGGCGAAACCGATGCCGAGTTCGAGGAGACGCTGAGTCTGGTCGATGCCGTCGGCTATGCACAATGCTTCAGCTTCAAGTACAGCCCGCGCCCGGGTACCCCGGCGGCCGAGCTGCGCGACCAGTATATCCCCGCCGAAGTGATGGACGAACGCCTCCAGCGCCTCCAGGCCGCGCTCAACCGCGACCAGCTCGCCTTCAACCAGGCGACGATCGGCAAAAGCTGCGCAGTGCTGATCGAGCGCCAGGGCAAGCTCCCCGGCCAGATGCTCGGCAAGTCGCCCTGGCTGCAATCGGTGTATTTGAACACCGATGCGAAGATCGGCGACATGGTCGAAGTCGAGATCACCGGCGGCTTCGGCAATTCGCTGACCGGGGTGGAGAAGGTAAAGGCGGCGGCCTAGTCTACCCGCCATGCAGGGGGATGCTTCTCTTCCCACCGCGCCACAGCCGGTGCGACCCGCGCACTGATATAGCCGCAGCTTTCCTTCAGAGCGCGATGTACCGGCTTTGGCTTGTGGATAAGGCCGCCAATTATCGCCAATGCGGAAACTACCGCACCCACCGCATTCTCGCGGTCGAAGCATGCAAATTGACGCGGCACACCAACAGAGCTTCTGGGGTGCTGTACGGGCTCTTGATGCACGGCGGTCGGATGCACAGCCTCGTCACGCAGCTTGAAAATCGCCTCGAGACGCCTCCGGATCTCATTACCGGTCGATGCCCTGATCTCGAAACTCTGCTTGATCGCCTC
Source organism: Pseudomonadota bacterium (assembly GCA_023445495.1). GTDB lineage: Bacteria > Pseudomonadota > Alphaproteobacteria > Sphingomonadales > Sphingomonadaceae > Sphingomonas. The sequence goes on along the minus strand of JAEXLC010000112.1, from coordinate 6,082 downwards.
CGCGATGCGAGACCATCTGGCCGATTTCCCTCGGCGTCCGGATGGACGCAACTCCGGAATCTCCTGGCAAAGAAAAGCATAGAATCCATCGATCGCCGCAGCTGACGCTATGATTGCCTGCATCGCCGACCTTACTTCAGCCTCCAGCGCAATGAGCAGGTCATCGCGCGGCGTCGCGTCCCAGAGGGCATCGACACGCTGCGCAAGCCTCTCACATTCCTCGGCATGCCCAACCGCAATCATCAGCCATTGCGGAAATGTATCATAGGCCAGCTCGACTCGCGCCGAACCGCCATCAGGACCGAGCACGAGCCCGCCAGCGGGAATTCTTATTCGCGTGCCACCACCGACCAGGATCGCCATGCCAATGACATAGGCTGATCTTCACCCATCGACAAAGGAGGCGACACGGATCGGGACGCCAGAATTCCCGAGGAGAGGTGACTTCAAAAATAGAGACGATATAGTCTCCTTGTTTCATTTGAAGGGAGCGAGAATGCCGAGGCCGTGGCCGGCTGAGCCCCTTTCCCGTCGCCACATCCCACCATTCCGCCGCGTTAACGATCCCCGGCAAGTCCCCGGTAAGTTTCATGAATCTAGCCCTTGATGTCCCACCGCCCGCCGTTCGGCCGGGCGCAAAAGACAAGAAGGGGGTCGCGCCAGAATGCGCTTCTATCTCGCCACGCGGTTCCTGTTTCCGCGCCACTTCCACCTGCGCATCTTCACCATCTGCTTCGTCGCGGTCCATCTGCCGCTGATCACCTTCGTGGCCAGCCAGGCGCTGATCGGCGAATGGGAATGGCAGATCTTCGTGCCGCTGCTGCTCGCCACGCTCGTCGGCACGCTTGCGGCCATCTATGCGCTCGGCGCCCTGCTCGCCCCGATCCGCCAGGCCTCGGCGATGCTGCGCGAGGTGCAGGACGGCAAGCCTGTCGTCGACGTCCCCGCCGGCGGCCGCGATCTGGCGGGCGAGCTGCTCGACAGCGTCGGCCTCGCCGCGATCGCCACCAATAGCCGGATCAACCAGCTGCGCGATGCCGCCGAGCGCGACCTGCTCACCGGCCTGCGCAACCGCCGCGGCTTCCTCGACGCGGCGGCGCATCTGCGCGCCGGCACCCGCGCCACGCTGGCACTGGTCGACATCGATTTCTTCAAGCGGATCAACGACATTTTCGGCCATGACGAAGGCGATCTGGTGCTGCGCGAATTCGCCAGCCGCCTGACCGAGACGATGCGCCGCTCCGATCTGGTCGCGCGCTGGGGCGGCGAGGAATTCGCGATCCTGATCCCGGGCATGGGCCCGCGCGACGCCCGCGCGCTGATCGAGCGGCTGCGCACCGCGCTTCACGCCGATCCGATCGGTCCCAATCCGGAAGAGCCGGTCACCTTCTCCTGCGGCCTCGCCTTCCTGCGCGGCCCGGACCAGATCGCACTGGCGATGCAGCGCGCCGACAAGGCGCTCTATACCGCCAAGCACGCCGGCCGCGATCGCATCGAGCTCGACGAAGCGCGAATGCTCGACGCCTGAACCCCTCAGGCAGCCTGCTCGGCCGGCGCCGCTACCGGCTCGGCCCAGCAGCCGTCGAACGACCCGAATACCGGCTCCGAACCCTTCTGCCCGGTCTCCAGCCACTTCACCTTGGCGCGGGTATAGTCGACCATCGCGTTGAGCTGCGTCGCCTTCTCCTCCAGCCGGGCAAGCTGCATCCGCATCAGTTCCAGGCTGCGCTCGGGCGTCATCCCGCCGGCATAATATTCGGCCGACAGCGTCGCGATCTCGCGCAGCGAGAAGCCCAGGCTCTGCGCCATCCGCACCATCCGCGCCGCCTCCAGATGCTCCTCGGTGAAGATCTGGTACGGGTTGGAGCCTCCCTTCATCCCCGTCTCGGGCGCGAGCAGCCCCTTGCGGATGTAGAAGCGCACCGTGTCGGTGCTCATGCCCGCGCGCCGGGCGAATTCGGAGATCAGCATTCTCAACTCCCGTCATCCCGGCGAACGCCAGGATCTCGTGCGCCTCAAGCCCGCTCACCCGGATCCAGGCTTTTACCGGGATGACGGAAAAGGCTTGACCATGGACTATGGTCCACACTTATATGGTCGGGCTCCACACCGCAATGGAGCCCAGAATGCAGAAAACCGCCCTCGTCACCGGTGCCTCGGCCGGGATCGGCGAAGCCACCGTCCAGCGCCTGCTCAAGGACGGCTACAAGGTGTTCGCCGCCGCCCGCCGCCTCGACCGGATGGCCTCGCTCCGGCGCCTCGGCGCCGAGCTGATCGATCTCGACCTGACCGAGGATGCCTCGATCGTCGCCGCGATCGAGACGATCCGCGCCGCCACCGGCCGGCTCGACCTGCTCGTCAACAATGCCGGCTATGGCAGCTATGGCGCGATCGAGGACGTGCCGATGGACGAGGCCCGCCGCCAGATGGAGGTCAATGTCTTCGGCCTCGCCCGGCTCTGCCAGCTCGCAACTCCGCTGATGCGCGCGCAGAAATCGGGGACGATCGTCAACGTCACGTCGATCGGCGGCAAGTTCGGCGAGCCGTTCGGCGGCTGGTACCATGCGACCAAGTTCGCGGTGGAGGGCTTCAGCGATTGCCTGCGGCTCGAGCTGCGCCCGTTCGGCATCCGCGTCGTGGTGATCGAGCCCGGCGCGATCCGCACCGAATGGAGCGGCATCGCGCACCAGAGCCTGGTCGAGCGCTCGGGCGAGAGCGCCTATGCGCCCTGGGCGCTGCGCCACGCCGCGATGCTCGGCAATGCCAATGCGATGCGCTTCGCTTCCCCGCCCGAAGTGGTGGCCAGGACGATCGCCCGCGCCGCCGCCGCGCGCCGCCCGCGCATCCGCTACGGCACCGGCGGCGGCGCGCCGGTCTTCCTGTTCCTCGCGCATTGGCTGCCCGATCGCTGGCTCGATGCGATGATGTGGCGGGCAAGCCAGTCGGGCAAGGTCGACTAGTCCTCGGGCGGAAAGCGGATGTCGCTCCCGACGGAGATGCTTCCGTCGAAGTCGGGGGCGGCCCTTTGCCGCTCCACTTCGGCGCGCACCCGCGCGTTGCTGCCGATGCGGCGCTCGGCCCAGGCCTTTTGGGTGGCGACATAGTCGCCCAGCGGCGTGTCGGCGCTCTTGGTCCAGCCGCCGACGCGCTCGATATCATGGACGAGCGAACTCTCCACGATATCGGCCACGCCCTCGTCGAGCCGATCGATCACCGCCAGCGCATGCCCGGCCTTACGGCGTGCCTTGCGATTCTCCCCAGCCTTGCGCGCCGGGATCGCCTTGCGCGAAGCCTTGTCGCTCTCGCCGAAGGTGTTGCGGCGGTCCTTCGCATAGGACAGCGCCTTCTTCTGCTGCGGCGACTTCTGCTCCGGCGGGCGCCCCTTGGTCATGTGGCCTCTATCGCACAGTCGCCGACTTCCTTGAAGCCAGGCCAAATTGGCGCTGTCCAAGTTGGAAATCCTCTGTCACTCTCCCCATATCGCATGCGACAGGGAACCGCCCGCATCGTCTTCGCTTTGACACGCAGCGCCGCTACGTGCGCCGTGCAATTGGCGACCTCGCATACGCGTGGGACTACCAAGAGATTCAACATTTTTCAGCGCGAAGGAGCCGCATGAGCCGCAAGCCTGTCCCCGCCCAGTCCGGTGAACGCTCCCGCGCCGAGGTGAATTTCGACAAGCCCCAGCTCCTGCCCCAGCTTTTCGGCGAGTTCGACAGCAACATCCTCGCCCTCGAAGAGCGGCTGGGCGTCTATATCCATGCCCGCGGCCAGCGCGTGCAGATCGAGGGGACGACCGAGGCCGTCGCCCATGCCCGCGAGGTGCTGCAGGAGCTCCACGCCCGGGTCATCCGCGGCGAAGTGATCGACACCGGCCTGATCGACGCGGTGATCGCAATGTCGAGCGAGCCGATGTTCACCGGCATCGTCAAGGCGGACAACGGCAATGCCCCCGCCTCGATCATGATCCGGACGCGCAAGAAGACGATCGTACCCCGCTCGGTCGCCCAGACGCATTACATGCGCGAGCTGGTGTCGAACGACATGATCTTCGCACTCGGGCCGGCGGGCACCGGCAAGACCTATCTCGCCGTGGCGCAGGCGGTGGCGCAGCTCATCACCGGCAGCGTCCAGCGGCTGGTGCTGTCGCGCCCCGCGGTCGAAGCCGGCGAACGGCTCGGCTTCCTGCCAGGCGACATGAAGGAGAAGGTCGATCCCTATCTCCGCCCGATCTACGACGCGCTCTATGACTGCCTGCCCGCCGAGCAGGTCGAGCGGCGCATCGCCAGCGGCGAGATCGAGATCGCGCCGATCGCCTTCATGCGCGGCCGCACCCTCGCCGATGCCTTCGTCATCCTCGACGAAGCGCAGAATACCACCCCGGCGCAGATGAAGATGTTCCTCACCCGCTTCGGCCAGAACAGCCGGATGGTGATCTGCGGCGATCCCAACCAGGTCGACCTTCCCGGCGGCCCGCCCGCCTCGGGCCTCAACGATGCGGTCCGCCGCCTCGAAGGGGTCGAGGGCATCGCCTTTTCGCGCTTCACGGCAGCCGATGTCGTCCGTCACCCGATTGTGGGCCGGATCGTCGATGCCTATGAGGGCCCGAATGCTTGATGTCGCTGCGCTCGTAGAAAGCCCCTGGCCGGATACCGACTGGGAAACCCTCGCCAACCGCGCGGCGGAGACCGCGATTCGCCAGACCCCGTTCCTCGAATGGCTGGATCACCCCGCGACGATCGAAGTCGCGGTGCGCTTCACCTCGGATGACGAGGTCCATGTCCTCAACCGGCAATATCGGGACAAGGACAAGCCGACCAACGTGCTGTCCTTCCCGATGATCCAGCCGGATCTGATGGAAGCGGTGACCGAGAATACCGACGACGGCGAGGTGCTGCTGGGCGATATCGTCCTGGCCCATGGCGTCTGCGCGGCCGAGGCGGTGGAGCGCCAGGTCAGCGTCGAAGATCACGCCACGCACCTGATTGTCCACGGCCTGCTGCATTTGCTAGGCTATGACCATATGGACGACGCGGAAGCCGAAGCCATGGAGGAGATGGAGCGCGCCGCGCTACGCGACCTCGGTTTGCACGACCCCTATCTGATACGCGAGGATTGAACACCGAACATGCCCGAGGGCCAAAGTAGCAGCACCAGCGGCGACAACCACGAAGGTGGCGGGATATGGCGCGGAATCCGCACCCTCCTGTTCGGTGACGATCAAGAAGAGACGCTGCGCGATCGCCTGGAAGATGCGATCGACGAGCATGAGGAAGACGGCGGCAAAAGCCCGGTAGGCGACCTCGCCCCGATCGAGCGGCAGATGCTGCGCAACCTGCTCCATTTCGGCGAGCGCGATGCCGGCGATGTCGGCGTGCCCCGGGCGGACATCATCGCGGTGGAGGAAAAGACCAGCTTCGCCGATCTGGTGAAGCTGTTCGAGGAAGCCGGCCACAGCCGGTTGCCGGTGTTCCGCGAAGAGCTCGATACCATCATCGGCATGGTCCACATCAAGGACGTGTTCAACATCCTGGCCAGCGGCGCGCCCCATCCGGAGACGCTGTCCGGCCTGATCCGCCAGCCGCTCTATGTGCCCCAGTCGATGGGTGCGCTCGACCTGCTCGCCCAGATGCGTGGGCGGCGGACGCACCTAGCCATCGTGCTCGACGAATATTCGGGCACCGAGGGGCTGATCACGATCGAGGACCTGATCGAGGAGATCGTCGGCGAGATCGAGGACGAGCATGACGAGGCGCCGACCGCGCTGCTCGTGCCGATCGACGGCGGCGGCTGGGAAGCCGATGCCCGCGCCGAGCTCGAGGACGTCGCCGAGACGATCGACCCGCGGCTCGGCGAAGTCGACGGCGATGTCGACACGCTGGGCGGCCTCGCCTTCATCCTTGCCGGCCATGTGCCGGCGGCGGGCGAATGCCTCGAGCATGACAGCGGCTGGAAGCTCGAGATCGTCGAAGCCGATCCCAAGCGCGTGACCAGGCTGCGCCTGCATCCGCCCGCCGAAAAGGCGCTTACGGAGGAGTAATCCCGCTCCTCGCCCCTATCGTCATCCCGGCTTCCGCCGGGA
>JAEXLC010000071.1 GCA_023445495.1 Pseudomonadota bacterium | reverse complement strand
CCGGTTATCCGGCGCCCTTTCTATCCCATCAGAAGCTGGCCCAGTCGTCGCTGGAGGCCGGTGCCGTCGGCCGGGTTGCCGCGAGCGGCTTGACCGGGGAGACATAGCCGCGCTGCTTTTGCGGGCGCGCGGGCGGCCTGGCCGGGGTCCGGGCGGCGGGGGCAGGGCCGGCGCCGACGTCGAACTTTGCGGCCTGTTCGCTGAGCCCGTCGACTTCGCTGCTCAGGTTGCGGGCCGCCGCCGAGGATTCCTCGACCATGGCAGCGTTCTGCTGGGTCGACTGGTCCATCGTGTTGATCGCCAGGCTGATCTCGGTGATCGCGTTGGCCTGGGCCTGGTTGTCGCTGGCCATCTCGCCGAGCAGCGTGTGGACCTCGGCGACGTCGCTCGAGATGTTGGCGAAGGCGCCGTCGACCTTCTGCACCATCTCCACCGCGGCGACGATGTCGGTCTGGGTGGCGGTGAGCTGGTCGCGGGCGCGGCCGGCTTCCTCCTCGGCGCGCATCGCGAGCGCGGAGACCAGGTCGGCGACGACCGCGAAGCCGCGACCCGCCTCGCCGGCGCGGCCGGCCTCGACCGCGGCGTTCATCGCGAGGACCCGGGTCTGGAAGGCGATCTTGTCGAGGCCTTCGATGACGCTGTCGATGCCCTTGGCGCTCTCGCTGACGCGGGTCATCGCCTGCACGGCTTCCTCGGCGATCTCGCGGCCGCCGGCGACGGTGGCGATGGCGCCGTCGGCGCGCTCGACGGTGCGGCCCGCAGCGGCGGCGGTGGCCTTGAGGCGGCCGTCCATCTGGCTGACCGCGGCGGTGGTCTGCTCGAGGCTCGAGGCATTGGCCTCGGTGCGGCGGGCAAGGTCTTCCGAGGCATGGGCGATCTCGGCCGATCCGGTCTGGATCGTCTCGGCGCTCTGCATCACCGAACCGATCAGGTTCCGCAGCGCGCCCAGCGCGTCATTGAAATGGCGCTTGAGCTCGGCATAGCCGGCGGGGAAGCCGTCGCCGATATCGGCGGTGAGGTCGCCGCGGCTCAGCCGCTCGAGGCTGGTGCCGAGATGGGTGACGGCGATCGACTGCTCTTCGGCCTGGCGCTGCTGCTCGACCGCATTGTCGCGGAAGGTGTGCATCGCCTTGGTCATGCGGCCGACGCAATCCTGATAGCTGGTGAACTCGATCGGGCTGTTGAGGTCGCCTGCGGCAAGCGCTTCCATGCGGACCACGGTGGCGACATAGGGATTGGCGATCGCGGCACGATAACGGACGCACTGGATGGCGGCGCCGCCGATCAGCAGCGCGACCAGCGGCAGCGCGATCATCACGGGCGCAAGGAATGCGACGAGGGCGACCAGCGTCATCACGCCGATCAGCGAGCTGAACGCTACGTAGAGTTTGAGACGAATAGGTGCGGTGGCTTCAAACCAATGCATCGAAAGACCTCCTGAAGGTTCCAGAAAGGCTCGAAGCCGGGAACCATGTCCCCGCGTGGTGCAAAGGCTGCACGATCGGGCAATGATCCCTTTGTAGAGGACACAATGGCGCAACATTCGTCATTGGCGAATATTTCAATACGTGAAAATACTGTAATAAAACCGCCACGATGGTGCGAACTGGCGGTTTCCCCTACGGAAACTGCGCAAAATTACCTGTAATATAGGATAAATCAGGCACTTGCGGCAAGCGCCAGTCCGGCCGCGCGGCCGCTCGCCCAGGCCCATTGGAAGTTGTAGCCGCCCAGCCAGCCGGTGACGTCGACGGCTTCGCCGATCGCGTAGAGACCGGGCAGCTTGCGGGCTTCCATCGTCTGCGAGCTGAGCTCGGCGGTGCTGATGCCGCCGACGGTGACTTCGGCCTTGGCATAGCCTTCGGTGCCGTTGGGGCTGAAGCGCCAGTCGGCGAGGCGGCGGGCGGCATCCTCGAGCATGCGGTCGGGCGTGTTGGCGAGCTCGGTGGGGAGGGCGAGCTTCTCGGCCAGCGCATCGGCGAGGCGATCGGGCAGGGCTTCGCCGAGCAGCTTGCGCAGGGTGACGCGCGGGCGGGCGCGCTTGGCGGCGAGCAGCCAGCCGGGCTCGGCCCTGGGCAGGAAGTCGATGCCGATGCTCTCGCCGTGGCGCCAGTAGCTGGAGATCTGGAGGATCGCCGGGCCGGACAGGCCGCGATGCGTGAAGAGCGCGGCTTCGCGGAAGCTTGCCTTGCCGGCGCGGGCGATGACCTCGGTGGAGACGCCGGACAGCTCGCGGAACAAAGCTTCCTCGCCGCTGAGGGTGAGGGGGACGAGGGCGGGGCGGGGCTCGACCACCTTGAGGCCGAAGCGGCGGGCGAGGTCATAGGCGAAGCTGGTTGCGCCCATCTTGGGGATCGAGGGGCCGCCGGTGGCGAGGACCAGCGCGGGCGCCTCGGCGGTGCGCTTGCCGCAGGTGACGCGGAAGCGGCCGTCGGCACGCTCGACCTGGGGGGCGTGGCCGAGCCAGAGCTCCACGCCGCCGCGCTCGCATTCGTCCAGCAGCATGTCGACGATCTGGCGGGCGGAACCGTCGCAGAAGAGCTGGCCGAGGGTCTTTTCATGCCAGGCGATGCCGTGCGCCTCGACCAGGTCGAGGAAATCCTGCGCGGTGTAGCGGCCGAGCGCGGACTTCATGAAGTGCGGGTTCTGCGAGAGATAGCGGTCCGGCGCGGTGCCGATATTGGTGAAGTTGCAGCGGCCGCCGCCGGAGATCAGGATCTTCTTGCCGGGCGCATCGGCATGGTCGACGAGCAGCACGCGCCTGCCGCGCTGGCCGGCGGTGAGCGCGCACATCAGCCCCGCGGCGCCGGCTCCCAGGATGATCGCGTCGTACATGCCGTTGCGCCTAGCAGTTGTTCAGGCTGCGGCAAGCGGGGGCGGGGAATGTTCCGGGCCCGGAAGGAGATTGGGGATGCATCTTCTGCTTGGGGTTGCGCTGGTGGCGGCGCCTTTCGTCCAGGACGACCCGATCTGTGGTGGTATCCAGCGGCTGTCGGCGGCGGTGGCCGCGCCGGGGGCCTATGATGCGCTGCGCCGGACCGACTTCGTGCCGGTGCTGCTGCGCGGATGCCAGCGCGGAGGAGAGGGCTATTTCTGCCATCAGAGCATGCTGCCGCGCGAGATCACCCACGAGACGATGGCGCAGCGGATCGCGGCATGCCTGCCGGGGGCGGTGGTGACGCCGGGCGCGCCCTGGCCCGGGCTGAAGCGCAGCGTGGTCACTGGAGGCGGGCTGGTGTTCAAGCTCGAGGAAAGCGGCAGCGAGCGCGCCCATGTCGGGCGCATCCTGCATATCGAGATGGGCCCCGCGCCCGCGCCTAGTGGAGCTTGGCGATGCTCAGGCCGTCCTGCTTGGCGCGCTCCTTCACCGATTCCTCGCTGCGGGTGAGCGCCTTCGCGATCGCCTTGAGGGCCATGCCCTTCTTGGCGAGGGTGTGGAGCTTCTGGATCTCGTCGGCACGCCAGGGCTGGCGGTGACGTTCGAACTTCTCGGCCATTGATCGTCTCCTAAAGCAAAAGGGCGGGCCCCAGGGGAACCCGCCCTTCGCGTTTCAGCGGCGGGGCATGCGCCCCGGCCCGGCTTACTTGACGTGCTTCGCGATGTGCTTGTTCATCTCGAACATCGTCACCTTGTCGGCGCCGAAGATCGGACGCAGCACGTCGTCAGCGAGGATCTCGCGCTTGTTCGCCGGGTTCTGAAGATTGTTCTTCTTGATGTACTCCCACAGCTTGCTCACGATCTCGCTGCGCGGGAGGTCCGCAGTACCAACGATCTTGGCCAGCTCGGGCGAAGGGGTCACCGGCTTGGCGATGCCGCCGCGTGCTTTGGTCTCGGCCATAATTCTTCTCCTGTTCCTGCCCTGGACGGGCCATGCCTTCGTCTGCGCCAGCGGCTTGTGCGAACCGTTCCGCCGCCTTTTGCGCCTACGATGTTCCGCGATGAGGGCGTTACCCCTCACCTGACAACCCTTTGATCGTGCCAAATCGCGTCTGTCTAGAGAGCAGATGCGCCGAGACGCCCCCTGAGAGCGACATTTTGGGGATAAGTCGGGTTAAACGGCCGGTAGGAGAGGGGAAACCGCCATGCTAAGGAGCGTTTCCACGGTGAAAGGGGAGAGCGGAATGCGCGTTCTGGTGGTAGGCGGATTGCTGATTCTGGCAGGTTGCGGGGGCAGCGGCACCACCGGCACCAACTATTCCGATCCGCCGCCCATGGCCGAGATCGTCGCCACGCCGAGCCCCAAGGCCAGCGAGACGCCGGTCGAGGAAGCGACGCCGGCCCCCGCCGCGGAGGCGGTGGACGAGGACATGAATAGTGCAGCTTTGGCGGCCGACAACGCGAACTGAGGTGGACAAGGCGGCGCGGGCTTGTCTAAAGGCATGCCCAACATGATGAACCGCGCACTTCTCGGCCTGCGACTTATCCGCCCTTAGGGGCCGGACGCACATGCGCACGCCCCTAAGGGCACTTCACAATTGAAATCGAAGTCTCCAGCCGAGAGAGAGCTGTCATGTTGCGCGATCCGTCCACCAAGTATCGTCCCTTCCCCCAGGTAAACCTGCCCGGCCGCCAATGGCCGAGCCGCACCATCACCAAGGCGCCCCGCTGGCTGTCGACCGACATGCGCGACGGCAACCAGGCGCTGATCGACCCGATGGATGCCGAGAAGAAGACCCGCTTCTTCGAATTGCTCTGCAAGGTGGGCGTGAAGGAGATCGAAGTCGGCTTCCCGAGCGCCGGCGCAACCGAATTCGACTTCATCTCGGGCCTGGTCCAGAACGACAAGATCCCCGACGACGTGATTGTCCAGGTGCTGACCCAGTCGCGTCAGGACCTGATCGAGACCAGCTTCCAGAGCCTCAAGGGCGCGAAGAAGGCGATCGTCCACCTCTACAACGCTGTCTCGCCGGCCTGGCGCCGCATCGTGTTCGGCATGAGCCGCGAGGAGATCAAGGCGATCGCCATCGCCGGCGCCAAGGTGCTGCGCGACGAGGCCGCCAAGCAGCCCGATACCGACTGGCATTTCGAATACTCGCCCGAGACCTTCTCGACCGCCGAGCTCGATTTCTCGGTCGAGGTCTGCGAGGCGGTGATGGATATCCTGCGGCCGACCACCGACAAGCCGCTGATCCTCAACCTGCCGGCGACGGTCGAGGCGGCGACACCCAATATCTATGCCGACCAGATCGAGTGGTTCTGCCGCAACATCCGCAGCCGCGACACGGTGGTCATCAGCCTGCACACGCATAACGACCGGGGCACCGGCGTTGCCGCATCGGAGCTGGGCCTGCTCGCCGGCGCGGACCGCGTCGAGGGCTGCCTGTTCGGCAATGGCGAGCGCACCGGCAATGTCGACCTGGTGACACTGGCCCTCAACATGTACACGCAAGGCGTTGATCCGGGGCTGGATTTCTCGGACATCGACGAGGTGATCCAGACGGTTGAATATTGCAACCAGATCCCCGTCCACCCGCGCCATCCCTATGCCGGCGACCTGGTGTTCACGGCGTTCTCGGGCAGCCACCAGGACGCGATCAAGAAGGGCTTCGCGGCGCAGGAAGCGCGCAACGACGAATTCTGGGACGTGCCGTACCTGCCGATCGATCCCAAGGACCTGGGCCGCGATTACGAGGCGGTGATCCGCGTCAACTCGCAGTCGGGCAAGGGCGGCGTCGCCTGGGTGCTCGAACAGGACAAGGGCCTGAAGCTGCCCAAGCGGATGCAGGCCGATTTCTCGCGCCATGTGCAGGCGCTGGCCGACGAGACCAGCCGCGAGCTCAATGCCGCCGACATCTGGGGCCGGTTCGAGCAGACCTATCTGCCGGGCGACAAGGATCGCTTCGTGCTCGAGGATTACGAGGAGACCGGTGCCGCCGGGCAGCGCGTGTTCGTCGGCCGCATCGCGGTGGACGGCGAGACGCGCTCGATCTCCGGACGCGGCAACGGCCTGATCTCGGGCGTGATCGACGCGCTTGCCGGCACCACCGGCCCGGCGCTCGACGTCGTCGATTACAGCGAGCACGCGATCGGCCACGGCGCCGATGCGCAGGCCGCCGCCTATGTCGAGTGCCGTACCGCCGATGGGCGCACGGTGTTCGGCGTGGGCATCGACGCGGACATCGCGACGGCGAGTGTGCGGGCGGTGCTCAGCGCGGCGAACCGGGTGTAGCCCTTCGGAGACTTGTTGGGCTGTTTCCTCATGTCGTCATCCCGGCCTTGAGCCGGGATCCCGCTTCTT
>JAEXLC010000034.1 GCA_023445495.1 Pseudomonadota bacterium | reverse complement strand
CCGGTTCACCGGCGCGTTGCGCCGGCCCCGCCACCATTTGCTGCGCAAATGGTCCCCCTCCCCGAGCGAGCTCGGGGAGGATTTGATTGGGCACGGACCCGAAACCATCGCGTGGCGTTTCCCCTGCGATGAACACGCCTCAATTGCTTTCCGTCGGCGTGCTTGCCGGCATGATGCTGCTCTTCATCTGGGGACGTTTCCGCTACGACATGGTCGCGGTGATCGCGCTGCTCGCGGCGCTGGCGCTGGGCATCGTCAGCCCGAAACAGGCGTTCACCGGTTTTTCCGACGACATCGTCATCATCGTGGCGAGCGCGCTGGTGCTGTCGGGCGCGGTGCAGCGCTCCGGGGTGATCGAGCGGGCGATGCTGGTGCTGCAGAAGCGCGTGACCCATGTCCGCTCGCAATTGCTGCTGCTCAGCGCCTCTGTCGGCTTCGCCTCGGCGCTGGTCAAGAATATCGGCGCGCTGGCGATGATGATCCCGGTGGCGCTGCAGATGGGCAAGAAGGCCGGGGTGTCGCCCGCCGTCTATCTGATGCCGATGAGCTTCGCTTCGCTGCTCGGCGGCCTCATCACGCTGATCGGCACCTCGCCCAACATCATCGTCAGCCGGGTGCGCGAGGAGATGACCGGCCAGCCCTTCGGCATGTTCGACTATGCGCCGGTGGGACTGGGGCTGACTTTGGTCGGGCTGGTCTTCCTGCGCTTCGGCTACCGGCTGCTGCCGCGCGACCGGCGGGCGGCGCCGACGCTGGGCGAGGCTATCGACATCCAGGACTATGTGACCGAAGCGGAGATCCCCGCCGGCTCACCTGCCGTGGACGAGACGGTGGCGGCGTTTCGCGAACGGCACGACGGCGATGTGACGGTCACCGCGATCCTGCGCGCGGGCATCCGTTCGACGCCGTTTCCCGACACGCTGCTCAAGCCCGAGGACGTGCTGATCCTCGCCGGGTCGCCCGACAGCCTGGAGCGGGTGATCGCCAGCGACCGGCTGGAGCTGGAAGGCGCACACCGCGAGACCCCCGACGGATCGAGCAGCGAAGTCGGAGTGATCGAGGCGGTGATCGGCACCGAGAGCGCGCTGATCGGGCGGACTGCCGGGCGGCTGGGGCTGCACGAGCGCTTCGGAGTCAATCTGATCGCAGTGTCGCGCCGGGGCGACCGGCTGGCGCGGCGGCTGGGCAATATCGTGCTCGAGGCGGGCGACGTGATCGTGCTGCAGGGGCCGCTCGACCTGCTGTTCGAGCGGCTGGGCGAGCTGGGCTGCCTGCCGCTGGCGCAGCGCACGCTGCGGCTGGGCAGCGCGCGCAAGGGGCTGTTGCCGGTGGCGATCCTGGGCGCGGCGATGGCGGCGACGGCGCTTGGCTATGTGCCGGTGGCGGTGGCCTTCTTCGCGGCGGCGGGCGCGACGATCCTGCTCGGCGCGCTGCCGGTGCGCGAAGCCTATGACCATATCGAATGGCCGATCCTGGTGATGCTCGGCGCGCTGATCCCGGTATCGGATTCGCTGCGGACGACGGGTGCGAGCCAGATCATCGGCGACTGGCTGGGCAATTTCGCCGCGACCTTGCCGCCCTGGGGCGCGGTGGCGCTGATCCTGGCGGCGGCGATGGCGGTGACGCCGTTCCTCAACAATGCCGCGACCGTGCTGGTGATGGCGCCGATCGCGGCGACCTTCGCCAGCCAGCTCGGCTACCGGCCCGAGGCGTTCCTGATGGCGACGGCGGTGGGCGCGGGCTGCGACTTCCTCACCCCGATCGGCCACCAGTGCAACACGCTGGTGATGGGACCGGGCGGATACCGGTTCGGCGATTACGCGCGATTGGGCGCGCCGCTTTCGGTGATCGTGCTGGTGGTCGGCACGCCGCTGATCCTATGGGTGTGGCCGGTACATTAAAGGAGTCGCGTGATGGAACGGATGGCACGGATCGAGGCGATTGGCGGGCCCGAGGTCATCCAGTGGGTGGATGTCGAACTGGCGCCGCCGGGGCCGGGCGAAGTGCGGATGCGCAACACCGCGGTGGGGCTGAACTTCATCGACACCTATTTCCGCTCGGGCCTTTACCCGGTGCCGCTGCCGAGCGGGCTGGGCGGCGAGGCGGCAGGCGTGGTCGAGGCAGTGGGCGAGGGCGTCGCCGATTTCGCCGTCGGGGACCGGGTGGCGACCTTCGGGCCCGGGCTCGGCGCCTATTCGACCGCGCGCAACGTGCCGGCGGCGAACCTGTTCGCGCTGCCCGACGACATCAGCGACGAGACCGCGGCGGCGGCTTTGCTCAAGGGCGGCACGGTGGAGTTCCTGGTCGAGCGCTGCGCCCGGGTGGAGCCGGGCTGGCACGTGCTGGTCCATGCCGCGGCGGGCGGCGTCGGCCAGATCGCGGTGCGCTGGCTCAAGGCGATCGGCGCGACCGTGCTGGCGACGGTGGGTTCGCAGGAGAAGGTGGCGCTGGCCGAGGCGGCGGGCGCGGACCATGTGCTGGTCTCGCGCGGCGAGGGCGTGGCCGAATGGGTGCGCGGGATCACCAATGGCGCGGGCGTGGAAGTGGTGCTCGACGGCGTCGGCAAGGCGACCTGGGCAGGCTCGCTTGCCAGCGTGCGGCGGCGCGGGCTGGTGGTGAGCTTCGGCAATGCCAGCGGCCCGGTGGAGGGCGTGGCGCTGGGATCGCTGGCGCGCGCCGGTTCGGTCTATGTCACCCGGCCGACGATGTTCGATTATTATGTGACGCCCGAGGAGCGGGCGCTGGGCAGCGCGCGGCTGTTCCAGATGCTGCGCAGCGGCGCGGTGCGGGCGGATATCGGCCAGCGGTTCGCGCTGGAGGACGCCGCCGACGCGCACCGGGCGCTGGAGGCGGGCAAGACGACGGGGTCTACGGTGCTGCTGCCTTAGTGGAGGCTTTCGGCTTCACTTGCTCCCCTCCCTGAAAGGGAGGGGTTGGGGGT
>JAEXLC010000279.1 GCA_023445495.1 Pseudomonadota bacterium | reverse complement strand
ACCATATGTGGGCGAGCCGCGACGTTGCCGAGAAGGCGACGAGCCACAAGGTCTGCGAGCCCTGCCGGTCGTGGCTCAAGCCCTCGGACCATGTGCCGATCGTCACGGAGTTCGACTTTTGAGCGCGCATGACGCCGCCCGCGCCGTCGATGCGCTGCGCCGGGGCTGGCCGATCGCAATCGGCGATCTGGCGCTGCTCGCGGTCGAGACCGCCGACGCCCCGCGGCTGGCAGCGTTCGACGCGGGCGGCGAGGCCGATCTGCTGCTCTCCGCCGGCCGCGCCGCGACGCTCAAGCTGGCCAACCAGCGCGATGCCGCGACGCCGGACGCGCCGGTACTGGTCCAGCGCGCGCCCTGGCTCGACTTCGACACGGCTACTGCGCTCGCCGATCCGCAATTCGATCTCGCCACCCCGCTCAAGGGTCCTTTCCGCGCGATCCCACTGGCCGAGCCCGCGCTTTCCGCCGCTGCGCTGCGCCTCGCCCGCGTCGCGGGACTGCTGCCCGCCTTCTTCGTCCGCAAGGCCGCCGGCGAGGAAACGATCACCCCCGCCGATATCGATGCGCATGAGGATGCCGATCGCCTGCGCATCGTCGCCCGCGCGCGCTTGCCCGTGCTCGACGCCGAGGACAGCGAGATCGTCGCCTTCCGCACCGACGAGATGCCGGGCGAGCATGTCGCGCTGCTGATCGGCGAGCCCAACGGCAATCCGCCGCTTGTTCGCCTGCACAGCGAATGCCTGACCGGCGACGTGCTGGGCAGCCTCAAATGCGATTGCGGGCCGCAGCTCCAGGCGGCGATCCGTGCGATCCGGGAAAGCGGCTGGGGCATATTGCTCTACCTACGTCAGGAAGGGCGCGGGATCGGGCTGATCAACAAGCTGCGCGCCTATGCGCTGCAGGACCAGGGCTTCGACACGGTCGACGCCAATACCCGGCTGGGCTTCGCGGTGGACGCACGCAACTTCGCCACCGCAGCGAAGATGTTGTCGCTGCTCGGCCAGCACCGCATCCGGCTGCTCACCAACAATCCCGACAAGGTCGCGGCGCTCGAAGCCGCAGGAGTGACGGTGACCGAGCGCGTGCCGCACTTCCTGCCGCCCAACCCGCACAACGAGCGCTATCTCGCCACCAAGCGCGACCGGACGGGGCACCAGCTCTGAGGTATTTCCTCGACACCGAATTCAACGGGTTCGGCGGGCCGCTGATCTCGCTGGCGCTGGCGCCCGAGGATGGCGGGGCGCCCTTCTATGCGGCGCTCCCCTGCCCCGATCCGACGCCCTGGGTAGCCGAGCATATCCTGCCGGTGCTGGACCTGGCGCCGGTCAGCCGCGAAGCGATGGGGCATGGCTTTGCCGCCTATCTTGGCAATGATCCCGATCCGGTGCTGGTCGCCGACTGGCCCGAGGATATCGCCCATGCCGCGCAGCTGCTGATCGTCGCGCCCGGGCACCGCTATCCGATCGACCGCATCCGCTTCGAGCTGTGCGACGCCTTCGGCTTCGACAGCGCGGCGCTGAGCCAGCGGCCGCACAACGCGCTGGCTGACGCCATGGCGCTGCGGGAATATCTGCTCGCGCGGGAAGCGCGGGGCCTTTAAGAGCGCAGCGCAATCACTTCTTCGTCGCGCCGTTGCGGCGTCGCGCGATTAAAATTTCTCGCGCAACGACGCGACGACGCAACGAGTTTGATACGCCTTCGGCGCTTAGACGATCAGCCGGGCGACTTCTTCGAAATCCTGCGCGATCCGCTGCACGCCCAGCGCGCGGAGGCGCTCCGCATGGTCCGGGGCGCAATGCGAGCCCGCGCACAGGCCGATGACGTCGGCGCCTGAAGCGACCGCACCGGTAACGCCCACCGGCGAATCCTCGAGGATAACGCAGCGCTCGATCGGCACGCCGATCGCAGCAGCGGCGTGGAGATAGAGGTCCGGCGCCGGCTTGCCGCGCGTCACATGCTCGCGGCCGCTATAGATATGGTCGCCGAAGCAATCGCGGATGCCGAGGTGGCGCAGATGCCGGTCGATCCATTCGGTCCGGCTCGACGACGCAATCGCGCGGGGCAGCGACCTGGGTAGTTCCTCGACGAAGCGGATCGCGCCAGCCACGGCGGGCAGGCCTTCCTCGAGCACCCGCGCATCTTCCTCGGCGCGGACGGCGTGGAAATCGTCGGGGATCGACCGACCGATCCAGTTCTCGATCGCACCAAGGAAATCGGCGCCGGCCAGGCCCATGAAGTTCGCCATCGAATCTTCGGGCGAGGTCGGATGGCCGATACTGGTGAGATAGGCGGCGATCTGGCGATTGCCGGCCGCTTCGCTCTCCAGCAGCACGCCATCGAAATCGAACAATATCGCGTCGTACTTCATGCGCGGGTTCCGAACAGCGCCGTGCCGACGCGGACATGGGTGGCACCGATCGTCACGGCAGTCTCGAAATCGCCCGACATGCCCATCGACAGGCCTTCGAGCCCGTGATCGCGGGCGATCTTGGCGAGCAGCGCGAAATAGGGCGCGGGCTCCAGCTCGAGCGGCGGCACGCACATCAGGCCCTGAACCGGCAGGTCCGCCGCCTGTGCTTCCTTGAGCAGAGCCGGCAGCTCGAGCACCGGGCAGCCGCCCTTCTGGTCCTCATCGCCGATATTGACCTGGACGAAACAGGCGGGCCGCTTGCCGGCCTTGTCCATCGCCCTGGCCAGCGCACCCACCAGCGACGGACGATCGACCGAATGGATCGCGTCGAACAGCGCGACTGCATCCTCGGCCTTGTTCGACTGGAGCTGGCCGACCAGGTGGAGCGCGATATCGGGAGTCGTCTCGCGCAACTTCGGCCACTTCGCCTCGGCTTCCTGGACGCGGTTCTCGCCGAACACGCGCTGGCCGGCGGCGATCAGCGGCGCGATCGCCTCGGCGTCATGCGTCTTGGAAATGGCGATCAGCGTGATGCTGTCGGGCTTGCGGCCGGCGATCTTGGCGGAACGCGCGATCCGGGCGCGCACATCGGCAAGGCGCTGGCTGGCTTCGTCTATCGGCATGGAGCGCGCTATAGGGAGCGCAATGCGCCGCCGCCACCCCCTCCCGCGCCTTTGGCTGATGACCGACGAACGCATGGGCGATGCGCTGTGGGACGCGCTGGAAAGGCTGCCACGCGGATCGGGCGTGGTGTTCCGGCATTACCGCCTGCCGGCGCCCGAGCGGCGCGCGCTGTTCGCCCAGGTGCGCAAGGTGGCGCGGCGGCGGGGGCTGGTGCTGGTCCGCGCCGGAATCGAACCGATGCGCGGCGAAGCGGGAAGCCATGCCGCGCCGGGCCGGGGAATCCGCACCGCGCCGGCGCATAACCGGCGCGAGGCGATCGCAGCATTGCGGGCAGGCGCCGAGGCGCTGTTCGTCTCGCCCGCCTTCCCTACCCGCTCGCATCCCGGCGCACGTGCGCTCGGGCGGGCCCGCTTCGGGATGCTGGTGCGCGGGCTCGACGTGCCAGTGATAGCGCTGGGCGGCATGGATGCGCGCAAGGCGGCAAGCCTCAGGCCATTCGGGATATATGGATGGGCGGCGATCGACGCGTGGACGAAAGCGAAGGACTAGCTGCCCGAGATCCCGACTTCCGTCGGGATGACGGCTGCGCCGTCAGAAGCGGAAGGCGGTGCCCACATAGACCGCCTGGCTCTCGCGGCGGCTCTCGTTGAGCTTGGGCAGGCGATCTTCCTCGCTGCGATAGCGCACGCCGGCGGTCACATCGAGGTTGCGGGTCAGCGAATAGCTGCCGCCGACATCGATCGAGTAGCTTGGCTTGTCGCCGATCAGCACCGGAGTATTGGTCAGCGGGCGATCCGAAGTGGCGGTGAGGCGGCCGCTCAGGCGCTTGCCGGTGTAGCTGACGCCGATATCGGCGCGCTCGCGGCTGCCCGGCTGGTCGACCAGCTCGACGCGGGTGACGTCGCCCGAGACGGCAAGACGCTTCCAGCCGACCGAGACGCCGAGATTGTACGAGATCGGCGCCAGGCTTACCGGTGCGGCGGCTGCGGCGACATCGCGCGTCACGTCACGGCTGCGCAGCGCGCGGCTCGAGCTGGCGCGGACCGCGACCGTGACACCGCGGGCATTGCCGCGCGATTCGGCCGGGGTGAAGCGGAAGCTGCCCTCGGGCAGGCCCGAACGGGCGAGCACCGCGGCGAGCTTGGGATCGGCCGCTGCGGGGGTGAAGATGCCCATGCCGGCGCGCGCCGGCATTGCCGCGCGCTTGGCCGCGGCAACGCGCTCGGCCTTGCTGGTCTGGGCCTGAATCGACGGCGCAAGCAGGAGACCGGCAGCGCCAAGCGCTCCCAGTGCAATTCCCGTCCTGATCCGTCCGACTCGCATCGTCATGATTCCCTAGATAGGTCCGACTACCATGATTCCGAAGCGAGGTTCCACCGGTGGCACAAATTTCGTGACGGTGTTGCATCAGACCCACAGAATCTGCTTGCGCGCCCATTCACGAGAAGTGTTTCAATCGTGCGAATCGCGGCGCGGCTTCCCGCCTTGCTCCCGCCACATGCGCCACTATAGATGCTCCCGACTTTTCTCGCCTGCTAGGAATGTGACGATGAACCGCCTGTTGCGCACCGCGATCCTGGGGTCGCTTGCTCTTTCGATCTCCGCGTGCGGCGGTCACAACAAGCGCCCCGAGGCGGATCTCGCGGCGTCGAAGATCACCACGATCGGCGTGAACTCCTATCTGTGGCGCGCCAGCCTCGATACGCTGAGCTTCATGCCGCTGCTGCAGACGGACTCGAACGGCGGCGTGATCGTGACCGACTGGTATGTGAACCCGAACGTGCAGACCGAGCGCATGAAGGTGACCGTGACGATCCTCGACCAGGATCTGCGTGCCGATGCGCTGCGCGTCGCGGCCCTGCGCGAAGTCAACCGCAACGGCGCCTGGGTCGCCGCCCCGGTCCAGGCCGCGACGGTGCAGAAGCTCGAGGACATCATCCTCACCCGCGCCCGCGACCTGCGCCGCGCCGCGGTCGCCACGGATTAATGCCAAGCCGCGGTCCAGCGCCGCGCCAAGATTGCAGGAACTGATTTGTCTCGCTTCAACCCGTTGAAGGCGGACGCCGCGTGGCAGAAGGTGTGGGAAGAGAACCGCACTTTCGCCGCGCGTGACGATTCGTCCAAGCCCAAGAGCTTCGTCCTCGAGATGTTCCCCTATCCTTCGGGGCGCATCCATATGGGGCATGTCCGCAACTACACGATGGGCGACGTGCTCGCCCGTTTCCGGCGGATGAAGGGCATGGAAGTGCTCCACCCGATGGGCTGGGACGCGTTCGGCATGCCGGCCGAGAATGCCGCCATGGAGAAGAAGGTCCATCCGGGCAGCTGGACCCGCGCCAATATCGCGACGATGAAGGCGCAGCTGAAGCGCCTCGGCTTCGCGCTCGACTGGACCCGCGAGCTCGCCACCTGCGAGCCCGAATATTACGGCCATGAACAGGCTATCTTCCTCGATTTCTTCGAGAATGGCCTGGTCTATCGCAAGGAATCGGCGGTCAACTGGGACCCGGTCGACATGACCGTGCTCGCCAATGAGCAGGTGATCGACGGGCGCGGCTGGCGCTCGGGCGCGCTGGTCGAACGGCGCAAGCTGAGCCAGTGGTTCCTCAAGATCACCCAGTTCGCCGACGACCTGCTGACCGGCGTCCAGGGCCTCGAGCACTGGCCGGACAAGGTCAAGCTGATGCAGGAGAACTGGATCGGCAAGTCCGAGGGCCTGCAGTTCAACTGGAGCCTTTCGGACGGCGAAGCTCTCGAAGCCTACACGACCCGGCCGGACACGATCTTCGGCGCGAGCTTCATCGCGGTCGCGGCGGATCATCCGATCGCACAGAAACTGTCCGCTTCGAACCCGGAAGTTGGCGCGTTCATCGAGCTGTGCAAGCAGGGCGGCACCACCGCGGCCGAGCTGGAGACGCAGGAGAAGCTGGGCTTCGACACCGGCCTCACCGCGACGCATCCCTTTGATAACGCCTGGCAAGTTCCGGTCTACATCGCCAATTTCGTGCTGATGGACTATGGCACCGGCGCGGTATTCGGCGTGCCGGCGCACGACCAGCGCGACTTCGAATTCGCGAGCAAATATTCGCTTCCGATCCGTCGCGTCGTCTCCGAAGGCGACAAGACCGCCCCCGAATTCCACGATGCCGAGGCCTATACCGGCCCGGGCACGCTGGTGAACTCGCACTTCCTCGACGGGATGGACGTGGCCGACGCCAAGCGCGCGGTGATCCAGCGCGCCGAGGAAGGCGGCTGGGGCAAGGGCCAGACGGTGTGGCGCCTGCGCGACTGGGGCGTCAGCCGCCAGCGCTATTGGGGCACGCCGATCCCGATCATCCATTGCGAGAGCTGCGGCGCCCAGTCGGTGCCGCGCGACCAGCTGCCGGTGGTGCTGCCCGAGGACGTCAGCTTCGACGTGCCCGGCAACCCGCTCGACCGGCATCCGACCTGGAAGCATGTCGACTGCCCCAAGTGCGGCAGCCCCGCGCGCCGCGAGACCGACACGCTCGATACCTTCGTCGATTCCTCCTGGTATTTCATCCGCTTCGCCAGCCAGCCGGCGGACAAGCCGTTCGACAAGGCCGTGGCCGAGCAGTGGCTGCCGGTCGGCCAGTATATCGGCGGCGTCGAGCATGCGATCCTGCACCTGCTCTATGCGCGCTTCTTCACCCGCGCGCTGCGCCATATCGGCAAGCTCGACGTGGCCGAGCCGTTCCAGGGCCTGTTCACCCAGGGCATGGTGACGCACGAGACCTATAAGAGCCTCGATGGCCGCTGGCTCTCGCCGCAGGAGATCCGCAAGGACAGCGCCGGCGGCGTGGAACTCGCCTCGGGCGAGCCGATCGAGATCGGCCGCATCGAGAAGATGTCCAAGTCGAAGAAGAACACGGTCGATCCCGAGCCGATCGTCGACCAGTATGGCGCCGACGCGGTGCGCTGGTTCATGCTCTCCGACAGCCCGCCCGAGCGCGATCTGGAGTGGAGCGAGAACGGCATCGAGGGCGCCTGGCGCTTCGTGAACCGCCTCTGGAGGCTGTTCCATAGCGTTGCGGACGGCGAAGCTGGCACGGGCGAGGATCGCGACCTCGACAAGCGCCTGCACCGCACGATCGCCGGCGTGGCCGAGGATATCGAGGCGCTGACCTTCAACAAGTCGGTCGCCAAGCTCTACGAACTGGTCGGCGCGATCGAGAAGGCGCAACCTTCCGCGTCCAGAACCGACGCCATCCGTACGCTCGCGCGCATCGTGGCGCCGATGGTCCCGCATATCGCCGAGCAGGCCTGGGCCGATATGGGCCAAAGCGGGCTGATCGCCGACGCCGAATGGCCTGCCGTGGACAGCGCGCTGCTCGTCGACGACGAGGTCACCATTGCCGTCCAGGTGAATGGCAAGCTGCGCGATACGCTGGTAATGCCCAAGGGCGCGGCCAAGGATATCGTCGAGGCCGCGGCACTTGCCAGCGACAAGATCGTTCGATCGCTCGAAGGCAAGCAACCGAAGAAGGTGATCGTCGTGCCCGATCGTCTGGTGAATATCGTCGCATGAAACATGGTGTGCTCCTCGTCGCCGGCGCCCTGGCGCTATCGGCCTCGCTTTCGGGCTGCGGCCTGCGTCCGCTCTATGGCGGCGGGCCGGACGGCGCGGTGCGCTCCACCCTCTCCGCGGTCGAGGTCGCGCCGATCCAAGGCCAGTCTGGCTGGCTGGTCGCCAATGCGCTCAAGGACCGGCTCGACCATAACGACGCCCCTGCCCGCTTCCGGCTGGAAGTGAAGCTGGACGACCAGATCGCCGGCCTGGGCGTGAAGCGCGACGATTCGGTGGCGCGCGAACGCCGCACCCTGCGCGCCCGCTACCAGCTGATCGATCTCGCCAACGGCAATGTCGTGCTCGACGCCACTGCCGGCTCCGATGCCGGCATCGACGTGGTCGGCAGCGAATATGCGACGATCGCGGCCGAGAAGAGCGCGCTCGAGCGACTTTCGGGCATCGTCGCGGACCAGATCGTCGCCCGCGTCGCCCGCTATGCGCAGACCGCGCCCGGGGCAGGCGGCCAGTGAAGGCCAACGCGACGCAGATCCGCGCCGCGATCGAGAAGCTCAACCCCGATACGCGGCTCTATCTGTTCCACGGCCCCGATGAAGCGGGCGCCGCGGATCTGGCGGCCAAGCTCGGCAAGGTGCTGGGCCCCGAAGCCGAGCGCATCGACCTCGACATGAAGGCCCTGCGCGAGCAGCCGGGGCGCCTGGCCGACGAAGCCGCATCGCTCTCGCTGTTCGGCGGCACCCGCTATGTCCGCGTGCTCGGCGTCGAGGAAGGCGCGGCCGAAGCGATCGGGCTGCTGCTCACCGCCCAGACGGCCGGCAACCCGGTGGTGGCGATCGGCCCGGGGCTGAAGGCAAGCGGCAAGCTGGTGAAATCGGTGATCGCCGCACAGAACGCCTATGCCCATGCCTGCTACGTACCCGAGGGCGTGGATGCGACCCGCCTTGCCTCCAATGTCGCGCGCGAGCATGGCCTGCGGCTGATGGGGGATGTGCCCCAGCGCCTGGCGGCCGCTACGGGCGGCGACAGGGCCATCCTGGCGCGCGAGATCGAGAAGCTGGCGCTTTTCCTCGATGCCGCCCCAGACCGCCCCAAGGACGCCGACAGCGCGGCCCTGGACGCGATCGGTGCCGATCTTGGCGATTCGGACCTGAGCGATGCGATCACCGCGGTGGTCGATGGGCGGGTTGGCGATGTTGGATTCGAGCTCGCCCGGCTGGGCGAAGGCATCGGCGTGCCGCTGATGCGCCAGCTCGCCCGGCGGCTACAGGCGATGGCCGAGATGCGGATCGACCTGGATCGCGGCGGCGACATGGACGAAGTACTTGAAAAGCATCGCGTTTTCTTCCGCGAGAAAGCCGCTACCGGCCGCGCCCTGCGCCGCTGGAACGGCGCGCAGCTAATTCGCGCGATCGACCGGGTGCGCGCCGCCGAACGGGCGATGATGCATTCGGGCAGCGCCGGCGAAGTGCTGGCCGAAGCCGAAGCGGTGACGATCGCGCGCCAGGCGGCACGGGCGAAGGGCTGAGGCTCACAATCCGTCATCCCGACGAAAGTCGGGATCTCGTGCCGTATCGCGCCTTCGCCTGAGATCCCGGCTTTCGCCGAAATGACGGCAAGCTGCTAAATCCGCTCGCCGCTCAGCCGCTGGCAGACCATGTCGAGCTGGTCGAGCGTCGAATAGGAGAGCGTCAGCGTGCCGCCCTTGGCGCCGTGCGCGATGCGGACGTTGAGGCCCAGCACATCGCCCAGCTGATGCTCGAGCGCCGAGATATCGGCGTCGCGGATCTTCGGCTCGGGCTTGCGCTTGCTGTTGGGCTTGGCGTGGCGAGCGAGCTTCTCGGTCTCGCGCACCGACAGGCCCTTGGTCGCAACTTCGCGAGCGAGCTTTTCCGCCTCGGGCGCGCCGATCAGCGCGCGGGCATGGCCCATGTCGAGCTCGCCGACCATGACCATGTTGCGCACGCCCTCGGGCAGGTCGAGCAGGCGGAGCAGATTGGCGATGTGGCTGCGCGACTTGTGGACGAGCTTGCCGAGCGCTTCCTGGCTGTGGCCGAACTCGCGGATCAGCCGGGCATAGGCCTCGGCCTCTTCGATCGCGTTGAGAT
Source organism: Pseudomonadota bacterium (assembly GCA_023445495.1). GTDB lineage: Bacteria > Pseudomonadota > Alphaproteobacteria > Sphingomonadales > Sphingomonadaceae > Sphingomonas. The sequence goes on along the minus strand of JAEXLC010000279.1, from coordinate 68,441 downwards.
CCTGGCGCTGGATATTCTCGACCAGCGCGATTTCCATCGTCTCGGCTTCGTTGAAGTCGCGGACGATGACCGGGACTTCGTGGAGCCGCGCGCGCTGCGCCGCGCGCCAGCGGCGCTCGCCGGCGACGATCTGGTAATTATGGCCGGTCGGGCGGACGACGATCGGCTGGATCAGCCCGCGCTCCTTGAGCGACTGGGCGAGCTCGTCGAGCGCATCCTCGTCGAAATGACGGCGCGGCTGGTCCGGGTGCGGCACCAGCGAGCTGACCGGCAGCATCCGCAGGCCCGAGGCGACATCGGGCGTTCCCGAGACCGGCGCTTCGGGAACATTCTCGCCGAGCAGCGAGGACAGCCCGCGGCCGAGGCCGGGGCGAGGCTTGCGGGTGGGTTCGGTCATGCGGCTTTCTTGAGCTTGGGCAAGCGATCGATCACTTCACGTGCGAGCGCGATATAGGCTTCGGAGCCCGGGCAGCGATGATCGTAGATCAACGCCGGCAGGCCGTGGCTCGGCGCTTCGGAGAGGCGGACGTTGCGCGGGATCACCGTATCGAACACGACCCGGCCGAGCACCGCGCGGACATCGTCGGAGACCTGGTCGGTCAGGCGATTGCGGCGATCATACATGGTGAGCACAACCCCGAGGATCGACAGGCCCGGATTGAACCGGCCCCGGATGCGCTCGACCGTGTTGAGCAGCTGGCCAAGGCCTTCGAGCGCGAAGAATTCGCACTGGAGCGGCACGAGCAGCGCATGCGCGGCGACCATCGCATTGACCGTCAACAGGCCGAGCGAAGGCGGGCAATCGATCAGGATCACATCCCAGCGCTGGGCATGATGGCGCGCGATCGCGCTGTCGAGCCGGTGGGTGCGCGCATCGAACTCGATCAGCTCGATCTCGGCGCCCGACAGGTCCTGCGTTGCCGGGATGATGTCGAGGCCCGGCACCTTGGTCGGCACCGCGACATCCTCGAGGTTCACGTCGCTGACCAGCAGGTCATAGGTCGAATGCTCGCGCTCGGCGCGGCCGATGCCCAGGCCGGTCGAGGCATTGCCCTGCGGATCGAAGTCGATCAGCAGGACGCGCTGGCCGGTCGCGGCGAGCGCGGTGCCGACATTGATCGCCGTGGTGGTCTTTCCCACCCCACCCTTCTGGTTGGCGATAGCGATGCAGATCATTTGGGGCGTACCTTTCGCGCGACCACAATTCCCGATTCCGGAGACGTGATGCTGGGTTCCACGTGAAACGCACCCTGCCATTTCGCGCGCGCCGCTTCCACCTCCGATTGCACGCTTCGTCCCTTTGGAAGCAACCATATTGTGGAAGAGTCGGTGCAATGCGCCGTGGTCCTGAACAAATCGGGCAATGCGGCAACGGCGCGGGCCGAGACGATCGCCGCTTTCTGCTTGGGCTGGTAGCTTTCGATCTTGCCGTGGACGACGGTAGAGCGATTGGCGATGCCGAGCTGCTCGGCCGCGGCGCGGAGGAACTCGACCCGGCGGATGCGCGGCTCGACCATCACCACCGGGCGATCGATCAGGATGGCGACGACCAGCCCGGGCATGCCGGCGCCGGTGCCGACATCGACCCAGGCCCCCTCCCCGGCGTCCGCCGCGAGCGGGATCAACTGGGCGGAATCGACGAAGTGACGAGTCCAGAGTTCGTCGAAGCTCGCGGCCGAGATCAGGTTCTGCCGCGTCGACTCCGCGCGCAGGATCTCGCCGAAACGCTGTAGCTGCGTTTCACGTGAAACATTGAAATGTGCACCTATCCAGTCGCGTGCTTCGTCTTCGGTCATGCGGCGCGCCGTTTCGCGTGAAGGAGGATGGCGGAGAGTGCCGCCGGGGTGATGCCGCGGATCCGGGCGGCGGCGCCGATCGTCGCGGGACGCGAAGCGGTAAGCTTCTCGATCATCTCGTTGGAGAGGCCGGCGATCGCGGCGAAGTCCATCGCGGCGGGGAGCTTCACCGCGTCATTGGCGCGGAGCTGGGCGACTTCGGCTTCCTGGCGCTCGAGATAGGGCGCGTAGCGGGCATCCTCGACATATTCGGCGAGCAGGTCCGGATCGACATCGGGGTGGATGTCGAGATGGTGCAGCTCGATGCCGGGGAAGCGAAGCCATTCGCGCGCAGGGCGTTTGGCGCCATCCTGCGCGACCGAGGCGCCACGGGCGGCAAGCGCGCTGGCGGTGCGTTCGGCGGCAAAGACTTGGTCGAGCGCGACCCTGCCCTCTGCCCGCGATCCCAGCCAGGCCAGGCGATCCGGGCCGAGGCAGCCAAGCTCAGCCGCAATCGGACCAAGCCGGGTGCCGGCATTGTCGGCGCGCAGGCGGAGGCGGAACTCGGCGCGGGCAGTGAGCATGCGATAGGGCTCGGTGACGCCCTGCAGCACCAGGTCGTCGACCATCACGCCGAGATAGGAGGTCGCACGGTCGAGGATCAGCGGGGCGAGGTCGCTAGCATAGGCTGCGGCGTTGAGGCCGGCGACGAGGCCCTGCCCCGCCGCTTCCTCATAGCCGGTGGTGCCGTTGATCTGGCCGGCGCACCACACGCCGGGGATCGCCGGCAGCGCTAGCGTCGCATCGAGCGCGCGCGGATCGATATGGTCATATTCGACCGCATAGCCAGGGGTGACGATCTTCGCCCGCTCCAGCCCGGGGATCGAGTTGACCATCGCCACCTGGATATCGACCGGCAGCGAGGTCGACATGCCATTGGGATAGATCAGGTGCGTGTCGAGGCCCTCGGGCTCGAGGAAGATCTGGTGGCCGTCGCGGTCGCCGAAGCGGTGGATCTTGTCCTCGATCGACGGGCAATAGCGCGGGCCCTGCGCGTCGATCGCGCCGGTGAACAGAGGCGAGCGATCGAGGCCCGAGCGGATCGCGTCATGCGTGACCTGGGTGGTGCGGGTGACGCCGCAATGAAGCTGGGGCAGCACCCGCGCCGGGGTCAGCGGCGACATCGTCCAGGGATCGCTGTCCGAAGGCTGCTCCTCGATCCGCGCCCAGTCGATGGTGCGGCCGTCAAGGCGCGGCGGCGTGCCGGTCTTGAGCCGGGCCATCGGCAGGTTGAGCTCGCGGAGCTGCCCCGCCAGGCGGATGGCGGAGCCCTCGCCTACCCGGCCACCGGTCTCGCGCTCCTCGCCCCGGAAAATACGGCCGCCGAGGAAGGTACCGGTCGCCAGCACCACGGCGCGGCATCCGAGCAGCGTGCCATCGGCAAGGCGGACACCCGCGACGGCGCCGCTCGCCAACTCCAGCGCCTCGGCTTCACCGCCGATAAGGTGCAGGTTCGGCTGCGCCGCGAGCATCTTCTGGATCGCCGCGGCATAGCGCACCCGGTCCGCCTGGACCCGCGGGCCCTGGACGGCGGTGCCCTTGGAGCGGTTGAGCATGCGGTAATGGATGCCGGCCGCGTCGGTCGCGCGGCCCATCAGCCCGTCAAAGGCATCGACCTCGCGGACGAGATGGCCCTTGCCCAGGCCGCCGATCGCCGGGTTGCACGACATCGCCCCGAGCTTGGTCAGGTCGAAGCTGAGCAGTGCGGTACGCGCGCCGCGGCGGGCCGAAGCGGCAGCCGCCTCGGTGCCGGCGTGCCCGCCGCCGATAACGATGACGTCGAAGTCCATTGGCGCCGCGCTACAGAATCGCGGGCGCTGCGTCAAAAGCGTTCCACGTGGAACATCTATTTACCTATGCAGAAACGCCCGAACAGCGCGTCGAGCATCGCCTCCACCCCTGCCCGGCCCGTGATCGCGTCGAACGCGCGCATCGCGGAGCGGAGATGTTCGGCGATCAGCAAGAGATCGCTCTCCCGCTCGATCGCGCGCAGCGCCGCTGCGGCACCCTGCGAGAGTTCCCGCTGGCGGGCATTGAGCGCCATCTGGTCGGGAGGCGGCAGCAGGTCGGCGGCGAGGCCGGCCATCGCCTGCCAGAGCGCCTCCATGCCCGCTCCCGTCCGCGACGACAGCGACAGGCGCCCCTCGCCCGCTTCCCGCTCGGGCAGGTCCGCGCGCGGATTGAGCCAGAGCAATTGTTCGTGTGCCGGCGGGGTCTCGTCGCCGAGCCAGAGCAGGATATCCGCCTCGGCCTGCGCCGCCTGCGCGCGGGCGATACCGATCGCCTCGATCTCGTCGCCAGGCAGCTCGGCCAGGCCCGCGGTGTCGATCAGCAGCCACGCGATCCCGCCGCGCACCACCGGCGCTTCGATCCGGTCGCGCGTGGTGCCGGAGATCGGCGAGACGATCGCCGCATCGCGCCCCGCCATGGCATTGAGCAGAGAAGACTTGCCGGCGTTTGGCGGCCCCGCCAGCACCACGCGGATACCATCGCGCAACCGCTCCACCGGCGGACGGTCGGCCACTGCCTCGATATCCCCCGCCAGCGCTGCCGCCCCCGATCGGATCGCCGGGAGCAAGGCGGCGTCCGCGACATCATCCTCATCGCTATGATCGAGCTCGGCCTCGACCCGGGCGGCAAGCCCGAGCAGCTGGTCGGTCCAGCCTTCCACAGCACGCCGCACCGCACCCTCGGCCGACCGGATCGCGGACCGGCGCTGGGCTTCGGTCTCCGCCATCAGCAGGTCGCCGAGCCCTTCGGCTTCGCTCAGGTCGATCCGCCCGTGCAGCAACGCACGACGGGTGAATTCGCCAGGCTCGGCCGACCGGAGCCCCGGCCGGGCGCCAAGCGCAGCCTCGACCGCGCGGACCACGGCGCGGCCACCATGGAGATGGAACTCCGCCAGGTCCTCGCCGGTCGCGCTATTCGGGCCCGGGAAGCACAGCACGATCGCCCGATCGAGCAGCGCCCCATCGACAGGATCTTGCAACGCCCGGACCGCAGCGCGACGCGGCTTGGGCAAGTCACCGGCGAACGCGCGTACCGTCTCGAACGCATCCGGCCCGCTCACCCGCATCACCGCGATCGCGGCGGGCGGCGCTCCGCTGGAAACCGCGTAGATCGTATCCATTACTTGTCGGACTTGCCCCCGGTGCCGGCATCGAACATCGCCCGCCAGAAGCCCATCCCCGCCTCGCCCATCGGCGACCAGCTCTGCAGCATCTGCTGGAAGGCCTCGGGGCTGCCATGCTTATTGATCGCATCGACCATCATCGAGACATAGCGTTCATGCACCGGTCCGAGGTCGGGCAGGCCCATCGCCCGGCGCGCTTCCTCGGGCGTGCAATCCACCTCGACATTGATCTTCATGGCTATCTCCGTTGCGCGCGCCGCGGTGCGGCTGCTAGTTCGGCTGCATGTATGCGCGCGACCATGGTGTGATCGCAACGCCCATCGGCCCGGTGCGGGTCGAAGGTAGCGAAGACATGCTGGTTTCGGTGGCGATCGGCGGCGCGGAGACGCCCCGGCCTGTCCGCGCCGCGGCAGTCCGCACCGCGCTCGAACAGCTCGAATCCTGGTTCGCGGGCGAGCGCCAGGACTTCGACCTGCCGCTTGAGCCGCTGCCGACTTCACGTGGAACAGAGCTCCGCGCTGCGATGATCGACATCGGCTATGGCGAGACGCTGAGCTATGGCGCGCTAGCTCGCCGGACCGGATCGAGCGCGCGGGCGATCGGCCAGCTCTGTTCGCGCAACCCTTTCCCCATCCTCGTCCCCTGCCACCGCGTGCTCGCCGAGGGTGGCCGCCTCGGCAATTATTCGGGCGGCGATGGGCCCAAGACCAAATCCTGGCTGCTCGAGCATGAGCGGCTTCATTCCGGAAGGACTTTATTGTGAGCGAGATGATCAGCATCGAAACGATTGACGGCAGCGGCAGCTTCCAGGCCTATGTCGCCCGCCCTGAAGGCACGCCCAAGGCCGCGGTGATCGTGATCCAGGAGATCTTCGGCGTGAACCCGGGCATCCGCCAGAAGTGCGATGACTGGGCGGCGAAGGGCTATCTGAGCCTCGCGCCCGACCTGTTCTGGCGGCTCGAGCCGGGCATCCAGCTCGATGCCGATGTGCCCGAGCAGTTCCAGCAGGCGCTCGCGCTGATGGGCAAGTTCAACCAGGACGCCGGCATTCGCGACATCGAAGCGACGATCAAGGCGGCTCGCGCGCAGCTCGGCGAGGGCGGCAAGGTCGGCGTGGTCGGCTTCTGCCTGGGTGGCCGCCTGGCATTCATGAGCGCGACGCGGACCGACAGCGATGCGAGCGTCGGCTATTATGGCGTGGGCATCGACAACCTGCTCGGCGAGAAGCACGGCATCTCGCGCCCGGTGCTGATGCATATCCCCCAGGCCGATCACTTCGTCAGCCCGGAAGCCCAGGCGGCAATGCATGCCGGTCTCGACGATCACCCCAAGGTGACGCTGTACGATTATGCCGGCGAGGATCACGGCTTTGCCGACACCTTCGGCAAGCGCCGTTCCGATGAGGCCGCCAGGCTCGCGGATGGGCGGACGGCCGAGTTCTTTGCGAAGAATCTCGGATAAGCTATTTTGAAGGCGGCGTGTTCCTCACTCGGGAACGCGCCGCCCTCCCCTTCCGGCAATTCCGGCAGCGTGACAGGCCCGCATCGCACCATTAGATAGCGCGGGTCGAAAATAGAGCGGCAGGGTGGTGGCTCCTGCGCCCGCAAGCGGGTTCTTCTCAGCCTCGGCGTCCAACGAACCTGGTTCGGCGCGACGCATGGCCTGCGGCTCCGAACCCAATCGGAGTCCGCCATGAACTATCTCTTCCTTGGCATTGCCATCGCCGCCGAAGTGGTCGGCACCAGCTTCATGAAACAGTCCGAGGGCTTCACCCGGCTGGTACCAAGCCTGGTGACAATGGTCGCCTATGCCGCGGCTTTCTATTGCCTGTCGCTCACCCTGCGGACGATCCCGACGGGAATCGCCTATGCGATCTGGTCCGGCGTCGGGATTGTGCTGATCACTGCGATCGCCTGGATCTTCCAGGGACAGAAGCTCGATATGCCCGCGATGCTTGGGCTGGCGCTGATCATCGCCGGGGTGGTGGTGATGAACCTGTTCTCGAAAGCGGTGGCGCACTAGCGCTCTTCAAACTCCGGTGAGCCCGATCTGGCCTTACCGGAGGACCGCTAGCTTCGGCCTCTCAGCAAACCGAAAGCGGATCGGCGACGTACTTGCGTACAAAATCCGTGAAGCTGTCGGCCACCCAGCGATCGTCGCTGCCTATAACGGCGACCTTGCCGTAGAAATCGCCTTCCTCGCAGCAGATCACCCAGGCCCAGCACCAGATCATATAGTCCGCGAAAAACAGGCAGCGCCCAGCCATTGCCGCGACGACCGGATTCTTGAGCGGATGCTCATATTCCTCGGGGATGTTATGAATCCGGGAAAGCGGCCACCAAGTGGCGTCGCCCTCGTCCCAATGATCTTCTTCCGGCGCCACGTGCAAGAGATAGGTGCGGAAGTCCGCAGGCAATACGATGCCGTAGCGCTGTTCCAGATCGTGGATCGCAGTCTCAACAGCCGGAAAGGGCTTTGGGTGATCGCCACCATAGGCCCAGTATCTCGCAAGCGTCTCATGGGCGGGCAACGACGGGTCGACCGCGAATAGATCCCGCCGCTTCGGAGAAGAGCGCCTCGGCAGTACTTTGGGCTCCACAAACACCGCAATGATCCGCGGCACCAGGGCAATGGCCATGACCACCAGCAGCGACGACAGTGACCATGGCACGGACATTGTTGAAACGAACCTTCAGAAGAAGCTGGTGATCCCTGGGGTCTCATGGGTGCCGACCCAGCCTTCATAGATCATGCGGAACGCCACGAAGATGATCACCGCCAGGCCGATATAGGCGATCCAGGGATAGCGGTTGATCAGCTTGGCGATCAGGTTCGCCGCGATCCCCATCAGCGCCACCGAGAGCAGCAGGCCGACGACGAGGATGCCGGGATGCTCGCGCGCCGCGCCGGCGACCGCCAGGACGTTGTCGAGGCTCATCGAGACATCGGCGACAGCGACGGCCCAGGCAGCCGCGGCGAAGCTCCTGGCCGGCTTCAGGCCTGATTCCACCTCATCGGCATGCGGGCCACCCTCGCGGATCTCGCGCCAGAACTTCCAGCTCACCCAGAGCAGCAACAGGCCGCCGGCAAAGATCAGGCCTACAATGCCCATCAGCCAGCTGACGATCAGCGCGAAGGCGATGCGCAGGACGAGCGCGGCGCCGATGCCGATCAGGATGACCTTCTTGCGCTGCTCCGCGGGCAGCCCCGCGGCAAGCGCGCCGACGACGATCGCATTGTCGCCCGCCAGCACCAGATCGATCATCAGCACCGAGCCGAAGGCGGCAAGCGCGGACGGATCGCCCAGGTTCGAGAAATCGGCGAGGATTTGCTGCCAGATATCGGCAGGAGAGCCGATTCCGGCCGCGGCGGCGCTGAGGAGCATGTCGAGCATCGGCCAAGCCCTAACGTGCTTGCAGCGGCATGCAAGCGTCGGGCGCGCGCAGCATCAAAACGAAAAAGGCCGGGCGCTGGGCCCGGCCTCTTCGTCCTGTTCCACGTGGAGCGCGGAAGCTTACTGGTTCATCGAGTCGAAGAAATCCTCGTTGGTCTTCGAGTCCTTCATTTTGTCGAGCAGGAACTCCATCGCGTCGACGGTGCCCATCTGCATGAGGATGCGGCGCAGGACCCACATCTTGGTGAGCTTGGCCTTGTCGACCAGCAGCTCTTCCTTGCGGGTGCCCGACTTGCCGACGTCGAGCGCCGGGAAGATGCGCTTGTCCGCCACCTTGCGATCGAGGACGATTTCCGAGTTACCGGTGCCCTTGAACTCTTCGAAGATGACTTCGTCCATGCGGCTGCCGGTGTCGATCAGCGCGGTGGCGATGATCGAGAGCGAACCGCCCTCCTCGATGTTGCGCGCGGCGCCGAAGAAGCGCTTCGGGCGCTGGAGCGCATTGGCATCGACACCGCCGGTCAGCACCTTGCCCGACGAGGGGACGACGGTGTTGTAGGCGCGGCCGAGGCGGGTGATCGAGTCGAGCAGGATGACGACATCCTTCTTGTGCTCGACCAGGCGCTTGGCCTTTTCGATGACCATTTCCGAGACCTGCACGTGGCGCTGGGCCGGCTCGTCGAAGGTCGAGGAGATCACCTCGCCCTTCACCGAACGCTGCATGTCGGTGACTTCTTCCGGGCGCTCGTCGATGAGCAGCACGATCAGGAAGACTTCGGGATGGTTGTCGGTGATCGCCTTGGCGATGTTCTGCAGCATCACCGTCTTGCCGACGCGCGGCGGCGCGACGATCAGCGTGCGCTGGCCCTTGCCCTGCGGCGAGACGATGTCGATGACGCGCGCCGACTTGTCCTTCTGGGTCGGGTCGAGCTGGTCGAGCGTCAGCTTGCTCTCGGGATAGAGCGGGGTGAGGTTGTCGAAATTGACCCGGTGGCGAACCGCATCGGGATCGTCGAAATTGACCGAGACGAGGCGGACCAGGGCGAAATAGCGCTCGCCATCCTTGGGCGCGCGGATCTCGCCTTCCACCGTGTCGCCGGTGCGCAGGCCGAACTTGCGGACCTGGTTGGGCGAGACATAGATGTCGTCCGGGCCGGCGAGATAGTTCGCCTCGGGGCTGCGCAGGAAGCCAAAGCCGTCCGGCAGCACTTCGATCGTGCCCAGGCCCAGGATCTGCTCGCCATTCTCGGCCTCGGCCTTGAGGATGCCGAACAGCAGGTCCTGCTTGCGCAGCGTCGAAGCGCTCTCCACGCCGAGCTCTTCGGCCATCGAGACCAGTTCGGCGGGGGCTTTCTTCTTGAGGTCCTTGAGATGCATTGGGAGTCCGGGTGCTTGGATGCTGGGGGGAGCGTCGGTCGGCGGGTAGAGTCGCGCGCGAATAACGATGCTTGGAGGAGGGATGGTCCGGTGACCCGGTCCACAGGGCCGAATTAGGAGTGGCCTACCCCCAAGTCAACCGGTCTCCGCGGTCTGGGATGCGCTTTTGCGGCAGGCGGTAAGTTGCGGCGACCAACCGAAATGGCGCAACTTAATTGCGCCCATTTCGGAATGAAGGGTCAGAAGGGCTTCACTACCGCGAGGATCACGATGAGGATCACCGCCAGCGCCGGCACTTCGCCGAGCAGGCGCAGCGTGCGCGACGGGATGCCGCCCTGCCCCCTGGCCAGCTTCTTCGAATAGCCGACCGCCCAGCCATGATAGCCGGAAAGCAGGAACACGATCAGCAGCTTGGCATGGAGCCAGCCGAGCCCCGCTCCGCCCTCGAACAGCCCGAGATTGGCGGCGAGCGCCAGGCCGAGCAGCCAGACGATGCCGATCGAGGGCGTAAGGATCATCTTGCGGAGCAGCGCCTCGCGCTTTTCCCAGGCGGCCGCCTCGGGCGTGCCCAGCGCTTCCTGGTGATGGACGAGATAGCGCGGCAGCAGGAACAGGCCGGCCATCCAGAAGATCACGAAGATGATGTGGAACGCCTTCACCCAAAGATAGGCGCCACCCAGGAATCCCGCCATCCCTACCCCCTGATCCGTGCCAGCAGCCGCTCGACATGCGCGATCGGCGTATCCTGCTGGATACCGTGGCCGAGATTGAACACATGCGGGCGGGTCGGGAAAGCGGAAAGGATCCGGTCGACCGCGCGATCGAGCGTCTCGCCGCCGGCGATCAGGGCGAGCGGGTCGAGATTGCCCTGTACCGGCAGCCCTTCGGGCAGCACCGCGTTCGCCCAGGCCGGGTCGACCGTTTCGTCGAGACCGAGCGCATCGACGCCCGTTTCGCGCGCATAGGCGGGCAGCTTGCCGCCGGCCCCTTTGGGGAAGCCGATCACCGGTGCCTTGTCCTTCACCGCGGCGGTGATGCGCGCGGTCGGGGCGATCACCCAGCGCTCGAACTGCTCGGGGGAAAGGCTGCCCGCCCAGCTGTCGAACAACTGCACCGCATCGACGCCGGCATCGATCTGCGCGCTCAGATAGTCGATCGTGCAATCGGCGATGCGGTCGACCAGCGCCTGCATGAGTCCGGAATCGGCATAAGCGAGCCGCCGCGCCTCGGCCTGTTCGCGACTCCCCTGGCCGGCGATCATATAGGTGGCGACGGTCCAGGGGCTCCCTGCAAAGCCCAGGAAGGTGGTTCGCGGGTCGAGCTGGGACCGAACCTGCCGGACGGTCGCATAGACCTTCTCCAGGGCCTCAGAACCCGATTCAAGGCCATCCAGGATCTGACGGGTCGTCACAGTCGGCGCCAGACGCGGGCCTTCGCCGGTTTCGAACCAGAGTTTCTGTCCCAGCGCCATCGGCACCATCAGGATGTCCGAGAACAGGATCGCGCCGTCCATGCCGAAGCGGCGGATCGGCTGCAGCGTGATCTCGGCGGCGGCTACTGGATCGAGCGCGAGTTCGAGGAATCCGCCCTTCTCGGCCCGGAGCGCGCGATATTCGGGCAGATAGCGACCGGCCTGACGCATCAGCCAGACGGGCGGACTCTTCTGTCGAACACCCTGGAGCGTCTCGAGCAGCGGCTTGGGATGGGAGTCGGTCAGAGCCTCGTTCCTAAAACAATAAAGAATGAATCTAGAGATTGTTGGAGTCTGTTGGCGCGTGAAAGCCGGGGCTTATGGAATCGTCCGCGCCTTGCCAACAGTTTGACTCTCGCAGTCCCGCGGGAATCCTCGGATTCGGAATCGCCGTCCCCGTTTTCAACAGGCTGTGGATTGGAATCACAAGCTGGGGATGCGGATGTGGACGAATCACGAGTGGGAGTCATCAAACTGACCCGATTGGTTCGTGCGCCGGGTTGCGCTAGTGGCTGTCAGCCATGTTATCCACAGATTCACACCCAGCGGCGCTCCGCGCCTTCCTCAAGGGTCACTGATGCGGCTTCACCTCCACCTCCTCTCCGATTCCACCGGCGAGACGCTGGAGAACATCGCCAAGGCAGCGCTCGCCCAATATGACGATGTCGAAACGCTCCGCCATTTCTGGCCGATGGTGCGCAGCGAAGCGCATCTCGAGCGGATCCTCCAGGAGATCGCGCAGAATCCCGGGCTGGTGCTCTACACGCTGGTGAACCCGGAGATCCGCCGCACGCTGGAGAGCCGTTGCCGGGCGATGGGCCTGCCGGCGATCGCGCCGCTCGATCCGGTCAACCACGCGCTGTCGAACCTGCTCGGCCAGGAAGCCAAGGCGCGGCCCGGGCGGCAGCATACTTTGGACGCCGCCTATTTTGCCCGCGTCGATGCGATCCAGTTCACCATCGCGCATGACGACGGGCTGCTTGCCGAGGATTGGGAAGAGGCGGACATCCTTCTCGCCGGCGTCTCGCGCTCGTCCAAGACGCCGACGTCGATCTATCTGGCGAACCGCGGCTACAAGACCGCCAACATCCCGATCGTGGTGGAATCGCCGCCGCCGCCCGAGCTCTACAAGCTCAAGCATCCGCTGATCGTCGGCCTCACCACCAGCGCCGACCGGCTGATTCAGATCCGCCGCAACCGCCTGCTCTCGCTCAACCAGGCGACCGAGACCAGCTATGTCGAGCAGGATGCGGTGACCCGCGAAGTCGCCTATGCGCGGCGGATGTTCGCCGACAATGGCTGGCCGGTGATCGACGTCACCAGGCGCTCGATCGAGGAAACCGCGGCGGCGATCATCCAGCTGTGCAACGAGCGGACGCTCGAAAAAGGAAGCCAATGAACCCTTCGACTGAGCTCAGGGTCGTACTCGCGTCGCAAAGCGCTTCGCGTCGCGCGATGCTCCATGATGCCGGCGTGCCGCATGAAGCCGTGACGGCACAGGTCGACGAGGCCTCGGCCAAGCAATCCCTGCTCGCCGGCGGCATCTCGCCGCGCGATCTGGCCGATGCGCTGGCCGAGCTGAAGGCATTGAAGGTATCCGGCCTGGTGCCGGGCGCGCTGGTGCTGGGCGGAGACTCGCTGGTCGCGCTCGAGGACGGTTCGCTGCTCGACAAGCCGGAGAGCCGCGAACAGGCCGCCGACCATCTCCGCCGCATGTCGGGCAGGACGCACGATATCTACAGCGCCGCGGTGATCGCCGAGGGCGGCCGCGCGGTGTGGCGCTTCGTCGATCGCGCCAAGCTCCATGTCCGCCCGCTTTCCGAGGCGTTCATCGAGGAATATCTCGATATGGAATGGCCGGCGATCGCCGGCTGTGTCGGCTGCTTCCGGATCGAGGGGCCCGGCGTCCAGCTGTTCAGCCGCACCGATGGCAGTCAGTTCACCATTCTCGGCATGCCGCTGCTGCCGATCCTTTCCTATCTGCGCACCCGTGGGGTTCTGACGTCATGACTGTCTATGCCGAAGTGATCGGCGACCCCATCGCCCAGTCCAAGTCGCCGCTGATCCATGGCTTCTGGCTCGAGCAGCTCGGCATCGAAGCCGAATATCGCCGCGCGCATGTGAAGCCCGAGGAGCTCGCCGGCTATTTCGAATCGCGGAAGGCCGATCCGAACTGGCGCGGCTGCAACATCACCCTGCCCCACAAGCAGGCGTCGCTCGAATTCGTCGAGGATCGCGGCGGCGTCCGCGACTCGATCGGTGCGATCAACACGGTGGTCCGCGCCGAGGATGGCGCGCTGATCGGTACCAACACCGATGCCGGCGGCTTCTACGCGCCGATCGCCGGGCTCGATCTCGACGGCCAGCATGTCGTGGTGATCGGTGCCGGCGGTGCCGCCCGCGCGATCCTGTTCGCGCTGTCGCGTATCGGCGTCGGCAAGGTCACCTTGCTCAACCGCAACGTGCTGAAGGGCGCGGCTTTGCTCTCCGGCTTCGGAATCAAGGGCGAGGCGCTGCCGCTCAATGCCAAACTTCCGCTGGCTGCACTGCTGGTGAATGCCAGCGCGCTTGGCATGATCGGCCAGCCGCCACTGGAGATCGACCTGTCGCCGCTGCCCGAGGACGCAGTGGTCTATGACGCGGTCTATGCCCCGCTCGAGACCGATCTGCTCGCCCAGGCGCGCGCGCGCGATCTCGATACGGTCGACGGGCTCGAGATGCTGGTCGGCCAGGCGGCGCTTGCCTTCGAGCTGTTCTTCGGCGCCGAGCCCCCGCGCGACCGCGACGAGGAACTGCGCGCGCTGCTGCTGAAATGAGTGATCGTCCGGTCACCCTGGGCCTTACCGGGTCGATCGGCATGGGCAAGTCGACCGTGGCGGCGATGTTCGCCGAAGCCGGTGTGCCGGTGTTCGATGCCGATGCCGAGGTCCACAAGCTCCAGGGGCCGGACGGCGATGCGGTTGCCGCGATCGAAGCCGAGTTTCCCGACACCACTACCGAGCTCGGGGTGAATCGCACCGCGCTCCGCGAAGCGGTGATGGCCGATCCCACCGCCTTTGCCCGGCTCGAGGCGATCCTGCATCCAGCGGTCGCCGAGAAGCGCGAAGCCTTTCTCGAGGCGAATCGCGACGCGCCGCTGGTGGTGCTCGACGTGCCGCTGCTGTTCGAGGCGGGCGGCTGGCGCCATGTCGACAGGATCGCCGTGGTCTCCGCCCCCGCCGAAGTGCAGCGCGAACGCGTGCTGGCCCGGCCGGGCATGACCGAAGCGCGATTCGAGGCGATCCTCGCCCGCCAGCTCCCCGACTCGGAAAAGCGCGACCGCGCCGACTTCGTCATCCCCACCGGCGGGACGATCGGGGAGACGCGCGCGGTGGTACGTAATGTCATCGCTTGCCTCTCGGGCCGAGCGGGAGGATAAGGTCGCAATGCGTGAAATCGTGTTCGACACCGAAACCACCGGGCTCAGCTTCTCTGGTGGCGACCGGCTGGTCGAGATCGGCTGCGTCGAGCTGGTCAACCGGGTGCTGACCGGGCGCAACTTCCACGTCTATATCAATCCCCAGCGGCCGATGCCGATCGAGGCGTTCAACGTCCACGGCCTGTCGGACACGTTCCTCTCGGACAAGCCGCTGTTCGAGGATGTCGTCGAGGACATGCTCGAGTTCATCGGCGACAGCCCGATGATCGCGCACAACGCCAATTTCGACTTCGGCTTCATCAATGGCGAGCTGATCCGCAGCGGCCGGCCGATCGTCGATCTGAGCCGCATGGTCGATACGCTGGCGATCGCCCGGGTGAAGCATCCCGGCGCCAAGCATACGCTGGACGCGCTCTGCTCGCGCTACGGCATCGACCTGACCCAGCGCACGCTGCACGGCGCGCTGATCGACGCCTCGCTGCTGGCGCAGGTCTATGTCGAGCTGACCGGCGGCCGGCAGATCACGCTGGGCCTGGCGGTGGACGCGCCGGTGGTGCGCGAGACCGCCGCCGAGGCGCCGACACGGGTACATGTGCGCCCTGCACGACAATTTGCTGCGAGTCCGGCGGAACTCGAACGCCACGCAGCCTTTCTTTCCAAGATGGAGGACCCGCTCTGGGGCGCCGCCCCGACCGTTTGATCCCGGCAGTTGACCGCGGTCAATCGGTCCGGACCCCGCCCCAGCTAGGGTCCTCATAAAAGTGGAGGTGAACGATGGACATTCGGGTTTCTGGGCATCAGGTCGAGACTGGCGCCGCGCTCAAGGAGCAGGTGACCGAACGGCTCCAGGGGATCGCCGACAAATATTTCTCGCGCGCTCTCTCCTCCCAGGCGACCTTCGGCAAGGGGCCGCACGATAACGGCTTCACCTGCGACATCGTCATGCATGTGATGCAGGGCCTGGTCCTCAAGGCGACCAACAAGGGCATGGAAGCGCATGGCGCGTTCGACGGCGCGGCCGATCGCATCGACAAGCAGCTTCGCCGCTATACCCGCCGCCTCAAGGACCGGCAGAACGGCGTGGTCAACGCCTTTGCCGAGAATGGCGCGTACGACAACGGATCGTACGACAACAATGCCGGCTACACGCTGTTCCAGGAAAGCGCGGAAGAGGACGAGGCCTCGGATGCACCGCTGATCATCGCCGAGACCCGGGTCGATGTGCCCGATGCAACCGTTTCGGACGCAGTTATGATGCTCGACCTCCGCAACACCAACGCCCTGCTGTTCAAAAACAGCGCGACGGGCGCCCATAACATGGTGTATCGGCGCGGCGACGGGACGATCGGATGGGTGGAACCCAATCGCGCCGCCTGAGTATTAGGCAGGCCCCGGGGGGGCGGACCTCAACTGGAATTTCGATGACGACGATCAGTGATTTGCTCGTGCCGGAGGCAGTGCTCTCCGGCGTGAGCGTTGCCAGCAAGAAAGCGCTGTTCGCAGCGCTGGGGGCCGCCGCGGCCGAGGCCTATGGCCTCGACGCCCGCGGCGTCGCCGATACGCTCGCCGAGCGCGAGAAGCTTGGTTCCACCGGCTTCGGCGCCGGCATCGCCATCCCGCATGGCAAGCTCGACAGCATCCGCCGCGTCTGCGGGGTGTTCGTGCGGCTCGACAAGCCCGTCGATTTCGGCGCGGTGGACGAGCTGCCGGTCGATCTGGTGTTCATGCTGCTCTCGCCGGTGGGCGCGGGTGCCGAGCATCTAAAGGCGCTGGCCTGTGTCTCGCGGCTGCTGCGCGACAAGACCATTGCCGCCAAGCTGCGCGGCGCAGGCTCGCGCGATGCGCTCTATGCGCTTCTCGCCGGCGTGGAGACGCGTGACGCTGCCTGACGTGATTGGGCCTGAATCCCCCACCGGGGCCGAGGCGCATTTCCGCGCGCTCGAATCCTTGTACGCCGCGGCGCCGATCAACCGGCTGTTCGAGTCCGTGCTCGAAATCCCGGAACCCGGCGTCGCGCGCATTCGCTTCGATATCGACGAGCGCTATTTCCATGCCGCCGGCGCGGCGCATGGCACGAGCTATTTCAAGATGCTCGACGATGCCGCCTTCTATGCGGTGAACAGCCTCGTCACCGATCGCTTCGTGCTCACCACCCAGTTCAACCTGCTGCTCACCAAGCCTTTGGGGCCCGGGCCGGTGGTGGCGGAGGGGCGCTGGGTAAGCGGGCAGCGCCGCGTGTTCGTCGGCGAGGCGCGGCTGATCGATGCGACCGGCGAGGAAGCGGCGCGCGGCACCGGCACCTTCATGCGCTCGCGCATCCCGCTCGCCACGCTGCCCGGCTATTCCCAGGGCTGATGGCCCGGCTTGCCACAAATGTGCTGGTCAACGCGCTGATCCGCCGTGCCGAGGGTGCCGGCGGCAGCGCGATGGTGCTGGCAAAAGGCGATGCGATGGCGGGCGCGGTGCTGCTGCTGCTGGTCGAACGGGGTGCCAATCCGCGCTTCTTCGAGCGTGGCCTTGGTCCTGATGGCGGGGCCGCGCTAATTCGCTCGGGTCCTCAAGAACTTGCCGATGACGGCGAAGTCACCGCCTATTGGAAGCGGCGTCGCGAGCGCGATTCCGACCTGTGGGTGGTTGAACTGGATATCGCAGACGGCGAACGGTTCGCCGCTGAAACGATGACATTGAATTGACATAAGCCTCGCGCGCGGCGAAAGGGCCGGTCACTTTCAATCGCGTTGTGCCTGCCGGGGTGTGAAGTCGGTCGGTTACGCAGTCGGGGGGGAAGCCCGGCGGCCCATATGAGAAACAGGGCCGGCCGCGCACCAACCGCACAGTAACGAACCCTAATGAAGTTCATCCATCGCGCCGCGGGTTTCGCGGCCGTGACTTTTTGCGCTGGCGCACTTGCGAATGCCGCCACGCTCGACGTGACCAACACCGTGCAGGATGCGCCGGTTCATCAGGTCAACGTCCAGAACCTCCAGCAGGTTCCCGCGCCGGCCCCGCAGGCCGCGCCGACTCCGGTCCAGGAAAAGACGGAAATCGTCCAGCCGATCCCCAATGCGGATGCGGACGAAGATTTCGATTCGCTGTCCGATGCCGTGGCTGCGCAGGATGCGCCCGCGTCGCTCGACCGCGAGCTCAACTGCCTCGCCGTCAGCATCTATTACGAAGCCAAGGGCGAGCCGCTTTCGGGCCAGCTCGCGGTTGCCGATGTGATCCTCAACCGGACCGAGTCGGGCCGTTTCCCCACTTCGGTGTGCGGTGTCGTCACCCAGCGCGGCCAGTTCTCGTTCGTGCGCGGCGGCAAGCTGCCGACCCCGCCGTCGAACGGCCAGTGGAAGAAGGCGCTCGCCGTTGCCCAGGTCGCGATGAAGGACCAGTGGGATTCGCCGGTGCCGGAAGCGCTCTATTTCCATGCCCGCTATGTGAAGCCGAGCTGGAAGCGCGCTCGTGTCGGCTCGGTCGGCAACCACGTTTTCTATCGTTGAGCCGAGTCGCGGGGGTCCCCGCGTTCGCTTAATGTTCTAAACGGCCGGGGATGAACTCCCCGGCCGTTTCGATTCAGGAAGACCCGCTGATCGCCGCCGATGTGGCACGCGGGGTAACGCGCCTGCTGCTGCGCCATGATTGCGTCGCGCTGGCCGAAGTGCCGCTCGAGGGCGGCCGCCGCGCCGATCTGATGGCGATCGATTCGCGTGGCAACATCGTCATCGTCGAGATCAAGGTGTCGCGCGCCGATCTGCTCGGCGACGGCAAATGGACCGATTATCTCGCCCATTGCGACCGCTTCTTCTGGGCGGTGCCCGAGGGTTTCGACCTGCGCCCGTTCGAGCAGGAAGGTTTCCTGCCGGCGCGCGCCGGGCTGATCGTGGCGGATCGTTACGATGCGGCGGTGATGCGCGAAGCGGCGACGGTGCCGCTGCCCGCCCCCACCCGCAAGAAGACCACCCTCGCCTTTGCCCGCCGTGCCGCGCGCCGGGTGATCCAGATCCTCGATCCCGACGCGGAAGCGGTGTTCTAGCGCCGCTGGCAGAATAGCTGGCCTGGTATCGAAAGGGGGAAGCCGGGCCTTCCCGGCTTCCGTGACGGGCCTTAGAGCTTCGGGCCGGCCGGCGCCGCGGCGCCGCTGCTCTTGCCGCCCTTGGGCGCTTCGTTGAGCAGCTTGGCGATCTGCGGATAGCGGGTCTCGTCGCGGGCATAGTCGCGGGCGGACTTGCCGGTGACATTGTCGGTGCGGTCCGGATTGGCGCCGGCCTCGAGCAGCTGGCGGACCACGTCGATGTCATGCACCTGCACGGCGCGGATCAGCGGGGTCTCGCCGCTGCTGTTCGCCATGTTCACGTTCGCGCCGTACTTGACCAGGATCTGCACGCCCTCGCCCCAGCCGCGCTCGGCGGCGAGGATCAGCGGGGTGTTGCCGCGATTGTCCGCGAGATTGGCGTTGATGTCGTCCTGCTGGAGCAGCACGCGCAGATAGGTCGAGTCATTGCGCTTCACCACGATGTGCAGCGCGCCTTCGCCGGTCGAGCGGTCCTTCGCATTGACGATGCGGAGCGACTTGTTCTCGAGATACTTGTTCACCTTGACGCCGTCCGTCTCGCGGATGGCGTTGAGGAAATTATAGCTGTCCGAGAATTGCTGGGCCGATGCCGGCACGGCGGCGAGCATCAGCAGGGCGGCGCCGGCGGCGCCCATTACGCGTACGATCATGTGTTTGCCCAAACCCCATAGCGGCAGTGCTTGCAAGCCCCGGACTATCAGATCATGGCTGGCGATACCATGAGCAGGATATTTCAGGCCTTTGCGCCTTTGCTACTGATCGTCTCAGGCTGCAGCGGCGGCGCGGCCGACGAGCCCCCGCTCGCCGGAGCGCGGATCGGCGGGCCGTTCGCGCTCACCGATCCCGCCGGCAAGACGGTGCGCGACAGCGATTTCGCCGGCAAATACCGGGTGGTCTATTTCGGCTACACCTATTGCCCGGACATCTGCCCGAACGACATGCTCAAGATCGGCCAGGCGATGAAGACGCTCGACAAGCAGGCGCCGGACAAGGCGAAGGCGATCGTGCCGGTCTTCATCACCGTCGATCCCGAGCGCGACACGCCCAAGGTGGTCGGCGAGTTCGTCCGCAATTTCGACGATCGGATCGTCGGCCTCACCGGCACCCCGGCGGCGATCCAGGCGGTGACCAGGCAATATGCGGTCTATGCGAAGAAGGAAGCGCCCGGCCCGGGTGGCGCCTATCTGGTAGGGCACAGCCAGATTGCCTATCTTATGGATCGGGACGGCAAGCCAATCACGTCGCTGCCGATCGAGAAGGATGCGCCCGCCCTGGTGGCGGAGCTCGAACATTGGGTGAAATGACCGGGAAATTCTGGGAAGACCTGCCGCTGGAAAAGCTCGACCGGGCGCAATGGGAAGCCCTTTGCGACGGCTGCGGCAAATGCTGCATCCACAAGCTGGAGGATGAGGAGACGGGGGAGCTGCACGCGACCAACGTCGCCTGCCGCCTGCTCGACCGGCGGATGGGCCGCTGCTCGGATTACAAGCACCGCCACGCCTATGTCCCGGAATGCGTGCGGCTGACCGTGCGCAACGTCCCCGAGATCGAGTGGCTGCCCTCCACCTGCGCCTATCGCCTGCGCAGCGAAGGCAAGCCTTTGCCCGACTGGCACTATCTGGTCAGTGGCGATCCCGAATCCGTCCACACCGCCGGCCAGTCGACCCGCGGCTGGACGGTGAGCGAGGACGATGTGATCGATTTCGAGCATCACCTGGTGGACCGCGAGCTTTGAGCGATCCCGAGATCGAGGTGGTCCGCAACGCCCGGTCGCGGCGGATGCGGCTCTCGGTCGATCCGCGCAGTGGCCGGGTAAAGCTCACCTTGCCCCCGCGCGCCTCGCTGAAGAAGGCGATGGACTGGGCGCGCGAGCATCAGGGCTGGATCGCGGCGCAGCAAGCCAAGATGCCCGAAGCACGGCCGTTCGAGCCGGGCGCGCAGATTCCGATCGGCGATGCCGAGGTCGAGATCGTCTGGCCCGCCACCGGCGCCGGCCGTACGCCGCGGCTGATCGGCGACCAGCTGCTCTGTGGCGGCCCGCGCGAAGGGCTGGAGAAGCGCATCGAGCGCTGGCTCCGCCAGGCGGCGCTCGACCTGCTCAGCGAGGAAACCGCCGAATATGCCGAGCGTGCCGGGGTGAGCGTCACCAAGGTCTCGATCGGCGACCCGCGCGGCCGCTGGGGCAGCTGCGCCGCGTCCGGCCAGATCCGCTACAGCTGGCGGCTATTGCTCGCGCCCAGCTTCGTGCGCCGCTCGACAGTGGCGCATGAGGTGGCACACCGCGTCCATATGAACCATTCGCCGGCGTTCCACCGGGTGGTGGCGGAACTCTACGAAGGCGATCCCGATCGGGCGCGCGCCTGGCTCAAGCGCAACGGCGCCGGACTGCACTGGTACGGCCGGTAGCGCGCAGCCTAAATTCCGTCATCCCCGCGCAGGCGGGGATCCAGAGCCACGAGCAAGGAGCGTGCGGCACACTT
The DNA here is from genome assembly GCA_023445495.1 of Pseudomonadota bacterium. Classification (GTDB taxonomy): domain Bacteria; phylum Pseudomonadota; class Alphaproteobacteria; order Sphingomonadales; family Sphingomonadaceae; genus Sphingomonas. The sequence continues at coordinate 47,267 of JAEXLC010000279.1, read as the reverse complement.
TGCGACGTTCCGACGATGACGCGTTCGAATGCACGGGCATTCCCAGACTACCCTGGATCCCCGCCTGCGCGGGGATGACGATTATGTAAGTCGAAAGCTGAATCTCCCTTCCCTTTGGGAAGAAGCCTCAGATTCTCATTGCTGCCCGCGCGGCGCTTCGTCGCGGGGCTGCGGCGCCGGCTGGCGGGGTGCGTCGCGCGGCGCGTCCCGGGGATCGCGCTGCGGCTGGGCGGGTGCCGAGGGCCGGCGCCCGGTCATCCGGTCGATCCAGTCTTGGTCGAGCTGCTGCTCCTGTCCGTCCTGCGGCGGCTGGCCGGGCTGGGCCTGCTCGGTGCCGTCGCCGCGCGGCTGCTGGTCCTCGGGCACCGGATTGCCGTCCTCGTCGACGAACACGCCATTGTCGGGCTCGCCATAGGCCGCATTCTCTTCGTCGAGCTGATATTCGGGCAGCGTCACCTGGGTGTCGAACTGCTCGACCGGGCGCTTGGCGACGGCCTTTATCATGAAGTCGTGGAAGGCACGTGCCGGTGCGGTGCCGCCCTGCAGGCCGGGAACGACCTTGGCATCGTCACGGCCCATCCACACGCCAGTGGTCAGGCCCGAGGAGAAGCCGACGAACCAGCCATCCTTGTTCGAGGTAGTGGTGCCGGTCTTGCCCGCGACCGGGCGGCCGATCTGCGCGGCGCGGCCGGTGCCGGTGGCAACCGCGGTCTGCATCAGGTCGGTCATCTGCGCCGCCACATAGGGCGCGACGAGAACCTGGCTGGTGTCGACTTCGTGCTGGTAGATCACCGCGTTGTTCGCTGTGACGCGGGTGATCCCGTACGGCGTCACCGCCACACCCTTGTTCGCCACCGAGGCGAAGGCACGGGTCATGTCGATCAGGCGGACGTCCGACGTGCCGAGCACCATTGCCGGATGGGTATCCACCGGGGTGGTGATGCCGAAGCGGCGCGCCATGTCGGCGATCGCGCCGAAGCCGACTTCCTGGCCGAGCTTCGCCGCGATCGTGTTGACCGAATAGGCGAAGGCGGTGCGGATGTTCATCTCGCCGCGGAACGCGCCCGAGCTGTTGCGGGGGCTCCAGCCATTGATCGTCACCGGCTCGTCGACCACCAGGTCGTCGGGCTTGTGGCCCGATTCCAGCGCGGCGAGATAGACGAACAGCTTGAACGCCGAGCCCGGCTGGCGGGTGGCCTGGGTCGCGCGGTTGTAGATCGAGGCGACATAGTCCTTGCCGCCGACCATCGCGCGCACGGCGCCGTCGCGATCGAGGCTGACCAGCGCACCCTGCGCGTTCTTCGGCGCATTGGCGCGGATCGCATCGTCGGCGGCGCGCTGCATGCCGAGATCGAGCGTGGTCCACACTTCGAGCGGCGCCTCGGTCTCGTCGATCAGCACTTCGAGCTGGGGTAGCGCCCAGTCGGTGAAGTAGCGCACGCTGTTCTGCTTGGGCTCGGGGGCGAGCGCCACGGTGCGCGGATCGGTGCCCTTGGCCTGGGCCTCGGTGATCTTGCCGGTCTCGGCCATCAGGTCGAGCACGACGCTGGCGCGGCCGATCGCCGCATCGGCATCGGCGGTGGGCGAATAATGCGACGGCGCCTTGACCAGGCCGGCGATCACCGCTGCCTCGGCCAGGCTCAGATTGGTCGCCGGATGGCCGAAGAACTTCCGGCTGGCCGCGTCGATGCCGTATGCGCCGCCGCCGAAATAGACCTTGTTGAGATAGAGCTCGAGAATCTCGTTCTTGGTGAACTTGCGCTCCATCGACAGCGCGATGATGCCCTCGCGCACCTTGCGGCCGAGGTCGTACTTGTTCGACAGGAAGATGGTGCGCGCCACCTGCTGGGTGATGGTCGAGCCACCCTGCAGGCGCCGGCCCTCGTCATGCAGCTGCTTGGCGCGCCAGAACATGCGGGCGACGCCGACGGGATCGACGCCCCAGTGCGATTCGAAGCGGCGATCCTCGGTCGCGATGATCGCGTCCTTCATCACCTGCGGAATCTGGTCGTACTTGATCCACTCGCCATAGCTCGGCCCGAGCGAGACCAGCACGGTGCCGTCCGCGGCGTGGACGCGGATCATCTGGCCGTTGGGCGACGACTTGAGCTCGTCGAAGCTCGGCAGCGTCGACTTGGTCGAATAGACCGCGATCAGCAGCGCGATGAAGCCGAGCAGCGCCAGGCTGCCCCCGCTGATCAGGGTCCAGAACGCAAAGCGCTTCCAGAAGGCAAGGTCACGCCATTTGGGCGTGCGGATCACGGCTGGCAGGTTTTTAGATGGCATCGGGGGAGTGCGATTAAGCCCTATTCGGCCCGCTCACAAGGATCAGGCGCTCAAGCCCGCTCGCTAACGGCATTGTGGTTGCCACCACGTGAACGAAAATCGAGGCTGGCCGAGTTGATGCAGTAGCGCAGGCCGGTCGGGGGCGGCCCGTCCGGGAAGACATGGCCCTGGTGCCCGTCGCAGCGCGCGCAGCGCAGCTCGACCCGCCGCATGCCATGGCTGACATCGGCATGTTCGGTCACGTTCTCCGGATCGATCGGCCGGGTGAAGCTGGGCCAGCCCGATCCCGAATCATATTTGTCGGCGCTGTCGAACAGCTCGAGCTTGCAGCCGGCACAGAGATAGAGGCCGTCGGCCTTGTTGTCGGTGAAGCGGCCGGAAAAGGCGGGCTCGGTCCCGGCCTCGCGCAGCACGTGGAACTGTTCCGGGTTGAGGCGCTTGCGCCATTCGGACTCGGAGAGGTTCAGATGCTCCATGGACACAAGCATGTGTCCGGCACCGCATGAGTCGTCAATCCGGGTTCGTGCGGAACCGGGCCGATCCGGCCTTGACCTTGAGCTGGCGCTTCAATTCGTCGGCGGGCGCGGCCCAGAGGAAGCCGAAGCTGACCGCACCCTGTTTCGATTCCACCGCGTGGTGCAGCCGGTGCGCCTGGACGATTCGCTTCATGTAGCGCGAGCGCGGGACATAGCGGTGGCGCACCCGCTGGTGGACGATCACGTCGTGGAAGCCGAAATAGATTGCACCATAACCGGCGATTCCGGCGCCGATCCACGTGAAACCAGGCCACCAGCCGGCCTGCGCCCCGCCATAGATCAGCAGGATCGACGGCTTCGCGAAGATCACCGCGTACAGGTCGTTGAGCTCGAACCAGCCGGTGCGGGCACGGTGATGGCTCGCGTGCAGGAACCAGCCCGGCCCGTGCATCACCCAGCGGTGCATCGCCCAGGCGAACACTTCCATCCCGGCGAGCGTGGCAAGGAACAGGGCAAGGCCGATCCAGGGCGACATGATGCTTAGATAGGCGCTTTCGGATCAGAAGGCGAAGGCGGTGCTGTCGCATTTGGTCGGCGTCAGCGTGTAGCTCGCGAAGGGCTTCGTGCTGCCGTCGGGCTTGCGCTCGGTGATCGTCCAGCGCCAGCCTGTGCCCTGCGGCTCGAGCCGGTTGGCGTAGAGCGCATCGGGATAGGCATAATCGATCGTGAGGATGCCGGCCTTGTCGGCCTGGCCCTTGCCGGCCGCGCTGTAGCCCGCGCCGAAGCTGTCCATCCACCAGGCGCTCAGCCTGTCGCCATCATGGTCGCCGATCGCGATCGCTGCGTCATAGGGATCCGCCGGATCGAGCCCGTGCGATTCGAGCAGCAGATAGCGTCCGCCGAGCCGCCACGCGGCGCGCACCCGAGTCGCGACTCGCTTGCCCATCACGTCGCCCGGCGCTTCCCAGCAGCCCGCGAGCCGATCGAGCGCGGCATGGGCGATACCCGGTTCGGCGGAGGGCGAAAGCAGCAGCGCGGCGGCGGGGAGGAAGGGCATGGCGATTCCCTAGCGGCCAAAGGTGCTTGCCGCCATACCGGCTTTACGACAGTTTATTGCAACTTTGTCGCAATCGCATTTACTGCGAAAAGATTTGGATTCGCGCGCGTGCCGTGCTTAAGGCACCCGCAAACTCCTTCCCGCCACAAAAGACGAGGGCGCGTCCCATGAACATCCATGAATATCAGGCCAAGGAACTGCTCGCCAAGTACGGCGCGCCGATCGCAGCCGGCTTCGCCGCGTTCACCGTCGAGGAGGCCGTCGAGGCCGCCAAGAAGCTGCCTGGGCCGCTCTTCGTCGTGAAGTCGCAGATCCATGCCGGCGGCCGCGGCAAGGGCAAGTTCAAGGAGCTCGGCCCCGATGCGAAGGGCGGCGTCCGCCTCGCCTTCTCGCTCGACGAGGTCCGTGCGCACGCTACCGACATGCTCGGCAACACGCTGGTGACGATCCAGACCGGCGAGCACGGCAAGCAGGTCAACCGCCTCTACATCACCGACGGCGCCGACATCGCGAAGGAATTCTACCTCGCGCTGCTCGTCGACCGCGCCACCGGCCGCGTCGCCTTCGTCGTCTCGACCGAGGGCGGCATGGACATCGAGGAAGTCGCTCACTCGACTCCCGAGAAGATCCACACCTTCGACGTCGATCCCGCGACCGGCTTCATGCCGCACCACGGCCGCGCCGTCGCTGCCGCGCTGGGCCTGACCGGCGACCAGGGCAAGCAGGCCGCCAAGGTCGCGTCGTCGCTGTTCGCCGCCTTCGTCGCGACCGACGCTGCGCAGATCGAAGTGAACCCGCTGGCGCTGACCGAGCAGGGCAACCTTCTCGTCCTCGACGCCAAGGTCGGCTTCGATTCGAACGCGATGTTCCGCCACAAGGACCTGGCCGAGCTGCGCGACGAGAGCGAGGAAGATCCCGCCGAGCTCGAAGCCTCGAAGTATGACCTGGCGTACATCAAGCTCGATGGCGACATCGGCTGCATGGTCAACGGTGCCGGCCTGGCGATGGCCACGATGGACATCATCAAGCTCAACGGCATGTTCCCGGCCAACTTCCTCGACGTCGGCGGCGGCGCTTCGAAGGAGAAGGTGACCGCGGCGTTCAAGATCATTCTCGCCGATCCGAACGTGAAGGGCATCCTGGTCAACATCTTCGGCGGCATCATGAAGTGCGACATCATCGCTGCCGGCATTGTCGCCGCGGCGAAGGAAGTGAACCTCTCGGTGCCGCTGGTCGTGCGCCTCGAGGGCACCAATGTTGCCGAGGGCAAGGAAATCCTCGCCAATTCGGGCCTCGCCATCGTTCCCGCGAACGACCTGGGCGATGCCGCGCAGAAGATCGTGGCCGAGGTCAAGAAGCTCGCCGCCTGAGCGCGCTGACCGACAGCCATAGCTGATCGAAAGGGCGGGAGAGACTTGGGTCTCTTCCGCCCTTTTTCGTTCAGTGCGGCTTGGGTGCCGAGACGCCCTTTTCGCTGATGCTCTTGCCCGAAGGCTCGGCGGGCGTAACCGTCTTGGCCGTGGTCGGCGTCATCGACAGGCGCGAAGGCATGTCCCCGGTGGCGGTCGCCTCGGCTGCAGCCACCGGCGCGTCCTCATTGCGGCGGCCACCGGTATAGGTCCGGCCCTCCGCGGTTTCGCCGCCGGTCGTGGCCGGGCATTCCGGCTCGGTTGCGCCTTCCCGCCTGGTCGGGTTCACCCCGCCCTTCACCACGATTCCGCCGATCGGGCTGCCGGGCGCGCAGCGCGCATAGCTCGAAGAGACCGCGCCGCCCGGCCTGGCGATGGTTGCGGGCGGCTTCTTCTCCTTGGCGGAGGCCGGCGCATCCTGCGCAAGCGCGGGTACCGTGGCGATGCTCGCCGCCAGCGCCGTACTGATGATCAGCTGGTATTTTCCCATTGTCCTCTCCCTTCCTTCACGAAGCTGCAGATTCGCGTCTGAATTTCGGGTGAACTCGCGGCGCCTCGGCAAAACGGCCATCCGCACCGATTTTTCGATGATTGGGTATGCCCTATCACTGTTTGGGGTGGACTTGGCCGGAATCTCGGGCATTAGCGGTTGGCATAGCCGTTCTTCCAGCGATGGAGAGGATTTCGATGAAAGTTCTGGTGCCGGTCAAGCGCGTGCTTGACTATAACGTGAAGCCCCGCGTGAAGGCGGATGGGACGGGGGTAGACCTCGCCAACGTCAAGATGAGCATGAACCCGTTCGACGAGATCGCGATCGAGGAAGCCGTGCGCCTCAAGGAAAAGGGCGCGGCGACCGAGGTGGTCGTCGTCACGATCGGCGTCGCCAAGGCGGAAACCGATGTGCTGCTCACCGCGCGCGCCATGGGCGCCGACCGCGGCATCCTGATTCAGACCGATGACGAGATCGAACCGCTGGCCGTCGCCAAGCTCCTCGCCAAGGTCGCCGAAGAGGAGCAGCCCGGGCTGATCATCCTCGGCAAGCAGGCGATCGACGACGACAGCAACCAGACCGGCCAGATGCTGGCCGCGCTGCTCGGCTGGCCGCAGGGCACCTTCGCCTCGAAGGTCGAGCTGGGCGGCCAGGGCGTGCAGGTCACTCGCGAAGTCGATGGCGGCCTCGAGACGGTCGATCTGAAACTCCCCGCAATCGTCACCACCGATCTCCGCCTCAACGAGCCGCGCTACGCGACGCTGCCGAACATCATGAAGGCCAAGTCCAAGCCGGTCGCGAAGAAGACCGTCGCGGATTACGGCGTCGACGTCACCCCGCGCCTCAAGACGCTCAAGGTCGTCGAGCCGGCCAAGCGCTCGGCCGGCATCAAGGTGGGCTCGGTCGACGAGCTGGTCGAAAAGCTCAAGGGTCTGGGAGTCGCGAAATGAAGACGCTGGTTTGGGTCGAGCACGACAATCAGAGCCTGAAGGACGCCACCCTCTCGGCGGTCACCGCCGCGGCGAAGCTCGGTGAAGTCCATCTCCTCGTCGCCGGCAAGGGCGTCGACGGCGTGGCCAGCCAGGCAGCGGCGATCGAAGGCGTGGGCAAGGTCCATGTCGCCGACGACGCGGCCTATGAGCATTTCCTGGCAGAAAACGTCGCGCCGCTGATCGTGTCGCTGATGGGCACGCATGACGCGGTGCTGTTCCCGGCGACCACCACCGGCAAGAACATCGCGCCGCGCGTCGCCGCGGCGCTCGACGTGATGCAGATCTCGGACATCCTCTCGGTCGAGGGTGCCGACACCTTCACCCGTCCGATCTATGCCGGCAACGCGATCGCCACCGTGCGGACCAGCGACAAGAAGCTGGTGATCACCGTGCGCGGCACTGCCTTCGCCAAGGCCGCCGCCACCGGCGGTTCGGGCATTGTCGAGGCAGTGGCGAGCGAAGGCGACAAGGGCCTTTCGACCTTCGCGGGTGCCGAAATCGCCAAGTCGGAGCGCCCGGAGCTGACCAGCGCCAAGGTGATCGTCTCGGGCGGTCGCGCGCTCGGCTCGTCGGAGCAGTTCCATGCGCAGATCGATCCGCTGGCGGACAAGCTCGGCGCCGCTGTCGGTGCTTCGCGTGCCGCGGTCGACGCGGGCTATGCGCCGAACGATTATCAGGTCGGCCAGACCGGCAAGATCGTCGCCCCGGAAGTCTATGTCGCGATCGGCATCTCGGGTGCGATCCAGCACCTCGCCGGCATGAAGGACTCCAAGACGATCATCGCGATCAACAAGGACGAGGACGCCCCGATCTTCCAGGTCGCGGACATCGGCCTGGTCGGCGACCTGTTCAAGATCGTGCCGGAGCTGACCGAGAAGCTCTGAGGCGATAGGAATGGCGCGCCGCAAACCCGAAACGGTATCGGCGCTGGAGGAGCTCGGCAGGGTCCGCCTGTCGGGCTCCTTCTTTTTTCGAGACTTCCTGTTTTCCGATATCGCGGCGATCTACGGTCTCGCCAATGTCCCCGATGATCCCGATCTCGCTGTCGAGGCCGGCACGGGGCTTTGCGAACATCTGCTGGAGCCGCTTCAGAAGAGGTTCGGACGCATCGCTATTCGCTCCGCCTACAGGTCGGAAGCAGTCAATGCGCTGGGAAATCTGAAGGGGCATAATTGCGCCGCGAACGAGAAGAATTACGCCCGGCATATCTGGGACCGGCGCGACACCGACGGTCATTTGGGTGCCACCGCATGCATTGTAGTGCCGAGTTTCTGGGACCATTTCCAGGCAGAGGGTGACTGGCAGCGCCTTGCATGGTGGATCCACGATCACCTGCCCTATTCGGAACTGGAGTTCTTCCCGCGCCTCTGGGCGTTCAATCTTACATGGAACGAAGCGCCCAAGCGGATCATCACCAGCTACGCTGCCCCGCGCGGAACGCTGACGCGACCGGGCTTGGCGAATCATGCCGGTTCGCACGCCGAATCATGGTGCGGTATCGTTGCCGACCAATCTCCCGCGAACGCCGTGGCCCAGCATTTCCCTAGTCCGTCCCCATCGCCCGCGGCGGGGTAACTTCCGCGAGCGGCAGCGGCGGGATGGTGGAGAGCTTCGCCGCGATGGCCAGCGCCAGCACGGTCAGCACGCCGCAATAGAGCGCCACGCCGATCCATCCCCAGCCGGTCCAGGCGACGCCGCCGGCCGATCCCAGCACGCTCGAGCCGAGATAATAGAAGAACAGATAGAAGGCGGCCGCCTGCCCCCGGCTCGCCCGCGCGCGCCTTCCGACCCAGCTCGAGGCGATCGAGTGGGCGCCGAAAAAGCCGATGGTGACGATGCCGATGCCCGCCACCACCAGCGCGAGCCACATCGAGGCCGTCATGGTCACCCCGATCAGCAGCATCGCGGTGGGGATCCAGAAGATCAGCCGCCGTCCGCGCTTCTCGGCGAGATGCCCGAACCAGGTCGAGCTCATCGAGCCGAGCAGATAGAGCAGGAAGATCGCGCCGATCGCCGCATGGCTCAGCCCGAAGGGCGGCGCGAGCAGACGGAAGCCGACATAATTGTAGATGGTGACGAACACGCCCATCAGCAGGAACGCCTCGGCATAGAGCAGGGGCATGGCGCGGTCGCGGAACAGGTCGCGCCCGGCGGCGAGCACGGCGCCCGGATGCACCTCCTGCGGCACGAAGCGACGCGAGCGCGGGGCGAGGCGGCGGAACCCTTCGGCCATCGCCAGCCCGGCCAGTCCCACCCCGATCAGTCCCCAGCGCCAGTCGACCAGTTCGGTGATGAGGCTCACCCCCAGCCGCCCGGCCATGCCGCCGATTCCGCTGCCGGCGATGTAGAGGCCCATCGCCGGCCCCACCGAGCGCGGCTCGATCTCCTCGCTGACATAGGCCATCGCGACTGCCGGCATGCCGGCCAGCGCAACGCCGGTGAGGAAGCGCAGGGCCAGCAGCGCGTCCCAGCCCGGCGCCAGGCCGGTCAGCATGGTCAGCAACCCCGCGCCGAACATCGCCGCCACCATCAATGGCCGCCGGCCGAGCTTGTCCGAAAGCATGCCCGCGACGACGATCGCCACCGCGAGCGGCCCGGTCGCGAGCGAGATGGCAAGGCTGGCGACCTCGGCGCTCAGATGGAATTCCTGCGCGAACAGCGGCAGCAGCGGCTGGGCGGAGTAGAGCAGCGAAAAGGTCGAGAAGCCGGCAAACAGCATCGCGAGCGTCAGGCGCCGATATCCGGGAGTGCCGCGGGAATAGCCGCCAGGTTCAGTCATCGTCCGCCAACGCATCTGCGCCTATCAAGTGCACGGCACACCCGCATTTTTCGCAGTTACAGTTCCTTATAGAGCAAGCCTGGCGAACGGATGGGGTGGCGCGCCGAAGCTCGCTCGAACAAATGCAGTTTCTGCATTCGTATGTTGCGCGCTACGGGCATTGACGCTGCAGTGCAGCATGGCCACTTGAGCGGCAATGCACGCCCCCACCAGCACTCGCGCACCGACCCACAATGTCGGCCTCGTCCATTTCGCGCTTGCGATGGGCGGCTTTGCCATCGGGACCACCGAGTTCGCGACGATGAGCCTGGTGCCGTATATGGCGCAGGGGCTCGGGATCGACGCGCCGTCGGCCGGCCATGTCATCAGCGCCTATGCGCTGGGCGTGGTGGTGGGTGCGCCGCTGATCGCGGTGGGCGCGGCCAAGCTGTCGCGGCGGCTGACGCTGATCCTGCTGATGGGCGCCTTCGCGCTGTTCAACACGCTGAGCGCGGCGGCGCCCAACTATCACTGGCTGCTGCTGTTCCGCTTCCTTTCCGGCCTGCCGCACGGCGCCTATTTCGGCATCGCGGCGCTGGTCGCGGCCTCGCTGGTGCCGATGAACAAGCGGTCCCAGGCCGTGGGCCGGATGATGCTCGGGCTCACCGTGGCGACGATCCTCGGCGTGCCGCTCGCCAACTGGCTGGGCCAGGCGGTCGGCTGGCGCTGGGGCTTCGTCGTGGTCGGCGTGCTGGCGCTGGCGACGGTGGCGCTGGTCGCGGCGCTTGCCCCGCGCGATCCGCCGCAAAAGGGCGCGAGCCCGCTTCGGGAGCTGGGCGCGCTCGCCAATGGCCAGGTCTGGCTGACGCTCGGCATCAGCGCGATCGGCTTTGGCGGCATGTTCTGCGTCTACACCTATGTCGCCTCGACCATGCTCGAGGTGACCAAGGCCTCGCCGGCGATGATCCCGCTGGTGCTGGCGATCTTCGGCATGGGCGCGACGCTCGGCAGCATCATCGTGCCGAAGTTCGCCGATCGCGCGCTGATGCCGACGGCGGCGGTGCTGCTACTCGGCAGCGCGGTCGCGCTCGCCTTCTATCCGCTCGCCGCGCACCAGCTGTGGAGCATCGCGCTCGATATCTTCGCGATCGGCTTCCTCGGCGCGCTCGGCGCCGTGCTGCAGACCCGGCTGATGGACGTCGCCGGCGAAGCCCAGGGCCTCGCCGCGTCGCTCAACCACTCGGCGTTCAACACCGCCAATGCGCTCGGCCCCTGGCTGGGTGGCCTCGCCATCGCCGCGGGCTATGGCTGGACGTCGACCGGCTGGGTCGGCGCGCTGCTCTCGCTTGGCGGGTTCGGTGTGCTGGTGGTGGCGGTGCTGGTCGAGCGCAGGACCAGGTAACCCATCAGCGCCGACAGGATCGATCCGGCGAGCACGCCGATCTTGACCTGGTCGGTCAGCGGCCCCGGCGGGAAGGCCAGGCCGCCGATGAACAGGCTCATCGTGAAGCCGATGCCGGCGAGCAGCGCCATGCCATAGATCTGCCCCCAGCGGGCGTGCGGACGCGGAGCGATGCCGGCCTTCACCGCCAGCCAGATGCTGCCGAACACGCCGATCTGCTTGCCGGCGAACAGCCCGAGCGCGACGGCGAGCGGCAGCGGCGCGATCAGTATCTCCGCGCCCAGCCCGGCAAGCGACACACCGGCATTGGCGAAGCCGAACAGCGGCACGATGCCGAACGCCACCCAGGGGTTGAGCGCATGCTCGAGCTGGTGCGCGGCATGGCGGGGGATCATCATTGCCGCCGCCACCCCGGCAATGGTCGCGTGCACGCCGGATGCATAGACGCACAGCCACAGCACCACTGCTAGCACCAGATAGGGCGACAGCCGCTGCACGCCGCGGCGCCCGAGAAAATACATGCAGGCCAGCGTGATGCCGGCACCGAGCAGCGCCATCAGGTTGAGCTTGGCGGTGTAGGCCAGCGCGATGATCGCGACTGCGCCCATGTCGTCGACGATCGCGATGGTGGTGAGGAGCAGCTTGAGCGAGGCCGGCGCGCGCTTGCCGAGCAGGCCGAGCAGCCCCATCGCGAAGGCGATGTCGGTTGCCGCCGGTATCGCCCAGCCGCGCGCCAGCCCCGGTGTGGAGCCAGCGACCGCGAGATAGACGAGCGCCGGCACTGCCATGCCCGAAGCGGCGGCCAGCACCGGCAAGGTGCGCTGCGACCAGCTGGCGAGCTGGCCTTCGGTCACCTCCGCCTTGATCTCCAGCCCGACGAGCAGGAAGAACACCGCCATCAACGCGTCGTTGATCCAGCCATGCATGCTGAGCGGCCCCAGTTCCACGTGGAGCAGGTGGAAATAGTCGGTCGCCAGCGGGGAGTTGGCGACGATCAGCGCCAGCGCCGAGGCGAACATCAGCAGGATGCCGCCGGCGGCCTCGCTCTCCAGAAAGGCGCGCAGCCGGTCCCTGGCCTGGTGCTTGATCGATGCGGGCATGGTCATGCCCGATCTCTATGGGGTGGGTGTCGCGCTGCAAAGCAGGATCGGCACGGCCCCTGCCGGAACCGCGCCGATCCTGGCGTTCATGCCTTTGCCAGCGCCTCGGCGATCAGCTTGCGGCTGTTCTCGATCCCGTAGAGCGCGATGAAGCTGCCCATGCGCGGCCCCTGCTCGCTGCCGAGCAGCGTCTCGTAGAGCGCCTTGAACCAGTCGCGGAGATTCTCGAACGCGTCGGTCTTGCCGATCTCGTAGACGATGTTCTGGATGTCCTCGGCCGGAGCATTCTCGGGCAGCTCGGCGAGCTGGGCGTCGAGCTGGCGCAGCGCACCCGCCTCCGCTTCGCTCGGCGCACGGCGCTGGAGCGTCGGTTCGACGAAATCCTTCGCATAGCGGATCGCATAGCCGACCATCCGGTCGAGCTCGGGATGCGATTCGGGCGAAAGGTCCGGCGAATAGCGGCGGAGGAAGCCCCAGATCGTCTCGCGATTGCCCACGCCCGGCAGGCTGACCAGGTTGAGCAGCAGCCCGAAGGTCACCGGCAGCGTCTCGGCCGGCACCTTGCCATTGTGGATATGGTGGACCGGATTGCCGAGCTTCTGCGCGATCTCCTGGGTTGGGTAGTTGGCGCGGAACTGCCAATATTCCTCGATCGCGCGCGGGATCAGCCCGAGGTGCAGCGACTTCGCCTTCTTGGGCTCGCGATAGATGTAGAAGGCAAGGCTCTCGTCGGGGCCATAGGTCAGCCATTCCTCGATCGACAGGCCATTGCCCTTGGACTTGGAGATCTTCTCGCCCTTGGCGTCGAGGAACAGCTCGTAGATCAGCCCCTCGGGGCGCCGGCCGCCGAGCACCTGGGTGATCTTGCCGCTCTGGATGCCGCTGTCGATCAGGTCCTTGCCGTACATCTCGTAATCGACGCCCAGCGCCGCCCAGCGCATGCCCCAGTCGGGCTTCCACTGAAGCTTGGCCTGGCCGCCGAAGATCGACTGCTCGATCGTCTCTGCCCCAGAATCAGAGGTGTCCACGAAGCGGATGATCCCCGCCTCGGCATCGACGACTTCCACCGGCACCTGCAGCACCACGCCGCTCTTCGGGCTCACCGGCAGCACCGGCGAATAGGTCGCCTGACGCTCCGCCCGGAGAGTCGGCAGCATCACGTCCATGATCGCCTGGTAGTTGCGCAGCACGTTGCGCAGCGCTTCGTCGAAGCGGCCCGAGCCATAATAGTCGGTCGACGACGCGAACTCGTACTCGAAGCCGAAGCGATCGAGGAATTCGCGCAGCATCGCGTTGTTGTGCGCGGCGAAGCTGTCGAACTTCTCGAACGGATCGGGGATGCGCGACAGCGGCTTGCCGAGATGCTCGGCGAGCAGCGCCTGGTTCGGCACATTGTCGGGCACCTTGCGCAGCCCGTCCATGTCGTCGCTGAACGCGATCAGCCGGGTCTTGTGACCGGTCATCTCTTCATAGGCGTGGCGCACCATGGTGGTGCGCAGCACTTCCTGGAAGGTGCCGATATGCGGCAGGCCCGAGGGGCCATAGCCCGTCTCGAACAGCACCGGCGAGCCGTCGGGCTTGCCCTGCGGATAGCGTTTCACCAGCTTGCGCGCTTCTTCGTAGGGCCAGGCCTTGGACTCGAGTGCGGCTGCGCGCAGGATGCTATCGTCTGTCATGATCGGTCGCGCGTGCGCGAAACACCGCGTTTTTGCAAGTTTTCGGAAGCGTCAGGAGCCAAATCCGGCCCCTCCGCGATGGGAAGGGCCGGAAGCGCGTCAGGCGAAGACCCGGTCCTGCGGGCACAATATGCCCGCCGACACGGTCAGGTTCGTCCAGCGATAGTTGAGATAGGCGCCGGAATAATGGTCGTCGTTGCTGAAATCGACGTCGCCGCGATAGGTGCCCTGCGGGATCGGGTCGTTGCTGTCGCTGCGGACGATCATGAACTGGTACATCAGATCCCATAGCAGCCACACCCGGGTGCCCGAGGCGGGCGGCTGGATGGTGAACTGGGTGGTGGTCTTCTGCAGGTCGTTGATCGTCACCGAATGCGAGAGCGTAGCGCTCAGGCTGGCGCTGAGCCCGCCGCCCGAAAAGCCCATCTGCGCGGTGATCGATTCGGTGTCGGTGGTCGAGATGCCATGGTCATATTCCCAGCTCTTCTGCAGCTGGGTGCCGGGGGAGAGATGGGTGAAGGTGCCGGGCACCATCTTCCAATATTTGCGCAGCACGAACTGGCGCGCCACCGGCGCATTGCCATCCCACCAGTTGTTGAGCCGCGGCGCGCCGTCGCCGGTTTCCTGGTCCCAGACATTGTCCTGGTAGTTGGCGTTGTCGGCATCGGCATAGATGATGAGGTTGCGGGTGGACCGCACCATCTCGACAGGTTCGGTCTGCGAAGGCGGCGACCAGTTCAGGCTGTCGATGGTCGGGAATGCGGGAAGTGTATCAGGCATGACAAGTCTCCACGATGAAAGGATGGGTGAATCTTTTCTTTTGTGGGAACGCCGGGATCGAGATCACCGGCGGTTTGCGACTGTCGCTGAATAGAGGAAATTGGAAGAAGTCCTGCAGTCCCATATGGAACTGACTGGTGAAATATTTGAAGTTATCCGGGCGTTTACTGGAATGCGCCCGCGCGTGCACCCGCTGCGGCCCGTCCTCACGCGCGGGGTAAAAAGTAAAAAGAATGTGCCCCGCTCCCTTCACTTTGCCGGCCAAGCGGCGCTAGAACGAAAGGCGTACATGACCGCGCATCCCGCCCTTCCGGCCAGCCATGGCGACGATCTGCCCGGGCCGGCGCTTTGGGAGGGACACAGCTCGCGCAGCGCCGCGCTGGCGTTCTGGTTGCCGCCGTTCATCGCGCTAGGGCTGTTCGCCGGCGGCTGGCTGGCTGCCGGGCTGATGCCGCGGATTCCCGGCACCTCGCAGTTGCAGATCGGCGGGCAAAGTTTCCCGCTCGACGATCAAACCGCCGCCGCGGTCAGCTGGGGTGCGATCGGGCTCGTCCTGCTGGTCCTGGGGCTTGCCCTCGGGGCGATCCTGCTGACGATCGTACGGAGTGGCAACCAGCGTTACCGCGTCGATGGGCAGGCGGCGGAAAGCCGTTTCGATGGCATGGCCGACCGGATCGCGATCGCCGATATCCGCCGCGTCCTCGTGCATGGCTATGGCGCCTGGCACCGGGTGCGCATCGTCGGCGGCAACCGCCAGCGGATCCTGATGCTGCTCGGCAGCCGCGACGCCGCGCGCGTGCTCACGGTGCTGCGCGGTCTCGGCGTTGAATGTCCCGCGCTCGATGCGATCGAGCAGCCCGCCGAAATCGACACGCTCGTCCCCGGCGAGTCAGTGCGGTGGCGCGGGCGCCCCGGCCTCGCCTCGTTCGATTCCGGCCGCGCCTTCCTGCTGTTCGCGGTGTGCCTGCCGCTGCTCTTCTTCCTTGTCGCGCAGTGGATGATCTGGAGCCGGGAACCCATGCTGATCGTCGCGCTGTTCTTTTCCTGCATGACATTCTGCCTGTTCGGCTATCTCGCGCTCTATGTGCTCGCCGTCTTTCATGAGCGGCTGCGCGCCTGGTTCTTCGACCTGTTCGGGACGGTGGTGGTGACCGACCGGCGCATCGCCTGGGCGGCTCCGCTGTCGGGGCGCTTCTACCGCGATCTCGCCTTTGCCGAGCTGATCGATGCGACGATCGTCGAGCGCAAGGGCCGCCGCGCCTGGGTCGCGCTCACCGTCCGGACGAAGGATGACGTGCGCAGCGAGGATCTGCGTGGCCTGCCCGATGCCGATCGCTTCCTCGCCGTGCTGCGGCCTGGCGTGCGATGACCCTGCCCTATCCCGCCCTCCACGCCAGCCATGGCGGCGTCTGGATCGCCACGCCGGATGGCGATTGCCGGGCGATCAGTCGGGGCGAGGCGATCCGCATCGCCGCCGATACGCCGGTGATCCTCCTGAATGCCCCGCTGATCGGCCAGCGGCTTGGCTATGCCGATCTGTCCGGGCTCGATCTGCTTGAGCTGTTCGCCTTTCTCCATCCCGCGCGCTTCATGGTGCCCACGCCCAAGGGGCTGGCGCGCGTCTCCGGGCTCGAAGCGCCGGCGAACGACGCCGATATCGCCCCGTTCCTGCGCGATGCCGCCGCGAAGCTGCTGGCTGTGACCGAAGGCAATTGGCCCGAGCGCGAAGGCGCCTGGAACGCGGTGCAATCGCTGTTCCGCCTGCGCTGGCCCTGGGCGCCGGCGCTCAGCCAGCGTCTCGCCAAGCCTGCCCAGGCCGAGCGCTGGCTGTTCTCCAAACTCCCCGAATGGATCGAGCAGCCGCCCCGCGCCGCACCGCGCACGGTGACGCTCAACGATGGCGAGGTCGCCGATCGCCTCGCCCGGCTCACCGGCAGCGGCGCCGAGCAGCGCCAGGGCCAGCGCGATTATGCTGCCGCCGCCGCCGGTGCCTTCGCCCCGCGTGACATGCGCGAATCGCCGAACCTGGTGCTGGCGGAGGCCGGCACCGGCATCGGCAAGACATTGGGCTATCTCGCCCCCGCCTCGCTCTGGGCCGAGCAGGCCGGTGGCGCGGTCTGGGTCTCCACCTTCACCAAGGCGCTGCAACGCCAGCTCGGCCATGAAGGCGAGCGGCTGGTCGCCGATCCCGAGCAACGCAGGAAGAAGATCGTCACCCGCAAGGGCCGCGAGAATTATGTCTGCCTGCTCAATCTCGAGGATGCTTTGCAGGGCGGCTTTGCGGGCCGGGCGGCGATCCTTGCCCAGCTGGTCGCGCGCTGGGCGGCCTATACCGCCGATGGCGACATGGTCGGTGGCGACCTGCCCGGCTGGCTTCCCACCTTGTTCCGCCGCAACGGCTCGACCGCGCTCACCGACCGGCGCGGCGAGTGCATCTATGCCGGCTGCCCGCATTACCGGAAATGCTTCATCGAGCGCGCCGCCCGCGCCTCGGCCGATGCCGACATCGTCATCGCCAACCACGCACTGGTGATGGTCAACGCGGCGCGAGGCCGCGAGACGGCGAGCCGCCCGACCCGCTATGTCTTCGACGAGGGGCATCACCTGTTCGATGCCGCCGATGCGATGTTCGCCGCCGCGCTGACGGGGCAGGAATCGATCGAGATCCGCCGCTGGGTGACCGGGCCCGAATCGGGCTCGCGCGGCCGGCGCCGGGGTTTGGCTGCGCGCCTCTCGGATGTCGCGAGTTATGACGAGGAAGGCGGCCGCGCGATCGCCGAGGCAGTCGAGGCCGCGCGCGCGCTGCCCAGCGACGGCTGGCTGCAGCGCCTCAACGAAGGCGAGCCCTTCGGCCCGGTGGAGCAGCTTCTCGCGGCGGTGCGCGGGCTGGTCTATGCCCGCGACGTCAATGGCGCGGCGGAAGCCGGCTATGGCCTCGAGACCGAGCTGGCCGAGCCCGATGCCGCCCTGGTCGAGGCTGCCGGCCCTGCCGGCGAAGCGCTCGACGCGCTGCTCCGCCCGCTCGTCCATCTCGGCCGCCGGCTCGAAGCGGTGCTCACCGAAGCGCCCGACTGGATGGACGGCCCTGCCCGTGCCCGGATCGAAGGCGCGGTCGCGTCGCTCGGCTGGCGTGCCGACACCGTCGGTGCCTGGCTCGCGCTGATCGCGCGGATCGGCGGTCCGGCCGATTCGGCGTTCGTCGACTGGCTGGCGGTCGATCGGGTCGAGGGGCGCGAATATGACATCGGCCTCCACCGCCACTGGCTCGATCCATCCAAGCCCTTTGCCGAGACCGTGCTCAAGCAGGCGCACGGCGCGCTGATAACCTCGGCGACGCTTCGCGCCGGCGGCGACTGGGACGTGGCCGAGGCGCGCTCGGGCGCGGTCCATCTGATGCGCCCGCCCCAGCGTTTCTCGGCGGTCAGCCCGTTCAACTATGCCGAACAGGCCGAGGTGCTGATCGTCACCGATGTGAAGCGCGGCGACACCGCCGCGCTCGCCAATGCCTATGCCCGGCTGGTGGTCGCGGCCGAGGGCGGCACGCTCGGGCTGTTCACCGCGATCCGCCGGCTGCGCGCCGTCCATGCCCGCATCGCCGATCGGCTGGCGCGCGAGGGGCTGCCGCTGCTCGCCCAGCATGTCGATCCGATCGACACCGGCACGCTGGTCGACATCTTCCGCGACGATCCCCGCGCCTCGCTGCTCGGTACCGATGCGCTGCGCGACGGAGTAGATGTGCCGGGCGATTCGCTGCGGCTGGTGGTGATGGAGGGCATCCCCTGGCCCAAGCCGAGCGTGCTCCACGCCGCGCGCCGGCTGGCCGGGGGCGGCACCGCCTATGACGACCGCATCGTCCGTGCCCGCCTCGCCCAGGCGTTCGGCCGGCTGATTCGCCGGGCGGACGATCGCGGCACCTTCGTGCTGCTCTCCGCGGCCAGCCCGTCGCGGCTGCTCGATGCCTTTCCGGCGGGCACGCGAGTGACGCGCGTCACGCTGGATCAGGCAGTTGATCGCGTCCGGCTTTCCTTGGCGTCAAAGCTGGGGCAAGAGGCCCCCGCGAACGCCTGACGGGGAATCCATGAAGACGCTCACGCTGCTCCGCCACGCCAAGTCCGGATGGGACGATCCGGTCGCCCGCGATTTCGATCGGCCGCTCAATCCCAAGGGCCAGCGCGCCGCCGCGATGATGGGGAGGCACCTCCGGGCCGAGGGGCTGGTGTTCGACCATGTCCTCGCCTCGCCCGCCGTCCGCGTCGTCGAGACGCTGGCGCAGGTCGCCACCGGCTATGGCAGCGATCTCGCCCCGCACTGGGACCAGCGTCTCTACCTGGCCTCTGCCGCGACCTTGCTCGACCTGGTCCACGAGCTCCCCGCCGGCGCCGATTCGGTGCTGGTCTCGGGCCATAATCCGGGGCTGGAGGAGCTGGTGCTGCTGCTGGCGGCGGAGAACGACCTGCGCCTGTCGGTCGAGCAGAAATACCCGACCGCGACCCTGGCCGAGATGCGCTTCGACGTGGCGGACTGGGGCGATGTGAAACCCGGCAGGGGCGAACTGGTTCACTTCACCCGCCCGCGCGACCTCGATCCGACGCTCGGCCCCGACTATAACTGAGCCGGCCTAGCTGCCGTCCTCGTCCAGCGCCTGGCTGAGCGAATCGCGCACTGCCTTCAGCCCCTGCTTGTCGACGGTCGCGCCCGGCGTAGCGGTGCCGGCGGCGGCGCGCGCCACCTTGGTGCCCTTTTCCGCCGCGAGCAGCTTCTGCACGCCGCGGATCGTATAGCCCTGGTTGGAGAGCAGGTCGTGGATCCGCCGCACCAGCGCGACGTCCTCGGGCCGGTAATAGCGGCGATTGCCCGCCCGGGTGAGCGGGCGAAGCTGGGGAAAGCGCGTTTCCCAATAGCGAAGGATGTGCTGGGGGCGCCCGATTTCCTGGGCGAGCTCCCCTATCGTCCGTAGCGCGCCAGCAGCCTTTTCGGCCCCCGGCATGGGCTAAACCCCGCTCAGCTCGCCGAGACGATGCGGTCGCGCATCATCTGGCTTGCACGGAAGGTGAGGACGCGGCGCGGGGCGATCGGCACTTCGACACCGGTCTTCGGGTTGCGGCCGACCCGCTCGCCCTTGTCGCGCAGGATGAAGCTGCCGAAGCCCGAGATCTTGACGTTCTGGCCCTCGGCCAGCGCCTCGCACATATGGCTGAGGATCTGCTCGACCAGCCGCGCGGCATCGGCGCGCGAAAGGCCCACCTCACGGTGCAGCGATTCGGCTAGATCGGCTCTGGTCAGCGTTCCCGCGGCCGTCATTCGGCAACTCCCCCTTGAGTTGATCTCTGTCGAGTCTGTCCTATCAGATTGTTTCGACACAGCAAACGGGAACATTGAGGTCCCGCAACGAATATCTGCGATTTTTCGCAGCTATCAGAAGCGGACGACCGCGGCGCCCCAGGTGAAGCCGCCGCCCATCGCCTCCAGCACCAGCAGGTCGCCCTGCTTGATCCGCCCGTCGCGCACTGCGGTGTCGAGCGCGAGCGGCACCGAGGCTGCCGAGGTATTGGCATGCTGGTCGACGGTGACGATCACCTTCTCGGCCGGCAGGTCGAGCTTGCGCGCGGTCGCATCGAGGATCCGGGCATTGGCCTGGTGCGGCACCACCCAGTCGACGTCGCTCGGCCCCAGCCCGGCCAGCGCCAGCGATTCGGACATCACCGAAGCAAGGTTGACCACGGCGTGGCGGAACACCTCGCGCCCCTTCATCCGCAGCTTGCCCACGGTCTGGGTGGTCGAGGGCCCGCCATCGACATAGAGCATGTCGTTGTAGCGGCCATCGGCATGGAGCTTGGTGGCCAGGATGCCGCGGCCGCCCTCATCGGCCGAATCCTGCGCCTCGAGCACGATCGCGCCGGCGCCGTCGCCGAACAGCACGCAGGTCGCCCGGTCTTCCCAGTCGAGGATGCGGCTGAACGTCTCGGCGCCGATCACCAGCGCCCGCTTGTGGACGCCGGCGCGCAGCATCGAATCGGCGACCTGCACCGCATAGAGGAAGCCCGAGCAGACCGCGGCGACGTCGAACGCCACGCAATCGTCGATCGCCAGCAGCGCCTGCACCTTGGTGGCGGTGGCGGGGAAGGTCTGGTCGGGCGTCGCGGTGGCGAGCACGATCAGGTCGATATCGGCGGCGGCGATGCCGGCGCTGGCCAGCGCGGCCTTGCTCGCTTCGGCCGCCAGCGTGCCGGTGGTCTCGTCGGGTGCCGCGATATGGCGGAAGCGGATGCCGGTGCGCTCGACGATCCACTCGTCGCTCGTGTCCACTTCCTGGGCGAGTTCGGCGTTGGAAACGCGGCGGGGCGGCAGGGCGGAGCCAGTGCCGATGATGACGGAACGCAAGGTCATCTTACTGTGTCTACGCCGCCTTTGCTTCGAAGTTCCCGAGATCCTCGGCGATGCGGCGATTGAGATCGTCGCGCAGCATCTTTGCCGCGAAGCCGATCGCGGTGTCGACGCCGAGTTCGTTGGCGCTGCCATGGCTCTTCACGACGATGCCGTTCAGGCCGAGGAAGACCGCGCCATTATGATTGTTGGGGTCAAGATGCGTGCGCAGCAGCTCGGTCGCCGGCTTGGAGATCAGGAAGCCGATCTTCGAGCGGGTCGAGCTGGAAAAGGCGCGCTTGAGCAGGTCCGCGACGAATCGGGCAGTGCCCTCGATCGTCTTGAGCGCGATATTGCCCGAGAAACCGTCGCAGACGATCACATCGACTTCGCCGCGCGACAGCTTGTTGCCTTCGATGAAGCCCTGGAAATCGAGCCGGAGATGATCGGCCTTGCGCAGCTCGGCCGCGGCTTCGCGGATCGAGTCGGTGCCCTTCATGTCCTCGGTGCCGATGTTGAGCAGCGCGACCCGCGGATTCTGCAGGTCGAGCGCGGTGCGCGCATAGGCGGCACCCATCACGGCGAACTGGACGAGGTTGCGGGCATCGACTTCGGTGTTGGCGCCCAGGTCGAGCATCACCGTGTCGTTCTCACCCAGCGTCGGCAGCAACGCGGCGAGCGCGGGGCGGTCGATCCCCGGCATGGTGCGCAGGGAGAGCTTGGCCATCGCCATCAGCGCGCCGGTATTGCCCGAAGAGACGGCGGCGCCCGCCTGCCCCTTCTTCACCAGATCGATGGCGATTCCCATCGACGTGGTCTTGGCACGCCGAATCGCCGCGCTCGGCTTCTCTTCCGAGGCGACGACGTCCGGTGCGTGGACGATTTCGGAGGCGGCCGTCAGGTTCGGGTGGTTCTTCAGACCCTCGCGGATCTGCGCCTCGTCTCCGACGAGGATGAACTCCATGCCCTCGAACCGGCGGCGCGCACGCGCGACACCGGCGAGCATGACCGCAATTCCCTCGTCACCGCCCATCGCATCGACGGCGATTCGAGAGGAATTCGTCATACCCGCATGCCCCCGCGCATCTCAGCCCGATCGTTGCCGATCAGTCTTCGGCCGAGACGATCTCACGGCCGTTATAGTGGCCGCACGAACCGCACAGCACGTGCGGACGCTTCAGCTCGCCACAGTTCGGGCACTCCTGGAACGCCTGCGGCGCCAGGGCGTCATGAGAGCGACGCATGCCACGCCGCGACGGCGTAGTCTTTCTCTTGGGAACGGCCATTTCGGCACCTTCTAACGAAACAAAAGTCAAAATCGCGATACGCCCGCACGGCCCAGCGGGCAAGCGACGGAAAGTCCGGCGCTCGCCGGACCAGCGGACGGTCACGAAAGCGAGTGCGCGCCTATAGCGATTCTTGCGGGCGACGCAAGGGAGTGTAGGAGGAACCCTCTGGAGGGGACACCTTATATGATCATCCTGCCCGTTACGCTCTGCACGGCCGGCGCCGCCGCCGTGGTCAATTTCTGGCTCGCGCTGCGAATCAGCCGGCTGCGACTCGCCGAAAAGGTCTTCATCGGCGATGGCGGCGACGATCGACTCGTCCGCCGCATGCGCGCCCAGCTCAATTTCGCCGAATATGTCCCGCTGATTCTCGTGCTGCTCGCGCTGGTCGAGCTGGCGGGTGGCCCCAGCATCTGGCTGTGGGGCGTCGGCTTCGCGCTGATCCTCGGCCGCGTCCTCCACGCCTTCGGCATGGACGGCTGGGGCCTAGGCCGCCGAATCGGCATCGCCCTCACCTTGCTGACGATGCTCGGGCTCGCCGGCTACGGCATCTATATCGGCAGCCAGTATCGCGAAGCGCCGGTGACGGTGTTCAAGGTCGGTCCGAAGGGCTGAGCCCTTCGGCTTCGTCATGCTGAACTTGTTTCAGCATCCAACGCTCCACAAAGGATATCGCTCGAGGCGCGTTGGACCCTGAAACGAGTTCAGGGTGACGAAGGCTTCTGGGGTCAGCCCCGCGCCAGCACCGAATCGGCCACGAACGGATTCGTCTTCCGCTCATGCCCGAAATTGCTCAGCGGCCCGTGCCCGGGGACGAAGGTCGTGTCGTCCCCCAGCGGCCATAGCCGCTCCACGATCGCGTCGAGCAGGTCCTGGTGGTTGCCCAGCGGGAAGTCGGTGCGGCCGATCGATCCCTGGAACAGCACGTCGCCCACCGTCGCGAATTTCGATTCGGGGTGGTGGAACACGACATGGCCCGGCGTGTGGCCGGGGCAGTGATAGACGTCGAGGGTAAGGTTGCCGACGGTCACCTGGTCGCCCTGCTCCAGCCAGCGGTCGGGTTCGAACACGGTGCCGCGAATCCCGTATTTCCGGCCATCCTCGTCGAGCCGCGATATCCAGAAGCGGTCCGCCTCATGCGGCCCTTCCAGCGGCACGCCCAGCTCCTTGGCGAACTCGCCGGCGGCGCCGCAATGATCGATATGGCCATGGGTGACGAGGATCTTCTCGATCGTCACGCCGGCCTGCTTCGCCGCCGCGCGCAGCTTGTCGAGGTCGCCGCCCGGATCGACAAAGGCACCGCGCATCGTCTCGGTGCACCACAGGAGCGTGCAATTCTGCTGGAGCGGGGTGACCGGGATCACCGCGGCGCGCATCGGGGGATTTGCCATCGCGCCGAGATAGGCGGCACGGCTTCACGCCGCAACACGGGCTTGCCGTCCGTGCGAAGCGGCTGCATGCGGGGCACGGCATGAACCTGCCCGACACTCCTTTCGTCCTGCTCGACGATGCCCGGCCCGGTGGCGCCGGCGCCCGGCTGTTCCACACGCCGGCAGGCGCGGTGCGTGCCGATTCGCCCGAGGAGATGGAGCGGGCCTTCCGGGGCATGGAGCTGTGGTTCGATCACGGGTTCAACCTCGCCGGCTTCGCTTCCTATGAAGCCGCGCCCGGGATCGATCCGCATGCGGTGGCCCGGCGCGGAACCGGCCCGTGCCTGTGGTTCGGGATCTTCCCGCTGGTCGACCGCGTCGATGCCGAGGCCCTGCTCCCCGATCCGGCGGGTGCCTGGGCCGGCGCGCCGGTGCCGCGGATCACCGTCGACGCCTATCGCAGCCAGTTCGATCGCGTCGCCGACTATATCCAGGCCGGCGACATCTATCAGGCCAACCTCACCTTCCGCGCCGATGTGCCCTTTGCCGGCCATCCGGCGGCGCTCTACGCTCTGATTCGCCGCCGCGCCGCCGCCGGCCACAGCGCGCTGGTCTTCACCGGCAGCGAATGGGTGCTGTCCTTCTCGCCCGAGCTGTTCTTCGATTACAATGAGGACAAGGACGGCATCACCGTGCGCCCGATGAAGGGCACCGCGCGGCGGGGGGCGACTCCGGCAGAGGATGATGCGATCGCCGCCGCGCTGGCCGCCGATCCCAAGCAGCGCGCCGAGAACCTGATGATCGTCGATCTGATGCGCAACGATCTCACCCGCCTCGCCCAGCCGGGTACGGTGAAGGTGCCGTCGCTGTTCGAGGTCGAGCGCTACCCGACGGTCCACCAGATGGTCTCCACCGTCACTGCCTATCCCGGCGACGTGTCCGGGCCGATCGGGGTGCTGGCGGGGCTGTTTCCCTGCGGTTCGGTCACCGGCGCGCCCAAGCTGCGCGCGATGCAGGTGATTGCCGAGGTCGAGCATGATCCGCGCGGCATCTATACCGGGGCGATCGGCGCGATCGACAAGGATGGAGATGCCAGTTTCAACGTGGCTATCCGCACGTTGACGATAGATCAGGGGGCGACAAGCGCGGTGCTCGGGCTAGGATCGGGCGTGGTCGCCGATTCGAACGCCCTGGAGGAATGGGACGAGTGCCTTGCCAAGGGCGCCTTCGTCACGGCCGGCGAAACCCCGTTCGACCTGATCGAGACGATGCGATTCGATCCGATGGCCGGGCTGGTGCTGCTCGAGCGCCACCTGGCGCGGATGAAGGCGAGCGCGCGGGTATTCGGCTTCGAGTTCGATCGGCACGAGGCGCGCAACGAGCTGCAGGCGGCGACCTTCCGGCTGCGCGCGCCGGCGCGGGTGCGGCTGCTGCTCGCGCCTTCGGGCGCGATCGCGATCGGCATCGCGCCGTTGCCCGAGGCGCCCGCCACCCCGGTGCCGGTGGCGATCACGCCGCGAAAAGTTGCGCGGGACGACTTCCGCCTGGCGCACAAGACCAGCCGGCGCGGCTTCTATGACGAAGCGCGGCGCGAGTCCGGCGCCTGGGAAGTCGTGTTCACCGATGACCAGGGCTTCCTCACCGAGGGCAGCTTCACCTCGATCTTCGTCGAGCGCGGTGACATGCTGGTCACCCCGCCGCCTGCCCGCGGGCTGCTGCCGGGGGTGCTGCGCGCCGAGCTGCTCGAGAGCGGCCGCGCGATCGAGGGGGATCTCACCCCGGCCGATCTGGAAGGCGGCTTTTATGTCGGCAACGCGCTGCGCGGACTGGTTTCAGCCGTAACGGTTGCGAAGTAAGTCAAGCGAGTCCTATAGGCGCGGCGTCTCCCCTCCCGGAAAAGGCGCCATTCATGCAGACCTCGGCCGCGCTCAATCGTATCCAGCCCTCCGCCACGCTCGCGATGACGAGCAAGGTGTTCGAGCTGAAGCGCCAGGGGATCGACGTGATTGGCCTCGGTGCCGGCGAGCCCGATTTCGACACGCCCGATTTCGTCAAGGAAGCCGCGATCGAGGCGATCCGCGCGGGCAAGACCAAGTACACCAATGTCGATGGCACGCCCGAGCTGAAGCAGGCGATCATCGCCAAGTACGCGCGCGACAACGGCCTCACCTATGCCGAGAACCAGATCAGCGTGAACTCGGGCGGCAAGCACACGCTGTTCAACGCCTTTTGCGCGACGATCGACGCGGGCGACGAGGTCGTGATCCCGGCGCCCTATTGGGTCAGCTATCCGGACGTGGTCGAGTTCGCCGGCGGCACCCCGGTCTTCATCTCGGCCGGTGCCGAGCAGGGCTACAAGATCAAGCCCGAGCAGCTCGATGCGGCGATCACCGCCAAGACCAAGTGGGTGGTGCTCAACTCGCCGTCCAACCCGACCGGCGCTGCCTATAGCGCTGCCGAGCTGCGCGCGCTCGGCGAAGTGCTCGAGCGGCATCCGCATGTGCTGATCTATGCCGACGACATGTACGAGCACATTCTCTACGACGGCTTCGAATTCGCCACGATCGCCCAGGTCTGCCCGTCGCTCTACGACCGCGTGCTGACCGCGAACGGCGTGTCCAAGGCCTATGCGATGACCGGCTGGCGCATCGGGTACGCCGGTGGCCCCGCATGGCTGATCAAGGCCATGGGCAAGCTCCAGTCCCAGTCGACCTCGAACCCGTCGAGCATCTCGCAGGCCGCCTCGGTCGCGGCGCTGAACGGCGACCAGAGCTTCCTCAAGGATCGCGTCGCCGCCTTCCAGGGCCGTCGCGACCTGGTCGTGTCGATGCTCAACCAGATCAACGGCATGCACTGCCCGCGTCCGGAAGGCGCCTTCTACGTCTATCCCGAGTTCAGCCAGCTGATCGGCAAGACCACGCCCAAGGGCCAGGTCATCACCACCGACGAGGAAATGGTCGGCTATCTGCTCACCGAGGCGCGGGTTGCGGCGGTGCACGGCGCGGCCTTCGGCTTCTCGCCGGCGCTGCGGATCAGCTATGCGACGTCGGACGCGCTGCTTACCGAGGCATGTACTCGAATTCAGGAAGCCTGCACGGCCTTGCGCTGAGCCTTTCGGCGTACGACATTGCGGTCATGCTGAAATGGTCGCTCCCCGCTGCCGCGCTCCTTGGAGCCGCGGTGCTGCTTCCCCCTGCCGCCGCCGTCGAGCGCGCGGTGCCGGTACCTGTTCCCGCGCTCGACGTTAAGCCGAGCAAGGGCGAGCAGGTCGCCGTCCTCGCGGGCGGCTGCTTCTGGGGGATGGAAGCGGTCTTCCAGTCGGTGAAGGGCGTGCACTCGGTCACCAATGGCTATGCCGGGGGCACCGCCCAGACCGCGACCTATGCCCAGGTGTCGACCGAGAGGACCGGCCACGCCGAAGCGGTGCGCATCGCCTATGACCCCCGGAAGGTCAGCTACGGCACGCTGCTGCGCGTCTATTTCTCGGTCGCGCACGACCCCACCCAGCTCAACCGCCAATATCCCGATACCGGCCCCAGCTATCGCTCGGCGATCTTCCCGCAGGACGAGGAGCAGCGGAAGGTGGCGGCCGCCTATATCGACCAGCTGACCAAGGCGAAGGCGTTCCCCAAGCCGATCGTCACCAAGCTGGAGACCGGCAACTTCTATCCGGCCGAAGCCTATCACCAGGACTTCTTCTGGCGGAACCCGACCCATCGCTACATCGTGCGCTACGACAAGCCCAAGGTCGCGGCGTTCCGCAATGCCTATCCGTTGCTGGTGAACTGAATGTCGCTGTCGGTTAGCTACCGTTCACGGCGTGGAGAAGTCTGGTCCGCGTACCGGCGGAAATGGCTCGGCGGCTTGTGGAGGTCCCATCTGATCTTGGGGGGTGCTGCGGCGAGCCTTGCCGTCGCGCTGGGCGACGTGCCTTCGACATCGGCTGGCTGGTTGAAAGTGGCGGTGATCGCGTTGGCGTTGCCGGCGCTGTTCGCGCTCTATCCGCAGCTTCGGTTCAAACCCCAGGAACGCGTGCTGGCGCTCGATGCTGACGGCGTTGCCACCACGATTGGCAAACGCGGCGGGACCGTTCGCTGGTCCGAGGTCCGCGAAGTCAGGGATGAAGGTGCGGTGACGATCGAGGGCACGAATGGCAATGCCCTTGTCGTTCCGGAACGCGCGTTCATTTCCTCTGAGCAACGCCGCGCATTCGTCAAGTTCGCGACCTCTGCGATTGCCCGACAAGAAAGCTAGATCAGCCCCAGCCCTGCCAGCTGGCCCATCAGCGCGGGCGGCAGCTCGTCCATCCCCGCCCCGGCCTCGCCCAGATCGGGCGGCGCATCCTTGGCTTCGAGATAGCGCCAGCCCTGATGCGCGCGCTTCGGACGATTGGCGACGAGGATCAGCTTGGGCTCCATCAGGATAGCGGTGCGCCCGCCCTCGGCCTCGCCGAAGCCCACGATCGGGGTGCGGCCGACCAGCTGGTGCTTGAGGATCCAGAACAGCGAGCCTTCCCCGCCGATCTCCTCATGCCTTTTGGGCAGATAGCGCGTGGTCAGCCCCCACACGCTCCCGCGCGAGGCGAGGCGTTCGGCGAGATAGTCAACGGAGTCGCAGCCAAAGGCGACCTTGGTCAGATGCAGCGTCACCGCGCTTATCTGGGCGTTCGGCCCGTCTGGATCAACCGACCAGCCCGCTTGCGCTGGCCAGGCCGAGAAAGGCGAGGAAGCCCATCGAATCGGTGGTCATCGTCACGAAGATCGAGCTCGCCACCGCCGGATCGGCCTTGAGCCGGTCGAGCGTCACCGGCACGACCACGCCGGCGAGCCCCGCGATGAAGATGTTGGTCATCATCGCCGCCGCGATCACCCCGCCGAGCGCGGCATGATGATAGAACAGCCCGACCGCGGTGCCGATCACGCAGGCGACGGTCACGCCGTTGAGCAGCGCGATCGAGATCTCACGCTGGATCGCGCGCAGCGTGTTCGATTGGGTCAGCTGGTTGGTGGCGAGCGCGCGCACCGTCACTGCCATGGTCTGGGTGCCGGCATTGCCGCCCACGCCCGCGACGATCGGCATCAGCGCGGCCAGTGCGACCATCTTCTGGATCGTGCCCTCGAACAGGCTGATGATCGTCGCGGCGACCAGCGCGGTGAGCAGATTGGTCAGCAGCCAGCGCACCCGGCCCTTGTACGAATCGAGCACCGGCTCGTTGATGTCGCCTTCGCCGGCGCCCGAGAGCAGCAGCGCGTCCTCGCCGGCTTCCTCGGAGATGATGTGGACCACGTCGTCGACCGTGATCATGCCGACCAGCCGCCCGCTGGTGTCGATCACCGCGGCCGAGATCAGCGCGTATTTCTGGAAGCGCAGCGCCACTTCCTCCTGGTCCATGTCGACCGGGATCAGCGTCTGCTCGCGCTTCATCACATCGCCGATCGCCACGGCGCGAGGGGTGCGCAGCACCCAGGAAAGCTCGCAGGTGCCGACCGGCTTGTGCGTCGGGTCGACCACGAAGATTTCCCAGAAATCGGTGGTCAGTTCCTCGTCGCCGCGCAGATAGTCGAGCACGTCGCCGACGGTCCAATGCTCGGGCACCGCGATCAGCTCGCGCTGCATCAGGCGGCCGGCGGATTCCTCCGGATAGGAAAGCGCTTCCTCGATCGCGGCGCGGTCGTCGGGGTCGAGCGCGCGCAGCACTTCGCGCTGATCCTCGACGTCCATGTCCTCGATGATCGCGACGGCGTCGTCGGTATCGAGTTCGGCGGCGAGGTCGGCGACCTGGGTGGCGGTGAGCGAATCGACCAGTGCCTCGCGCACCCAGTCGTTCATCTCGGCGAGCACGTCGCCGTCGATCAGGTCGGCGATCGCGGCGACCAGCGCCGGGCGTTCCTCGGACGGTGCCAGCTCGACCAGGTCGGCGATATCGGCGGGGTGGAGCGGTTCGGCGAGCTCATGCGCGCGGGCGGCGTCGCCGTCATGCACCGCGTCGAGCACGGCATCGACGAACTCCGGACGCAGCCGGTCATCCTCGTCGAGCTGGGGCTCGGGAGCGGTGTTGTCCGCCTGAAGTTCGGTCTCGCTCACGGTTCGACCTCCCTTGTTCGCCCCTCTCCCGCCGCTGCCATTGCCGGCCATGATTTGCAAGTCGCCCCGCGCGCCACTAGGTGCAGTGCAAATCCTTCTCAGGAGTAATCTGCGTGTCCGAACCCACCAAGCTCGTCATGACCCTCGACACCGGCGACGTGCACATCCAGCTGCGCCCCGATCTCGCCCCCAAGCATGTCGAGCGCATCGCCACCCTCGCCGATGAGGGCTTTTACGACGGCGTGATCTTCCACCGCGTGATCGATGGCTTCATGGCCCAGGGCGGCGACCCCACCGGCACCGGCATGAGCGGCTCCAAGCTTCCCAACCTGCCGGCCGAGTTCAGCCGCGAGCCGCATGTCCGCGGCGTCTGCTCGATGGCGCGCACGATGGACCCGAACAGCGCCAACTCGCAGTTCTTCATCTGCCTCGACGACGCGACTTTCCTCGACGGCCAGTACACCGTCTGGGGCGTGGTCACCGAGGGCATGGAGCATGTCGACGCGCTCCCCAAGGGCGAGCCGCCGCGCACCCCGGGCAAGATCGTCAAGGCCCGCACCGAAGCGTAACCCATAACCGTCACCCCGGCGAAAGCCGGGGTCTCGTGCGGCTCTATCGGAGAGCCATCGCCTGAGATCCCGGCTTTCGCCGGGATGACGGTCACATCTAGGCCACCCGATCGGCTTCGAGCACGTCGATCAGCCAGTCGTGGAACAGCCTGACCGGGCGCGTGGTCAGCGCGCGCGGGCGGCAGACGAACCAGTAGCTGTAGTCGCTGTCGACGGTCAGGTCGAAGAGCTGGACCAGTCGGTCGTCGCGCGCCGCCTCGAAATGCGATTCGAGCATGAAGGCGACGCCCAGCCCCTGCGCGGCCGCCTCGAGCATCAGCGTGCCCGAATCGAAATGGTCGATCGCCGCCGGCTCGATCTCCTGGTCCGAAAGCCCCGCCGCCGCGCGCCATGCTGTGAAGGTGTCCGCCATGTCGCGGTGGACCAGCGCGGTCAGCTTGGACAATTGCTCGGGCCGGGTGATCGGATCGGGCCCTTCGACCAGCGAGCGGGCGCCGATCACATAGACCCGGTTGCGGTCGAGTCGCTTGGCATAGAGCGTCGGATCGATGTCGCGCGCCACCACGATCGCCGCGTCGAGCCCGTCGCCCAGCCGCGCCACCGCATGGCCGCCGGTATCGACGTCGAGGTGCAGCTCGGGATGCTTGCGCTTGAGGTCGCCCATATGCGGCATCAGCCGCTGCGTCGCGAATAGCGGGAGCAGGCCAAGGCGCAGGCGCAGCAGCTCCGTGCCGCTTGTCATCGTCTCCACCGCATCGGCCATGGTGTCGAGCGCCGGCGCTATCATGCCGAGCAGCCGGTCGCCGTCATCGTTGAGCTTGAGCGCCTGGTGGCGCCGCTCGAACAGCGGCTTGCCGATGAAGCGCTCGAGCGCCTGGACGCGGCGGCTCAGGGCCGGCGAGGAGAGTGCCAGCTCCTCGGCCGCGGCCTTGATCGATCCCAGCCGCGCCACCTGCACGAACGCCTCGATTGCCGTCAGGGGAGGAAGTCGTCGCATTTCGCTCTCTTTTTGTTGCGCTGCGTCATTATCCTTGGCGCGGGTTTCGTCCCACGCCAACGCCCTTTTGGGTGTTAGGCATATATCGCTCCAGTTATCCGCGATTGCAAGTTGTGCACGCGTTAATGTTTCTTTTCGCACTTGCACAAAAACCGGCCGCACTGCACAAAGCACGTGCCTTTCAGGCATCCTCTCCTAAAACTTTCCCGGCCGGTCCTCGAGATCGGCCTTTTTTTTGCCCGCGCGATTCGCCGGCCAACCCCAGGCAGGGGCGTGCACCCCGCTTCCGCCGTTGCGGCGGGGAAATCCACACCCCATGTTCCCGCCACCACGCCTGCGGAGAACAGAAAATGGCGGACGAAGAAGCGCAGCCGGTCAGGCTGCAAGTTGCCAATGCCCGGCCCGAGGACAGCGGCCGGGGCCTCGCACATCTGCCGCGCGCCCTGATGGCGCGGCTCGGCCTCACCGAGGGCGATGTGATCGAGATCGTCGGCAAGCGCGCCACCCCGGCGCTTGCCGTGCTGCCCTATGCCGAGGACGAGGGCCTCGAGATCCTGCGCATCGACGGTCTCCAGCGCGCCAATGCCGGCGTCGGCTCGGGCGATTTCGTCGAGGTGCGCAAGGCGGCGTCCAAGCCCGCGACTCGCGTGGTGTTCGCGCCCGCCCAGCAGAACCTGCGCCTCCAGGGCAGCGGCGAGGCGCTCAAGCGCGTCTTCTTCCAGCGCCCGCTGGCGCAGGGCGATGTCGTCGCCACCGCCGGCCAGCAGCGCGCGGACATCCCGCCCCAGGTCGCGCAGTTCCTGCGCGCGCCTGCCTATGCGCTGCAGGAGATCCGCCTCACCGTCGTCTCGGCCAGCCCCAAGGGCATTGTCCATATCGACGAGAATACCGAGGTCGAGCTGCGCGCCGAGTATGAAGAGGCCTCGGGCGATGGCCGCCGCGCCGACGTCACCTATGACGATATCGGCGGCATGGCCGGCACGATCGACCAGCTCCGCGAGATGGTCGAGCTGCCGCTGCGCTATCCCGAACTGTTCCAGCGCCTCGGCGTCGATCCGCCCAAGGGCGTGCTGCTCCATGGGCCGCCCGGAACCGGCAAGACGCGGCTCGCCCGCGCCGTCGCCAATGAGTCGGACGCGCAGTTCTTCCTGATCAACGGGCCCGAGATCATGGGCTCGGCCTATGGCGAGTCGGAAGGACGCCTGCGCCAGATCTTTGAGGAAGCGGCCAAGGCAGCGCCGTCGATCGTCTTCATCGACGAGATCGATTCGATCGCGCCCAAGCGCGGTCAGGTCTCGGGCGAGGCGGAGAAGCGCCTCGTCGCCCAGCTGCTCACGCTGATGGACGGGCTGGAGGCACGCGCCAACATCGTCGTCATCGCCGCGACCAATCGCCCCGATGCGATCGACGAGGCACTGCGTCGTCCGGGCCGGTTCGATCGCGAGATCGTCGTCGGCGTTCCGGACGAGCGGGGTCGCCGCGAGATCCTCGGCATCCACACCCGCGGCATGCCGCTCGGCGACAAGGTCGATCTCGGCGAGCTCGCCAGCACCACCTATGGCTTTGTCGGTGCCGACCTCGCGGCGCTCGCGCGCGAGGCGGCGATCGAGGCGGTGCGCCGGATCATGCCGAAGCTCGATCTTGAGAAAGGCACGATCCCGCCCGAGGTGCTCGACACGCTGGCCGTCACCCGCGAGGACTTCCTCGAAGCGCTCAAGCGCGTCCAGCCTTCGGCGATGCGCGAAGTGATGGTCGAGGCGCCGCGCGTCCGCTGGGAGGATGTCGGCGGGCTCGACGATGCCCAGATGCGCTTGAAGGAAGGCGTCGAGCTGCCGCTCAAGGATCCCGACGCGTTCCGGCGCTTGGGCATCCGCCCGGCCAAGGGCTTCCTGCTTTATGGTCCCCCGGGCACCGGCAAGACGCTTCTTGCGAAAGCGGTAGCGCGCGAGGCGGAGGCGAACTTCATCGCCACCAAGTCGAGTGACCTGCTCAGCAAATGGTATGGCGAGTCCGAGCAGCAGATCGCGCGGCTGTTCGCCCGCGCCCGCCAGGTCGCGCCCTGCGTGATCTTCATCGACGAGCTCGATTCGCTGGTGCCGGCGCGCGGCGGCGGCCTGGGCGAGCCCCAGGC
Source organism: Pseudomonadota bacterium (assembly GCA_023445495.1). Lineage (GTDB taxonomy): Bacteria > Pseudomonadota > Alphaproteobacteria > Sphingomonadales > Sphingomonadaceae > Sphingomonas. The sequence goes on along the minus strand of JAEXLC010000279.1, from coordinate 14,041 downwards.
GACCGAGCGCGTGGTCAACACGATCCTGTCCGAGATGGACGGGCTCGAGGAGCTGCAGTCGGTGGTGGTGATCGGCGCGACCAACCGGCCGAACCTGATCGACCCGGCGCTGCTGCGCCCGGGCCGATTCGACGAACTGATCTATGTCGGCGTGCCCGATGCGGCCGGGCGCGAGCGCATCCTGCGCATCCAGACCGAGAAGATGCCGCTGGCATCCGATGTCGATCTCAAGGCGATCGCCGAGCAGACCGAGCGCTATACCGGTGCCGACCTGGAGGACGTGGTTCGCCGCGCCGGCCTGGTCGCGCTGCGCCAGTCGCTCCAGACCAAGGAAGTGACCCAGGCGCATTTCGAAGAGGCCCTCGCCGATTCGCGCGCCACGGTTACGCCCGAGATGGAGAATGAGTATCAGGCGATGTCGGGCCGGCTGAAGCAGCAGGCCTCGGCGATCCAGCCGCTCGGCTTCATCGCGCCCGGCATGCTGCAGGGACGTGGGCCGAAGGGCGCGGACTAAACGCCGCCCAAATTGATTCGTCATCCCCGCGCAGGCGGGGATCCAGAGTCGCAGAGGACAGTGCTTTGTAACCCTGGATCCCCGCCTTCGCGGGGATGACGTTTATTGGGTGTTCGGCTCGGCCTGTCGGGTCGCCACCCAGGCATAGACCAGCAAACACCCCAGTGCCCCCGCCGCAGTCAGGTACGGCAGCGGCCGCCAAACCTCGTACAGCCCTACCCCGATCGACGGCCCGAGCACGAACGCCGCGCCGTTCACCGAAGTGACCTTCCCCGCCACCGATCCCTGCGCGTCCGCCCCTACCCCCAGCGAGGCACCGGCGGTGAAGCCCGGCCGGGCAAAGCCCATTCCCAGCGAGATCAGCGCATAGCCCATCGCGATGCCGTAGAGCGTCGTCGCGGTGCCGGTCGCCACGCAGCCGGCCAGTCCCAGCGCCGCGCCCGCCAGGATCAGCGCGCGCGGGCGCAGGTCGAGCATCGGGATCAGCCCCCATTGCGCGAGCAGCGATGCGCCCGCGCCGATCATCAGCACCAGCCCGGTCGGATGCAGCGCCTCGACCGGGGGCAGCTGCATGCGATCGATCACCAGGAAGCCGATCGCCTGGCCGGTCATCGCCTGGGCATGGCCGATGATCAGGCCGGCGACGATCCAGGCGCGGATGCGCGGATCGAAATAGCGGACAATCTCGCTGGTCTCCTCGGCGGTGGCGGCGGTCACCGTCGCGCCGGTCCCCTGTCCGCCGATCGAGGGGTAGGAGATCGCCGCGCCATGCGCGTGGCCTTCGTCCTTGGGCAGCCCGCGAGCCGCCGCGATCCAGATCACCACGCCGATCGCGCTGGCGGCAAAGGCGGGGCCGGCCAGCCCGATCATCGGCCCGCCCGGCCAGAGATGTCCCATCACCAGATAGGGCGCGATCGCCGGGCCCAGGATCGTGCCGAGTCCGAAGGCCGAGGCGAGCAGCGTGAGTGCCTGGGTGCGCTCCTCGCGGCTGGTCCGTCCGGCGACGATCGCCTGCACCGCCGGTGGCGCCGCCGATCCGAAGGTCCCGTAGATCACCCGCCCGGCGACAAAGGCGATGAAGGTCGCCACCGGCCCCAGCCAGCCATTGATCCCCAGCGCCAGGCACAGCCCGCACAGCCCCAGCGACACGGTGAAGCCGGCGATGCCGATCAGCACCATCAGGCGCCGGCCATGCCGGTCGGAGCGATTGGCCCAGAAGGGCGCCGAGATCACCCAGAGCAGGGCGGATACCGAGAACACCGCGGCGACGGCGCTGTCGGGGGCATGGAGCGAGCGGCCGAGCGCCGGCAGCACCGATTGCAGCGCGGTATTGCCCGCCGCGATGACGAGCATGACGGTGAACAGCAGCCCGAAGGTGCCGTCGACCCGCCGCAGCTTCACGGCCGCGTCCAGCTATAGCTGCGCCCGATCTCGGCGACATGGAGCATGTACCAGCTATACCAGCGCCCGCGCCCGGCCTCGCGCGTCTCGGCGTGCTCGGGATGGTTGCGCCAGGCCACGGCGCTGGCCTCGTCGGCCCAATAGCTGAGCGTGATCGCCTGGGCCTGGTCGTTGCCGACATGATCGACGCCGCGATAGCCCGGCTGCTCGGCGGCCAGCGCATCCATCCGCGCCGCTGCCACCGCATAGCCCTCCGGGTCGTCGCCGGTGCGCGCGGAAATGAACATGACGACGGTTTGCCCGCTACGATCCTCTGCCATGGACCCTGCCCCTAACCTAAGCGTCACCCCGGCGAAAGCCGGGGTCTCAGGCGAAGGCGCATGACGCCGCTTGCGCGCCGAACTCCGATGGCGCGGAAGGGCCGCGCCATCCACAACTCCCCCGTCACCCTGAACTTGTTTCAGGTCCAACTCTCCCCGAACGATATCGCTCGCGGCTCCTTGGACCTGAAACAAGTTCAGCATGACGAAGGAGGAGGGCGGCCCCCACTTTCGCTTGCCGGCATTTGCCCGTAGCGCCTGCGTCATGATCACCGATTGGCATTTCTACGCGCTCGCCGTGCCCGCGGTGATCCTGCTCGGGCTCAGCAAGGGCGGATTCGCCGGCATGGGCGCCCTGTCCCTCCCCCTGCTCGCCTTTGCGATCGATCCGGTGCGCGCCGCCGCGATCACCCTGCCGATCCTGATCGCGCAGGATGTGGTCGGCGTCTGGGCGTTCCGCCGCACGGTCGACTGGAAGCTGCTCGGCTGGATGCTGCCCGGCTCGATGCTCGGCATCGCGCTCGGTTACTGGTTCGCGGCCAGCGTCTCCTCGGCAGCGGTGATGGCGATGGTCGGAGCGATCTCGATCCTGTTCGGCGCCTATCGCCTCTGGGCCGCGCGTAACGCGACGCCCAAGGACACCGCCCGCTGGCCCGACTGGATCGGCTCGCTCTTCGGCGTGGCCTCGGGCTTCACCAGCCAGATCGCCCATGCCGGCCAGCCGCCCTTCCAGCTCTGGGTGCTGCCGCGCAACCTGCCGCGCGATATCCTCGTCGGCACCACCGCGATCTTCTTTGCCGCGACCAACTGGATCAAGGTGCCGGCTTACTGGGCGCTCGGCCAGTTCACCCCGGCCAATCTGATGACCTCGGCCGCGCTGCTGCCGCTCGCGCTGGTCTCCACCGTCGCCGGCGTCTGGCTGGTGCGCAAGGTCGATGCGGCGCGCTTCTACACCGCGATCTATGTGCTGATGATCGGCGTCGGCATCGCCCTCGTCGCAGAGGCGATTCGCTGACCGCCCCTCCCTTTCAGGGAGAGGAAGCAGATCAGTCGAACAGGCTCGAGACCGAGCTCTCGTCCGCGATACGCTTGACCGCTTCGGCGAGCAGCGGCGCGATCGTCAGGTGACGGATCTTGCTGCTCTCGGCGATCACGGCGTGGTTGCCGATCGAGTCGGTGATGACCAGCTCGGCCAGTGCCGAACCGTCGACACGGGCGACGGCGCCGCCCGAAAGCACGCCGTGCGTGCAGTATGCGACCACGTCCTCGGCGCCCGCTGCCTTGAGCGCGGCGGCGGCGTTGCACAAAGTGCCCGCCGAATCGACGATATCGTCGATCAGGATGCAGAAGCGCCCTTCGACATTGCCGATGATGTTCATCACTTCCGATTCGCCCGGGCGCTCGCGGCGCTTGTCGACGATGGCGAGCGGCGCGTTCTCGAGCCGCTTGGCCAGCGCGCGGGCGCGGACCACGCCGCCGACGTCGGGCGAGACCACCATCCACTTCTTGTCGGGGAAGCGGCTGTGGATGTCGGCGCTCATCACCGGGGCGGCGAAGAGATTGTCGGTCGGGATGTCGAAAAAGCCCTGGATCTGGCCGGCGTGCAGATCGACCGAGAGGACGCGGTCGGCACCGGCGGTGGTCACCAGATTGGCGACCAGCTTGGCCGAGATCGGCGTGCGCGGACCCGGCTTGCGGTCCTGGCGGGCATAGCCGAAATAGGGGAGCACGGCGGTGATGCGCTTGGCCGATGCGCGCTTCAGCGCATCGATCATGATCAGCATCTCCATCAGATTGTCGTTCGCCGGATAGCTGGTCGACTGGAGCACGAACACGTCCTCGCCGCGGACATTCTCGAGGATCTCGACGAAGATCTCCTCGTCGGCGAAGCGGCGGACATTCGCCTGGGTCAGCGGAATCTCGAGATACTCGGCGATCGCCTTGGCGAGCGGCGCGTTCGAATTGCCGGCCAACAATTTCATCGAAAATCTCCAGCGTGTCCCAGAGCGCCCCTTTGTCAGCCGATTCCCGGCGGGGCAAGACGGGGAAGTGCTTATACACGGCTAATGCACCGGTGGCGTGGCTTTCACGGCACGGCTAAGGGCAGCGCATGACCGTCACCACCCGCTTCGCGCCGAGCCCCACCGGTACGCTCCATGTCGGCAATATCCGCACCGCGCTCCACAACTGGATGTTCGCACGGAAGCATGGCGGCCGCTTCCTGCTGCGGATCGACGATACCGATGGCGTGCGCTCGGAGGAGCGCTTCGTCGAGGCGATCCGCGCCGATCTCGCCTGGCTGGGGCTCGATCCCGACGGCGAGGAACGCCAGTCGGCCCGCTTCGATCGCTATGAGGCGCGGTTGGCCGAGCTCGCCGCCGCCGGCCGGGTCTATCCGGCCTATGAAACGGCGCAGGAGCTCGAGCTCAAGCGCAAGGTGCTGCTCGGCCGCGGCCTGCCGCCGGTCTATGACCGCGCCGCGCTGGCGCTGAGCGATGCGGACCGGGCGAAGCTGGAGGCCGAGGGCGTCCGTCCGCACTGGCGCTTCAAGCTCGACCATGACGTCATGATCGAGTGGGACGATATGGTCCGCGGGGCCCAGCGCTTCGATCCGAAGACGATGAGCGACCCGGTGGTCCGCCGCGCCGATGGCAGCTGGCTTTATCTGCTGCCCTCGGTGATCGACGATATCGACATGGACATCACCCATGTCGTGCGCGGCGAGGATCATGTCTCGAACACCGCGAGCCAGCTCCAGATGTTCGCCGCGCTCGGTGCAGAGGCGCCCCGCTTCGCGCATGAGGCGCTGCTCACCGGCGCCGAGGGCAAGCTGTCCAAGCGGCTCGGCTCGCTCGGCATCGAGCATTTCCGCGAAGCGGGGATCGAGCCCCAGGCACTGGTCGCGCTGCTGGCCAGGCTCGGCACCAGCGATCCGGTCGAACCCTTTGTCGATTCCGCCCCGCTGGTCGAAAGCTTCGACTTCGCCCGGTTCGGCCGCGCACCCGCCCGGTTCGACGAGGAGGAACTGGCTCAGCTCAACGCCCGGATCGTCCACCAGCTCGGCTATGAGGCCGTGCAGGACCGCCTGCCAGCCGGCATGACCGAGGCGGGCTGGGACGCGATCCGTCCCAACCTTTCCACCCTCGCCGAAGCCGCCGACTGGTGGCAGGTGGTCGAGGGCCCGGTCCATGCCGAGATCGCCGAGGAGGACCGCGCCTTCCTCGCCCAGGCCGCCGGGATCGCAGCCGGGATCGACTGGGCCAACCCCTGGCCGGTGCTCACCGGTGCCCTCAAGGAATCGACCGGCCGCAAGGGCCGTGCATTGTTCCTGCCCCTGCGCCTCGCCCTTACCGGCCGCGAGCATGGCCCGGACATGGCGGCGTTGCTCCCGCTGATCGGCAAGGATGCTGCCCTGGAACGCCTGCGCGGCACATGATCGCAAAATCATTTGCATGCAAAATGTAATGTTGTATCATAACTGGAGTCGGCCCAGTCCGGCGAAGGAGATGGAGTGCAACGCCATGTATGCCGAACATCGCTACCAGCCCCAGCAATCGCGCGCCGTCAGCATCGGCGCATCGCTGCTCGTCAGCGGGGCCATCATTACCGGAATGATCTATTCGGCACCGAACGTCGTGAGGGCGCTGACCGGCACGGTGATCGAAGCCTATAACGTCGAGACACCCCCGCCGCCGCCGATCGATCCGCCCAAGCCTCAGCCCGAGCCCAAGGCCAAAACGGCGACCCAGCCGCTGCCCAACGCGCCCAAGCCGCTGATCGAAACCCCGACGAAGAACCCGGTCGAGACCACGGCCACGATCTATCCGCCGATCAACGAACCGGTGAAGCCGGTCGAGCCCGGCCCGCCGGTCACGCTCGACCCGCCCAAGGTGGTGCCGCCTTTGGTCGGCGCGCGCCGCGACGGGCGCTATGCCGAGGACTTCCAGCCCGCCTATCCCGCCTCCGAACTGCGTGCCCAGCGCGACGGACGCGTCTCGGTCCGGGTGCTGGTCGGTGCCGATGGCCGGGTGAAATCGGTCGAGCAGGTCAGCGCCACCAGCGCCGCCTTCTTCGACGCGACCAAACGCCAGGCCCTCTCCAAGTGGCGCTTCAAGCCGGCAACCCGCGGCGGCGTCGCGGAGGAAAGCTGGATGACGCTCAGCGTCACCTTCGAGATCAAGGACCAGTAGCGGGACGTTCTTGATAGCGCGGGGGCTGGCTCTCGGGCCCCCGCGCTCCTATCTTCGGCACCAAGATGGACTATCTGAAGCGATTCAACCCCCTGCTCGCCTTTGGCGACCTCAGGCGCTGGCTTGCCACCCGCAAGCCCTACGAACTGTGGTTCATGATGCTCGCCATGGTGGTGACGCTGGTGATCCTCTACATGTTCGTGAAGGATTCGGCGGTCGAGGCGCCGTACAAGCGCGACATCATCTATGTGCAGCAATGGCGCCTCGATCGCAGCGATGCGGATATCAAGGCGCAGCAGGCCAAGGACCTGCCCGAAGAGCTGAAGCGCAAGGCCGAGTATGAGGCGGCGTTGAAGAAGCGCCAGGCCGAATTCAAGAAATATGACGATTGGCTGACCCAGCACGGCTTCTGAGCGACATGCGCTGGATGGGGGCCGCGCTCGCGCTGGCGGAGCGGGGCAGGGGGCGGACCGCGCCCAATCCCAATGTCGGTTGCGTGATCGTGCGTGATGGCGCGGTTGTCGGCCGTGGCTGGACCCAGCCCGGCGGCCGTCCGCATGCCGAAGCGATGGCACTGGCGCAGGCCGGCGAAAAGTCGCGCGGCGCAACTGTCTATGTCACCTTGGAGCCCTGCGCGCATGAATCGCCGCGCGGGCCGGCCTGTTCGAACCTGCTGATCGCAGCCGGCGTCGCCCGGGTGGTGGTCGCGCTCGGTGATCCCGATCCGCGCACCAATGGGGCAGGGGCCGCCCGCCTGCGCGCTGCCGGCATCGACATCGTCGAGGGCGTCCGTACCGAGGAAGCGCGCCGCTCGATGGCCGGGTTCCTCACCCGGCTCGCCAGGGGCCGTCCGTTCGTCACGCTCAAGCTGGCCACCTCGCTCGACGGCCGGATCGCGCTCGCCTCGGGCGAGAGCAAATGGATCACCGGGCCCGAGGCGCGCGCCCATACCCATCTCGAACGCGCCCGGCACGAGGCGATCCTGGTCGGCCGACGCACGATGGAGATCGACACTCCCCGGCTCGACGTCCGCCTGCCGGGCCTCGAAGACCGCTCGCCCCGCCGGCTGGTGCTGTCCTCCGCCGGCGAACTGAAACGCCCGGAAGACATTGCGAAGCTGGAGGGCACCAACCATCTGTTCGTCGAGGGCGGGGCCGAGACCGCTGCGTCCTTCCTGCGCGCCGATCTGGTCGACCGGCTGCTGCTCTACCGCGCGCCGATCCTGATCGGTGGCGACGGGCGGCCGGCGCTTGGGGATATTGGTCTTACCCGGCTGGGCGATGCCCATGGCTGCTGGCGGCTGCATGATAGCCGGATGCTTGGCAGTGACAGGTTGGAGGTCTACGAGCGCGCGTAATGTTCACAGGAATCGTCACCGATATCGGCACCGTCGAGGCCACCGAGAAGCAGGGCGACCTGCATGTCCGCGTCTCCACCGCCTATGAAACCGGGGGCATCGATCTCGGTGCGTCCATCTCCTGCTCGGGCGTATGCCTGACCGTGGTCGACAAGGCACCGGGCTGGGTTGCGTTCGACGTGTCGGGCGAAACGATCAGCCGGACGGCCGAAGGCATGTGGACCTCGGGCCGCAAGCTCAACCTCGAGCGCGCGCTCAGGCTCGGCGACGAGCTGGGTGGCCATATCGTCACCGGCCATGTCGATGGCATCGGCACGGTCAGGTCGATCGAGGAGATCGGCGGCTCGCATCACATCGTGATCGCCGCTGGTCCCGAGCTCGCGCCCTATGTCGCGCCCAAGGGCTCGATCACCGTCGATGGCGTCTCGCTCACCGTCAATGCGGTGCGCGATACCGATGCCGGCGTCGAGTTCGACCTCAACATCATTCCGCACACCGCCGCCGTCACGACGTTCGGCGCACTTGAAGCAGGGCAGGCCGTCAATCTCGAGATCGACGTGCTCGCCCGTTATCTGCAGCGCATGGAGGCGCTCCGTGGCAAAGCCTGAACTCGCCCGTTTGAAGCATGGTTTCCTCTCCTCGCCCGAGGAGCTGATCGACGAGGCCCGCAACGGCCGCATGGTCATCCTCGTCGATGACGAGGACCGCGAGAATGAGGGCGACCTCGTCATTCCCGCGCAGATGGCGACGCCCGACGCGGTCAACTTCATGGCGCGCTTCGGCCGCGGCCTGATCTGCCTCGCGCTCACCGCCGAGCGCGGACGCCAGCTCCAGCTGGAGCCGATGGCGCGGGTCAACGGCACGCCGCTGGGTACCGCTTTCACCGTCTCGATCGAAGCGAAGGAAGGCATCTCGACCGGCATCTCCGCGGCCGATCGCGCGCGCACCGTCGCGGTGGCGATCGACGCGACCAATGGCCCGGATGCGATCACCTCGCCCGGCCATGTCTTCCCGCTGATTGCCAAGGACGGCGGCGTCCTCGTCCGCACCGGCCATACCGAGGCTGCGGTCGATCTGGCGCGGCTCGCCGGGCTCAATCCGTCGGGCGTGATCTGCGAGATCATGAAGGACGATGGCGAGATGGCGCGCCTCGACGATCTCATCGCCTTCGCCCAGTTCCATAATCTCAAGCTCGGCACGATCCGCGACCTGATCGCCTATCGCCGCCGCCACGACCATCTCGTCGAGAAGCGCGCCGAGACGCGCTTCGAGAGCGAATGGGGTGGCGACTGGACCGCGCTGACCTTCTGGAACAAGGCCACCGAGAGCGAGCAGGTCGCGCTCGTGAAGGGCAAGATCGATCCGGCCAAGCCGACGCTGGTGCGCATGCATGCGCTGTCGCCTTTCTCCGACATCTTCGGCGAAGGCGGTGCGCGCGGCGGGCTGCTGCGCCGCTCGATGGAAATCATCGCCGAGGAAGGCGCCGGCGTCGTCGTGGTGATCAACAAGCCGCGTCCCGACCAGTTCACCGTCGCGCTCCAGGCGCGTGCCGGCACGCTCGAGGCCAAGGACATGGACGAGCTGCGCGATTACGGCGTCGGCGCGACGATCCTCACCGAACTCGGCGTGCAGGACATGATCCTGCTCACCAATACCCATCACACGCTCGTGGGGCTCGACGGCTATGGCCTGTCGATCGTCGGCGAGCGTCCCATCGATACCGGAGAATAAATTGGCTCGTGTCCTGATCGTCGAAGCGCGCTTCTACGCGCATCTGAATGACCTGCTGCTCGAAGGCGCCCGCGCCGCGATCGAGGAAGCCGGCCACAGCCACGAGACCATCACCGTGCCCGGCGCGCTGGAGATCCCCGGCGCGGTGGCGATGGCGGCGGAGAGCGGCCGCTACGACGCGTTCGTCGCGCTCGGCGTGGTGATCCGCGGCGAGACCTATCACTTCGAAGTCGTTTCGAACGAAAGCGCCCGCGGCCTGATGGCGCTGGCGATGGATTCGCTGCCGATCGGCAACGGTATCCTGACCGTCGAGAACGAGGCGCAGGCGCTCACCCGCGCCAGGCCGGACGAGAAGGACAAGGGCGGCGAAGCTGCCAAGGCCGCGCTGGCGATGCTGGCGCTCAAGAGCAAGTTCGGCTGATCCGATGGACATGCCCCCGACCCGCTACCGTGTAGTGGAGCAGGGGCGTCGGCTGATCGTGATCGATACGCAGGCGGGGCGGTCTTCCTCCCCGCCTGTTCTTGTATCCAGGCCCGAACTCTTCGCGGACCGGCGGCGCGCGATGGAAGCGCCGCGACCGCGATCACAGGTTCAATCCCCGCCCCGCCCGATGTCGGCCTCGGCGGAACCCCTTGGGCGCCATGCGGGAGGGGAGGGGTTCAGCTTCGTCAGCGCCCGCTGGTATGATGGCGAGGGGCCGCGGCGTATCCGGCTCGATCAGGACGGCACGACCCAGCTGGTTGCGGTGCTGCTGATCGGGCTCGTCGTTGCCGGTTTCTTCGTCACGCTGATCGGGTGGCCGATCCTGCTGGTGCTCGGCTTCCTGGCGTTCAATCCCAAGACCCGCGCCGGATTGCGCACCGCCGGGGCTAGCTGGCTGACCGCGCTCGACCGGTCGCAATAGCTTCGTCGAGACACGGTCCGCGCCCGTCGCGGTTCGATTGCCCCCAGCCTCTCCCAGGCGCAGCCCGGCCGGGACGCGCTCGGGGAGGGATCCATGTTCCGCTATGCCATCGCTTTCGCCCTGATCTCGCTCGGTTGCGCTTGCGCGCCGTCGCCCAGCCAGGCCCAGGCACAGCAGGGCAGTGTGAGCGGCCGGGTGGTCGACGACCAGGGCAGGCCGGTCGCGGGCGCCGAGATCTATGTGAACTACCAGTCCTTCGGCGGCGGCCGGGCCATGCAATATGGCGCCAGCCACCAGCGCGGGGCGAGGACCGGCCCCAACGGCACCTACCGCATCCGCATCGCCGACATGGCGCCGGGCGAGTACAGCATCACCGGCTATGCCATGCTCAACGTCAACGGGCAGCAGATGCAGGTGAAGCTGATCCCCGACCGGGAAGCGAACTTCGCCAGCACCGCCGCGACGATCCGCAACTTCCGCCTCGGCTATAGCGAAGGCAGCGGCGAGAGCAGTTACGGCGTCGGCGGCATCGTGCTGGTGCAGACCGCCTTCATGGACTTCACCCCGCTCGGCGAAGTCGAAGTGACGCTGGTCCCGTCCAAGGGCGGTGCGCCGCTCACCCGTCGCCTGCGCCAGACCGGAGAGGGCTGGGTGGCGACGGGCGTGCCGTTCGACGATTATCGGGTCAGCGTCCGCCACCAGGGCCGCCAGCTGCACGTCCGCGACGGCGGCAGCGGGCCCTGGGTCGACAGCTTCGTCGGCAGGTTCAAGCCGAACGGCCCGTCGAGCTACGAGATGCGGATCGACATCAAGCAGCCCTAGGCGGCCTTCGCCTCCCAGGCGGGATAGTCGGTATAGCCCTCTGCCCCGCCGATATAGAACAGCTCCTCGCGCTGCGGGTTGAGCGGCAGGCGCTCGCGCAGGCGCAGCGGCAGGTCCGGATTGGCCAGGAAGGTCCGGCCATAGGCGATCGCATCGGCCTCGCCCGCATCGAGCGCGGCCTGGGCGTCGTCGAGATGATAGTCGGCGTTGAGGATCAGTGGCCCCTTGAAGAGTTTGCGCATCCCCGGATGGACCGGCGGATGATCGGGCACGCCGCGCGTGCCGCCCGGCCGCGGCTCGCGCATCTCGAGAAAGGCGATGCCGATCTCGTCGAGCGCCGCGGCTGCCGCTTCGAACAACGGCGCCGGGTTGCTGTCGTTGATGCCCTGCACTTCGCCGTTCGGAGACAGGCGCACGCCGGTGCGGTCGCCGCCGATCGTATCGACCACGCGCTGCGTCACTTCCCTGAGCAGCCGCACCCGGTTGGGGATCGAGCCGCCATAGTCGTCGTCGCGGAAGTTCGAATTGTCGCGCAGGAAGCTGTCGATCAGATAGCCATTGGCGGCATGGATCTGCACCCCGTCAAAGCCGGCGCGGATCGCGTTGCGGGCGGCGCGGGCATAATCGTCGAGCAATTCGGGGATCTCGTCGGTGCGCAGCGGCCGGGCCTGGGCATAGGCGCGCTTGATCTCGCCGCTCTCCTCGGCCGGATAGGTGCGCACGCTGCCCGGCGCGGTATTCGCCGAAGCCGAGACCGGGGCTTCGCCGCCCAGGAAATCGGGATGGACCAGCCGGCCCATGTGCCAGAGCTGCGCGACGATGCGCCCGCCTGCCGCATGCACGGCCTCGACGATCGGCTTCCACGCATCGGTCTGCGCGTCGCTCCACAGGCCCGGGGCATAGGCCCAGCCCAGCCCCTGCTGGCTGATGCCGGTGGCTTCGGAGATGATGAGGCCGGCGCTGGCGCGCTGGGCATAATAGTCCGCCATGATCGGCGTCGGCACATGCGCGCGCGTCGCGCGGCCCCGGGTCAGCGGCGCCATCAGCAGGCGGTTCGGCGCATGGATCGCGCCCAGTTGGATCGGATCGAACAGGTTCGGCATCGTCGCAAATTCCCTAACGACTGTGACGCCGGGAAATAGGGGGCTAAGGGGGCGCATGCATCGGCCCGCCCCTTCAAGAAAAGCTTCCACCCCGCAAACCGGCTCTGCGTTGCCGATCCTTGCTTTGCTGGCCGGCAACATCGCGCTCGCCTTCGGGCCGTGGTTCGTGCGGCTGGCCGATGTCGGGCCGGTCTCGGCTGGTTTCTGGCGCCTCGCCCTTGCCGCGCCGATCCTGATCGCGCTGAGCTTCGCAGGGCAGAAGCGACCCTTCGCCGCCGCGCGCGGCCTGTGGCCGGCGATCGCGCTCGGCGGCATCGCCTTCGCCGCCGATCTGGCGAGCTGGCATGTCGGCATCCTCCAGACCACGCTCGCCAACGCCACCCTGTTCGGCAATTCGGCGACGCTGATGTACCCGATCTATGGCTTCCTCGTCGCGCGGATGTGGCCGACGCGGACGCAAGGGATCGCGCTGGCGCTCGCCGCCGCCGGGGCCGGGCTGCTGCTCGGCCGCTCCTACCAACTGTCGCCCGATCACCTGGTCGGCGACCTGCTCTGCCTGCTCGCGGGCACGCTCTACACCGTCTATTTCGTGCTGATGAGCAAGGCGCGCGAAGCGATGGCGCCGCTCCCGGCGCTCGCGCTCTCCACCCTAGCCGGCATCTTGCCGCTGGCGCTCGCCGCCCAGCTTATGGGCGAGAGTTTCTGGCCCCAGCATTGGGGGATCCTGGTCGGCCTCGCGCTGGCCAGCCAGGTGGTGGGGCAGGGGCTGATGATCTATGCGATCGGCCACCTCCCACCTTTGGTCGTCGGCATCGGCCTGCTTTCCCAGCCGATCGTCGCCGGGATCGTCGGCTGGAGCGCCTATGGCGAGAAGCTGGGCCTGGCCGACTTCATCGGCGCCATCCTCGTCGCGATCGCGCTGGTGCTGGTGCGCAGCGGCGGCGCGCGGGTTGCGCAGGAATCTGAGGAGCCTAAACCGGCATGATGGACCTGAAGGACGCGACTCTCGACGAACTGCGCGCCGCGCTTGCCCCCGAAGTGGCGGCCAATGCGGCGTTCGACGGCTGGAACAATCATGCGCTCGACGCTGCCGCGGACAGCCTCGGCGTCGATCGCGACGTCGCGCATCTCGCCTTCACCGATGGCCCGGTCGCGATGATCGACGCCTGGTTCGCCCATATCGATGCCGCGATGCTCGCCCGCTTCACGCCCGAGCAGCTGGCGACGATGAAGATCCGCGCCCGCATCACCGCTTTGGTCGAGGCACGTCTCGATCTCGCCGCGCCGCACCGCGAGGCATTGCGCCGCGCGCTCGCCATCCTCGCCATGCCGCAGAACGCCGCGCGCGGCGCCAGGCTCGGCTGGCGCGCCGCCGATGCGATCTGGCGCGCCGCCGGCGATACCGCCACCGATTACAACCACTATACCAAGCGCATGACGCTCGGCGCAGTCTATGGCTCGACGATCGCGGTGTTCCTCGACGACGAGAGCGAAGGCCAGGCGGATACCCGCGCCTTCCTCGCCCGCCGCATCGAGAACATCATGCAGTTCGAGCGTACCAAGGCGAAATGGCTGACGCCGCCCGAGCATCATTTCAGCCTGTCGCGCTTCATCGGACGGCTGCGTTACCCTGCGGTGTAACTCCTCTCCCTTTGGGAGAGGAAGGGGCCCGCTCGCGTAGCGAGTGGGAAGGTGAGG
>JAEXLC010000269.1 GCA_023445495.1 Pseudomonadota bacterium | reverse complement strand
GATTTCGATGAAGCCGCGCCGTGCCGCGATGATGACGGCGTGGGTGCGATCGGCCACGTCGAGCTTGGCGAAGATGTTCTTGAGATGCGCCTTCACCGTGTCGGTGGAGAGCGACAGGCGCCAGGCGATCTGCTTGTTGGGATGCCCCTCCGCGACAAGGCGGAGGATGTCGGTCTCGCGCTCGCTCAGCCGGTCGTCAAAGGCGTGGAGTGCGATTTCCTGGGCAACGTCCGCGGCAATCGCCCGGCGCCCCTCATGCACCGCCCGGATCGTATCGAGCAGATCCTTGCGGATGCAGCTCTTGAGCAGATAGCCGGTGGCTCCGGCGCGCAGCGCCCGCAGCGCATGGGTATCGCCCGGATAGGTAGTGAGCACCACGAACTGCGCGGCGGGGAATTCGCGGCGGATCGCCTCGATCGTCTCGACACCGTCCATGCCGGGCATCTGGATGTCCATCAGCGTCACGTCGGGCTGGAGCTCGCGATACCGCTCCACCGCCTCGGCGCCGCCCTGCGCCTCCGCAACGATTTCCATGTCCGCCTGGCGCTCGACCACCGCGACGATACCCTCGCGCAGCATGGGGTGATCGTCGACCACCATTACCCGGACCGTCTTCGCGCGCGTCGCCAATGCTGCCTCAACCAATTCGGCCTCCTGTGACCAGCGCGCGCCACTTGCGACGCCGCGTATTCGAATAAGCGATCGCCGCCGGGACGATCAGGATGATTTCTGTGCCCCCGGCGAGTGGCCTTTGCACCACCAGGCGCGACTGGATCTTGGCTGCGCGCTCGCGCATGCCCGGCAGGCCGAAATGCCCGTCGCGCTTGCCATCGCGCAATACCTCGTCGGCGATCCCTATGCCATCGTCGCGGAACCGGACGCTGAAGCAATCGGGCTGGAAGCCGATGCGGATCGCGATCTGCCGCGCATGGGCGTGGCGCCAGATGTTGAACAGCGCTTCGTTGGCGATCCGCGCCACTTCGTCCCACACCAGCGGATCGAGCGGGCGCGGCTCGCCTTCGCTCGCCACCGAGATCTGGGTGGAGGGCGAGAAGACCTGCTTGCGGGCGATCTCCAGGATCATGTGCTCGATATCGTCGGCGCCGCCGATCAGCCGCAGGTCGCGCACCCGGTCGCGCCCCTCGGCCAGGACATTGTCGGCGCGGTCGAGCGCTTCCTCCAGCTCGCGGCGGGCCGGGTTTTCGGGCGAGATATCGTCGGCGACGAGCTGGAAGCGGAGGACCAGCGCCTGTACGCCCTGCAGCAGCGTGTCGTGCAGCTCGCGCGCGATGCGTTCGCGCTCGGCCAGGCGTTCGCGCATGCGATCGCGCATCTGCGCGGCGAGCGCGCGGACCTTCACCTGGTAGAACAGCCAGAACAGGCCGATCGCCGCCAGCGCGCACAGCGCGGTGAACCAGTGGCTCTGGAAGAAGGTCGGCGGGATGGTGAAGTCCAGCGTCGTCGGGGTCGGGTTCCAGATCCCGTCATTGTTCGAGGCGATCACCCGGAAGCGGTACGAGCCCGGTTCGAGATTGGTGTAGAATGCCTGGCGGCGCGTGCCGGGATCCACCCAACTGCGGTCCACGCCCTCCAGCATGTAGCGGAAGCGGACCCGGCTCGGCACCGAGAAGCTGAGGCCGGTATATTCGATCGACAGGTTGGATTCGCCGCGAGGCAGGGTGATCCGCGACGGATCGACGAAGCGCTTGCCATCGACGACCAGCGCGCGGATCGCGACCGGCGGCACGACGGCGTTGCGGGACAGCTTGCCGGGGTCGATCCGCATCACGCTCTGCCGCGTCAGGAACCACAGCCGCCCGTCGCCGCCCGCCGCGATCTGGGGGCCGTCGGCGCGCTGGGTACGGCTGGCGAAGCCGTCCTGCTCGTCGAACAGGTCGTGCGGGATCGGCACGCGGGGAGCGAAGAAGGCGCGGTCGAGATCGCTGGTGCGCAGCTTGAGCAGGCCGATATTGTTGACCATCCAGGTCTCGCCCGATGCGGTCTGCACCAGCCCGCGCACGCCACGCAGCCAGGGATGGTCGGCGATCGACAGCCGGTCGAACCGGCCGTTGCGCCACAGCGCCAGCCCTTCGCCGCCCGCCACCAGCATGCCGCTCTGCCCGGCATAGACGCCGGTCAGGCCGGAGACGCCGATCTGGTCGTTGGTCCAGCCCCGGGCGGTGGTGCCGACGACGCGGACGATGCCCTTGCGATCGAGGATGATCACCGGGTTGCCGTCGCGGTCGATGACGATGTCCTGCGGCCGGCCGGGCAGGGGCAGGTTGGCTTCGTGCCAGCCATTGCCGCGGCGGACGAGCACGCCGTGCTGGAAACGCGCCACCCAGAGCCGACCCAGTCCGTCTTCCGCGCAGCCATAGGTCTCGCCGGCGCCGGGCAGCTCGATCGTCTCGGCGACCTGGCCGCCGCGCATCCGGACCATGCGCCGCGCGGTGCTGAGCCAGACCGAGCCCTTGCCGCCACGGCAGAGCGCCTGGATGTCACCCGGCTGGGTGGAGAATAGCTGCGGATCCTGGCCGGGCAGGGCGCGATAGAGCGACGGGCCGCTCGCCAGCCAGATCGTGCCGGCATCGTCGGCGGCGACCATATAGCCTTCGGCGGCGCCGTCGGCGGGCGGCTCGACCCGGAACAGGCTGGCGGGCCGGAACTGGTCGAGCCCCAGCTCGGTGCCGATCCAGATATTGCCTTCGCGGTCCTGCAGCAGCGACACCGCCTGGTTGGAGGTCAGGCCGTTCTCGGTCCGGTAGAGCGAAATATTGCCCTCGGCGCTCGCCTTGTCCGCGGCTCGCTCGATCTGGAAGATGCCGCTGGTGAAGCTCGATCCCCACAGATTGCCGTCCCGGTCGAACAGGATCGCGGTGCGCCGGACCGGCCCGGAGAAGGGAAAGACCACCGAGTTCTTCGGCTCGCGGGCACCGGCGGGATAGTCCGGCAGCATGCGCGTGCCGTGCGCGTCGGACAGCCACATATTGCCCTCGGGATCGAGCGCGAGGTTGGCGCCGAAACCGAGCGCCACCCCTACGGCTTCGAACCGCCGGGCACCGCGGCGCAGCAAATAGAGCTGCTTGTCGGTGGCGACCCAGATCGATCCGTCGCGGCCGGCGGCAAGGCTTGAGACATAATCCTTGTCGGGCAGGCCCCAGCGCTGGTCGATCGTCTCCCAGGCGCCGTTCCGGTAGCGCTTGAGCGCCTTGCGGGTGCGACCGCCCACGGCCCAGATCGCGCCGTCCCGGTCTTCGCGCAGCTCGGTGATCTCGCCGGCGGCATCGCGCATCCCGGTGCCGACCATGCGGCCGCCGCGATAGACCTCGACTCCGCCACCGCCGACATAGGCTGCCCAGAGCTCGCCGCGGCGCGTCACGAGCAATGCGCTGATCGGGATCGCGCCACGAGGGTGATCGGGGGCGGGGGCGACATATTCGAAGGTCACGCCGTCGAACCGGAACAGGCCGTTGCCGGTGCCGACCCAGATATAGCCGTCCGGCCCCTGGGCGAGCGCCTGGACCATGGCGGGGACGCCGTCCTTGCTCGTCCAGGTGGCGTGGAGATAGCGGCCGATGCCCTGGCCGGGCGCATCGGCCGTCGCCGTGCCCCCGAAGCACAGCGCGAAGAACCCGGCGATGAGCAAGGCTAGTCGCAAGACAATCCCCCTTCTCACGCGACGCTTCCGAAAGCGCGCATGGTAGCACGAAACCATGGCGGGAAGGGAGTAGCCCGAAAGAGTTAGGGGAGGCACCGCGTCGGGATTTCTTCCGCCGCCATCCCGTGGAAGTCCGGCCGAGCAGGTTCGGCAGGAGGAAAGCATGCGCGAGCGTCTCGAAACCACGCGCCGCGAGTTCGTGGCAGGCGCCGCGGCGATCGCCGCGGTGACGGCATTACCCATTCCCGCCCTGGCCGAGGCGGCATCCCACGCAGGAGAAAAGACCATGGCGACGATCAAGACCGCCGACGGCACGGAGATCTTCTACAAGGACTGGGGTCCCAAGACCGCCACGCCGATCGTGTTCCACCACGGCTGGCCGCTGACGGCGGACGACTGGGACAGCCAGATGATGTACTTCCTGATGCAGGGCTACCGCGTCATCGCGCATGACCGCCGGGGCCATGGCCGCTCGACCCAGACCGACACCGGCAACGAGATGGACACCTATGCCGCTGATGTCGCGGCGCTGACCGACCATCTCGACCTGAAGGGCGCGATCCATGTCGGCCATTCGACCGGCGGCGGCGAAGTGGCGCATTATGTCGCCCGCGCCAAGCCGGGCCGCGTCTCCAAGATGGTCCTGATCGGCGCGGTGCCGCCGGTGATGGTCAAGAGCGATAAGAACCCCGGCGGCCTGCCGATCGAGGTTTTCGACGGCATCCGCGCCGGCGTGCTCGCCAACCGCGCCCAGCTCTACATCGATTTCCCGACCGGCCCGTTCTACGGCTTCAACCGGCCCGGCGCGAAGATCAGCCAGGGCATCATCGACAACTGGTATCGCCAGGGCATGATGGGCGGGATCAAGGCCCATTACGACTGCATCAAGGCCTTCAGCGAGACCGACTTCACCGAGGATCTGAAGAAGATCACTGTGCCCTCGCTGGTGATGCATGGCGATGACGACCAGGTCGTGCCCTATGCGGACTCGGGT
The DNA here is from genome assembly GCA_023445495.1 of Pseudomonadota bacterium. Classification (GTDB taxonomy): domain Bacteria; phylum Pseudomonadota; class Alphaproteobacteria; order Sphingomonadales; family Sphingomonadaceae; genus Sphingomonas. The sequence continues at coordinate 31,380 of JAEXLC010000269.1, read as the reverse complement.
CCGCTTTCGGCCAAGCTGCTCAAGAACGCCACGCTCAAGACCTACAAGGGCTTCCCGCACGGCATGGCGACCACCCATGCCGATGTGATCAACCCGGACCTGCTCGCCTTCATCAAGGGCTGACCGGGCAGGACCGGTTCCCAGTTCGGAGTATCGGATGGCCCCCACGGTCATGCTCATCCACGGTGCCTGGCTGACGCCAAGCTCGTGGGACCGCTTTCGGCAGCGCTTCGAAGCGGCGGGCGTGAGCGTGGTGGCGCCGCCCTGGCCCTATCTCGATCGCCCGGTGGACGAACTCCGCCGGGCGCCCGATCCTCGGCTGGGCAAGCTTGGCCTCAAGCAGATCACCGATCATTATGCCGCGCTGATCGAGGCGATGCCGCATCCGCCGATCCTGATGGGGCACAGCTTTGGCGGGCTGATCGTCCAGCTGCTCGCCGATCGCGGGCTGGGTGCCGCCGCCGTGGCGATCGATCCGACACCACCCTTTGGCGTGCCCGCGCATCCGCTGGCGGTGTGGACCTCGCTCGGCGTGTTCACCGCGTTCAACGGCTGGAACCGGGCGCTGCGGATGAGCGAGCGCGCGTTCGCCACCGGCTTCGCCCAGACCCTGCCCGAGGCCGAGAAGCCCTATGCCTGGGAGAAGTTCATCGTGCCGACGCCGGGCCGGGTGTTCTTCCAGGCGGTGCTGGGCATCGGCGCCCGGGTGCGCTGGGACAATCCGAACCGGCCGCCGCTGATGCTGATCGCTGGCGCGAAGGATCGCACCGTGCCCGCGCCGATGGTCCGGGCCAATTACCGCAAGCATTTGCGTTCGCCGGTGGACACCGCATTCCACGAATTCCCCGGCCGCTCGCACTGGCTGTGCAACGAGGATGGCTGGGAGGAAGTCGCCGACCGGGCGCTTTCCTGGGCAAGGACTGCGGCGGGGCGCTGATCCTACGGTGCGGGCGGAGCCGACTCGCGAAAGTACACCAAGGTACAGGCCTGGAGCGGGTTTTAGGCATCTCAAGTTGACATAGTTCCCGCAAACGCGCCGCATCTCGCAACATTGTTGCGAGCGCGTGATCCTATTTCACCAACAGCCTCAAGGAGCGGCCGGGCCATAAGCCAGACCGCCAGAGGCAATCATGCGAAATCCTACATTGCAAGCCGGGTTCAGGCGAACTCGGGCATGCCCTCGAGCAGCTTGTCGAGCGTGACCGGATAGTCGCGCACGCGCACGCCGGTGGCGTTATGGATGGCATTGGCGACCGCCGCGCCGACGCCGCAGATGCCGAGCTCGCCCACGCCCTTGGCCTTCATCGGCGAGGTGGTGGGATCGGTCTCCTCTAGGAAGATCACTTCCTGGTGCGGGATATCGGCATGGACCGGTACTTCGTACCCGGCGAGGTCGTGATTGACGAAGAATCCGAAGCGCTTGTCGACCACCAGCTCCTCCATCAACGCCGCGCCAGCGCCCATGGTCATCGCGCCGATCACCTGGCTGCGGGCCGAGACCGGATTGAGGATGCGGCCCGCCGCACACACCGCGAGCATGCGGCGGATGCGGATCTCGGCAGTCGCGAGATCGACGCCGACCTCGACGAAATGGGCGCCGAAGGTCGATTGCTGAAACTTGCGACCGAGATCGCCATATTCCATCACATCCTCGGCGACGATCTCGCCGGCCTTCGCCGCATCGGCGAGCGGCACGCTGCGCTTGCCGGCGCGGACCTTGCCACCGATGAACACTGCATCATCCGAATTGAAGCCGAGCTTCTGGGCCACTGCCTCGCGCAGCTTCACGCAGGCGGCATAGACGCCGGCGGTGGCGCTGTTTGCGCCCCATTGCCCGCCCGAGCCGGCCGAGACCGGGAAGCTGGAATCGCCGAGCTTCACCTTCACCCTGTCGAGCGGCACGCCCATCATCTCGGCCGCGGTCTGCGCGACGATCGTGTAGGTGCCGGTGCCGATATCGGTCATGTCGGTCTCGACCGTGACCACGCCATGGCTGTCGAGGCGGACACGGGCGGCGGACTTCATGTTGATGTTGTTGCGGAAGGCCGCGGCCACGCCCATGCCGACCAGCCAGCGCCCGTCGCGCACGCTTCCCGGCTTGCCGCGCCGGGACCAGCCGAACTTGCTTGCGCCGATCGTCAGGCACTCGTTGAGCTGGCGCTGCGAATAGGGACGCTTGGGATCTTCGGGATCGACCTGAGTGTCGTTGCGCACACGCAGCTCGATCGGATCGATGCCGAGCTTGTCGGCCAGCTCGTCCATCGCGATCTCGAGCGCCATCAGGCCCGGTGCTTCGCCCGGCGCGCGCATCGCATTGCCCTCTGGCAGGTCGAGCACCGCAAGGCGCATCGCCGTCATCCGGTTGGCGCCGGCATAGAGCAACCTGGTCTGCGCGGTCGCCGTCTCGGGGCCGCCGCCGGGCAAGTCGCCCGACCAGCTTTCATGGCCGATCGCGGTGAGCTTGCCGTCCTGCGTCGCGCCCAGGCGGATGCGCTGGATCGTTGCCGGGCGATGCGTGGTGTTGTTGAACATGAAGGGGCGGGGCAGGGCGACCTTGACCGCCTTGTTCGCTGCCTTCGCGCCCAGCGCGGCGAGCACGACATCGGCGCGGATGAACAGCTTGCCGCCAAAGCCGCCGCCGACGAAAGGCGAACGCATCCGCACCTTTTCCTTCGGGATGCCCAGTGTCTTGGCCATGTCGGCCACCGACCAGGCGATCATCTGGTTCGAAGTCCAGAGATCGAGCTGGTCGCCGTTCCAGGCGGCGATGGTCGCGTGCGGCTCCATCATCGCATGGGCGTGATCGGGCGTGGTGTAGGTCGCGTCGAGCTGCACGGGGGCGCCGGCAAAGGCGCCGGCGAAATCGCCGACCGCGCTCTCGGAGCCTCTTTCCTTGGCGACGGAGGCATCGCCTTTCGCGGCGGCGAGATCGAACGCGCCCTTGTCGCGCGCATAGTCGATCCGGATCAGCGAAGCGGCGGCGCGGGCCTGCTCGAAAGTTCCCGCGATCACGATCGCGACCGCCTGGTGATAATGTTCGATGTCGGGGCCGCCGAGCAGCTTCGCGGTATTGAAATTGCCCTTGCCGAGCTTGCCGGCATTCTCGGCGGTGACGATCGCGACGACGCCGGGCGCGGCCTTGGCGTCGCGCAGGTCCATGCCGGTGATCCGGCCCTTGGCGATCGCCGAGCCCACGACATAGCCATAAGCCGCGTCCGGCGCATCGTGATGCTCATAGGCATAGGGTGCGGTGCCGCTGGTCTTGAGCGGGCCGTCGATGCGCGGCGTGGGCTTGCCGATGATCTTGCCTTGATCGATCGGGTTGGTGCCGGCGGGGGTGGTGAACTTCATGGCTCAGGCCCTCGCTTCGGCCATGGCGGCGGCGAGCGTGCGCTCGGCCAGCACCAGCTTGAACTTGTTTTGCTCGGTGGGCTTGGCGCCGGCAAAGGCAAGCGCCGTCGCGGCCTTCGCACCCTGCGACAACGCGGCCTCCGCGGCTTCGACCCGCCACGGCTTGTGCGCCACGCCGCCGAACGCGACGCGGCCGCTGCCGTCCTTCTGCAGGATCGCACCGACCGAGACGAGCGCGAAGGCATAGGAGGCCCGGTCGCGGACCTTGTGGTAGATATGGGTGCCGCCGATCGGCCTGGGCAGCGTCACCGCGGTGATGAGTTCGCCGGCGGCGAGCGTGTTCTCCACGTTCGGCGTGTCGCCGGGCAGGGTGTGGAACTCGGCGATCGGGATCGCGCGGGTCGCGCCGTCGGCACGTACCGTCTCCACCACCGCATCGAGCGCGCGCATCGCGATCGCCATGTCGCTGGGGTGGGTGGCGATGCAGGCATCACTGGCGCCGATCACCGCCATGCTGCGGTTGATCCCGCCGATCGCCGCGCAGCCGCTGCCGGGCTTGCGCTTGTTGCAGGGCTGGTTGGTGTCGTAGAAATAGGGGCAGCGGGTGCGCTGGAGCAGGTTCCCCGCGGTCGTCGCCTTGTTGCGGAGCTGGCCCGAGGCGCCGGCGACGAGCGCGCGGGACAGCAGGGCATAGTCCTTGCGGACCCGCTTGTCGGCGGCGAGATCGGTGTTGCGGACCAGCGCGCCGATCCTGAGGCCGCCTTCGGGCGTCGCCTCGATCGTGTCGAGGCCGAGATGGTTGACGTCGACCAGGTGCGTCGGCGTCTCGATCTGCAGCTTCATCAGGTCGAGCAAATTGGTGCCGCCGGCGATGAAGCGCGCGCCCTGGGTGCGGCCGACGATCGCGGCAGCCTCGGCCGGGCTGTGCGCCCGCGCATAGCTGAAAGCCTTCATGCCTTCCTCCGGGCCGCGACTTCGCTGATCGCGTCGACGATGTTCGAATAGGCGCCGCAGCGGCAGATATTGCCGCTCATCCGCTCGCGAATCTCCTCGGCGCTCATCGCCGGCTTGCCCGCGACATCGCTGGTGACGTGGCTGGGAATGCCGGCGCGGATCTCGTCGAGCACCGCCACCGCCGAGCAGATCTGGCCGGGAGTGCAATAGCCGCACTGATAGCCGTCATGCTTCACGAACGCGGCCTGCATCGGGTGCAGCTTGTCGGGGGTGCCAAGGCCTTCGATCGTGGTGACGCTGTCGCCCTCGTGCATCACCGCCAGGCTCAGGCAGGAGTTGATCCGCCGCCCGTCGACGATCACCGTGCAGGCACCGCACTGGCCATGGTCGCAGCCCTTCTTGGTGCCGGTGAACCTAAGGTGCTCGCGCAGGGCATCGAGCAGCGTGGTGCGGGTATCGAGCTCGAGCGTGTGCGGCTTGCCGTTCACCTTGAGCGTGACCCTGGCCATCACCGGCGCGCCGGCGCCGGCGGACGCCGCTTCCTGGGCTTCGGCGAGGGGAGGAGCGGCGGTCATCGCCACGGACGCCGCGCCGCCGACCAATATCCCGCGCCGCGACAGTTCGAATTCACCCGGTCCATGCATCTTGGCCCTTGCTCCCTGCGACTGGCGATCCCGAAGCTGCCCATCCTAGACCTCCAGAACGAGGACCGCAAAGCTTTGCTCCGTTTCGGGCGGGTGCGCGTGACGAAAAAGGCCGGGAGTTTCCTCCCGGCCTCCTTCGTGCACGATGGGACGTGACGGATTACTGCCCGGCCAGCTCTTCCTCGACGTCGAGGTTGCTGTCGTCGAGCTGGATGATGATCGCGGTGTAGCCGACCCGCAGCAGCTCGCCGAGGCGGCTGACGCTGTTGACCACCACCGGCGGCCGCTGGTTGCTCTTGCCGTCGCCGGCCGGGGCGATCAGGCCGAGGGCCAGGCCGGTCGGCAGCTGGATCTCGCCATTGGCGGAGACCGTGCCGCCCGCCGGGATCACGAACCTGTCGATGATGATCTTGCGGGCATCGGTGATGCCGGTGCCGATGACCGGCTGGTCGTTGACGATCAGCGTGCCGGTGTTGTTGGTGCGGATCTCGCCGAACACGCCGGTGACCGTGCCGCTCGGTGCCGTCACCGTCACCACCGCGCCATTGACCTGGACGTCGATCGGGCGGGCCGAGGTCAGCGTGATCGCGCCGGGGCTGGTGTAGCTGCCGGTCAGGTTGCCGTTGGTGGCGACCGAGACCCCGCCATTGCCGGTTACGGTCGCGCCGACCGCGCCGCTCTGCGAGGTGATCGTGGTGGCGCCGCCGCTGGTCACGGTGGAGGAAACGCCGCCGCTCGTCGTCACCAGCGACACCGCGCCGCCAGAAGTGATCGGGCCGGTGATGCTGCCGCTGGTCGTGCTGGCGGTGACCGCGCCGCCGGCGTTGACGCTGCCGCTGATCGCGCCGGTGGTAGTCGCGAGCTCGACCGCGCCGGTCGATGTGATCGGGCCAGTGATCGAGCCGCCGGTGCTGCTCACCGACACGCTGTTCTGCGCGTTGATCGTACGGCTGACCGCGCTGCCGTAATCGAGGTCGACCGGGCCGCCGGCGATGATCGAGCCGCTGCCCGATCCGCCCGCGTTGATCGTCACCGAGCCGCCGGCGCGGATCGGGCCGCTTTCATTGCCGGCTACCCGCGCATTGACGCTGCCCAGCGTGTCGAGCGTTTCGGCACTGAAGCTCTGCGAGCCGCTGAGGACCGAGGTGAAGGTGCCGGCGAGCTTCACGGTGGCGCCGGTGAAGTCGTGGCCGGTCACGCTCATCGTGCCGAGGCGGATCGCGTCGGTGCCGGCATTGCCGATCGTCACGTCGCCGCTGTTCGCGGTCAGGCCGTTGCCGGCGGTGAAGGCGACGTTCTGCTGCGCGTTGACCGTGCCGACCAGGTTCGGCTGGATGCTGATCGCGCCGCCGGCACCGCCGGGCAGGGTGGTGTTGAACGTCGTGCTGCCCTGGGTCAACCGGACGCTCGCGCCGGTGCCGCCGGTGAAGGCGAGGCTGTTCGCCGCGTAGGTGGTGCCGTTCAGCACGGTGCTGCCGGCGTTGACCGAGGTCGCGCCGAGGCGGCGGGTGCCGCCGCTGGTGCCCAGCGCCACCGTGCCGGTGCCCGCGTTGAGCGCGAGGCCCTGGCTGCCGGCCACCGCCGCGTCGACCGCGCCCAGCGTGATCGCGCCGTTGGCCGTGGCGACGCTGGTTGTGCCCGCCAGGCTGGTCGCGCCGGTGACGGTGAAGGCGGCGCCGCCGGTCGTGTAGGCGCCGTTGAGGCTGGTTGCGCCGGTGTAGTTCTGGGCGCCGACGGTTGAGACGCCGTTGGTTGCAATAGTTGCGCCGGAAAGGGTCAGGCCGGCCAGCCCGGTGACCGCTCCGATGGAGACAGTCCCCGTACCGGCGTTCACGCCGAAGTTTGCACTGCCGCCGACGCTGCCCAGCGAAACAGCGCCGCCGGTGGTGGTCACCGTGGTCGCGCCGGCCAGGCTGGTGCCGCCGGTCACCGCGAAGCTGCCGGCGCTATAGGTGCCGCCCAGCACGGTCGCGCCGGTGTAGCTCTGCGCGCCGCTGGTCGAGGCGCCGGTGGTGGCGATCGTGCCGCCGGTGACCGTCAGCGAGGCGAGGCCCGATGCCGCGCCCAGCACCACATTGCCCGTGCCAGCATTCACGACCAGAGCGTTCGGACCGCTCGTTGCGCCGAGCACGGCGTTGCCGCCCTGGGTGGTGATCGTGGTAGCGCCGGCCAGCGTGGTGGCGCCGCTGACGGTGAAACCGCCACTATTGGCGTACACTCCGTTCAGACTGGTCGAACCCGTATAGCTCTGCGCACCGGTGCTGCTCACGCCCGAGGTCGTGATCGTGGTGCCGGTGGCGGCGAGCGAAGCGAGGCCCGAGGCGGCACCCAGCGAGACGCTGCCGCCATTGACGGTAAGCGCGTTGCCGCCGCCCGCGATCGTGCCGAGCGTGGTGGCGCCGGTGGTCGCGACCGTGGTGGCACCGGCCAGCGTGGTCGCCCCGGCGCTGAGGCTGGCGGCGCTGTAGCCGCCGTTCAGCACCGTATCGCCGGTATAGCTCTGCGTGCCGCTGGTCGAGGCGCCGGCGGTGACGATCGAGGTGCCGGTGGCCGAGAGCGCGGTGAGGCCGTCCACGGCGCCCAGCGTCACAGTGCCACCCGCGCTGACCGTGAGCGCTCGCGCACCGGTGATCGCGCCGCCGAAGCTGGCATTGCCGCCGGCGGCGACGCTGGTGTCTTCCGCCAGGTCGGTCGCGCCATTGACGGTGAAGTCACCGCCCGCATTGTGCGCGCCATCCAGGCTGACCGAGCCGGTATAGCTCTGCGACCCGCTGGTCACCGCGCCGTAATTGTTCACGACCCGGCCGGTGAGCGAGAGATCGGTCACGCCGGTCACCGAGCGGACCAGGACGGTTCCGTCGCTGCCGGCGTTGACGGTGAAGCTGCTGCTGCCGTTGCCGATGACCGAACCCAGCCCGACGGCGTTGCTGCTCGGCGTGGTCAGCGTGGTCGATCCGGTGAGGAGCGTGTCGCCGAACACGCTGAAGCTGGTCGCGCTATAGGTGCCGCTCAGCGAGGTCTGGCCGAAATAGACCTGGCCACCCGTCGTCGTGGCGCCGGCGGTGGTGATCGTCGTGCCGGTGGCGGTGAGCCCGATGATCCCGTTGACCAGGCCGAGCGTCACATTGCCGGCGGCGGCATTGACGGTGAGCCCGCCGGTCGAACCGACGATAGTGCGGAAGCTGGCATTGCCGCCCTGGGTGACGACGTTGACCGAGGAACCGACGCCGAGGGTCGAGGTGCCGTTGACGGTGAAGCTGCCGCCATTGGTGGCGTAGCTGCCGCGCAGCAGGGTCGCGCCGGTGTAGCTCTGCGCGCCCGTGGTGCTGGCGCCGTTGGTCGAGATGCCGCCGCCGGTCACGGAGAGCCCGGTAAGGCCGTTCACCGCCCCGAGCGTGACGTTGCCGGTGCCGGTGTTGATCGCAAGCGACCGCGCGCCGCCGATGGTGCCGAAGCTCGCGGTACCGCCCGAGGTCGAGATGCTGGTGTTGCCGGCCAGCGTGGTCGTGCCGTTGACTACGAAGTTGCCTCCGGCGCTGTAGACGCCGTTGAGGAGCGCGGTGCCGTTATAGGTCTGGGTGCCGCTGCTGCCGACGCCGGCGGTCGTGATGTTCCTGCCCGTGGCGGTGAACGCCCCGAGCCCGGTTGCCGCGCCGATTGCGATATTGTTCACGGCGCCCGAATTCAGGCTGAGCGCGTTGCCGCCGCCGGTCACTGTGCCGAGGACGATCGCGCCATTGGCGGTGATCGCAGTGGCGGCACCCAGGGTGGTCGCCCCGGTCACCGTGACGCTGCCGCCCGCGGTGAAGGTTCCGCCCAACGTCGTCGCGCCGGTGTAGATCTGCTGGTCGCTGGTGATGGCGCCTGCGCTGGCGACGTTCGCGCCGGTTACGCTCAGGAAGCTGATCCCGGTGACCGGGCCCACCGAGGCATTGCCGGTGAGGGCGTTGAGCGTGAGGGTGGTGTTCACGCCGGTGCCGGTCACGCCGCCCAGCGTGACGTTGCCGCCATTGGTGCCGAGGCTGGTGGCGACCGTCACTGTCGACGCGCCGTTGACCAGAATGCCGCCCTGCGAGGAGAAGTAGTTGCCGGCGAGGCGGGTGGCGCCGTTATAGGTCTGGGAGCCGCTGGTATCGGCGCCCGCGGTGGTGATGGTCGAGCCGGTCAGCGTGATCGCCCCGGAGGCGGTCACCGTGCCGATCGAGACATTGCCCGCGCCGGCATCGATGGCCAGGGTTGTGCCGCCCTGGACGGCGCCGGCGAGCGTGGCATCGCCGCCCGCCGTAGCGATGCTGATGATGCCCAGCTTCGACGTATTGCCGTTGATCGTGAAGGCGCCGCCGCCAGTGACGAAATTGCCGCGCAGGCTGGTGCCGCCATTATAGGTCTGCGCGCCGGTGGTGGTGACGTCGCCCGCGATGGTGATGAACCTGCCCGTGAATGTCAGCGAGCTGAGCGCCGAAGCCGTGCCGAACAGCGTCAGGTTGCCTGCGGTGGTATCGACCGCGACGTTGAGCGCATTGCCGCCGCCCGCGATCCCGCCCAGCGAGACGTTGCCGGCGGTGGTGACGATGCTGGTCGCGCCGGTGAGGGTGCTGTCGCTGTTGGCGGTGAAGTTGCCGCCGGCGCTGTAATTGCCGCTGAAGCTGGCGGCGCCGTTATAGGTCTGGGCACCGGTGCTGGTGACGCCGGCGGTGGTGATCGTCGTGCCGGTGGCGATGAAGGTGCTGATGCCGGTCGCGGTGCCGAGGGTCACGTTGCCGGTGCCCGCGTTCAAGGTGAGCGGGCTGGAGAAGCCGAAGCTGGCGAAGTTGCCGAAGCTGGCATTGCCGCCCGCGGTGGTGACCGTCATCGCGCCGCCGAGCATCGAGGTGCCGTTGACCGCGAAGGCGCCGCCGCCGGTGGTGTAGGTGCCGGCAAGCGTGGCCGAGCCGTTGAGCGTGAACGCGCCGCCATTGGTGGCATAGGTGCCCGAGTAGGAACCGCCGCCATTATAGGTCTGCGCGCCATTGGTGCTGGCGCCTTGCGAGAGGATCGTGCCGCCGGTGCCGGTCAGCGTGCCGACATTCGAGACGGTGCCGAAGCGCAGCTGGCCGCCATGCGCGGTGGCGACGAGATTGTGGCCGTTGCCGGCAATCGTGCCGAAGCCCACGTTGAAGCCGGTGTCGCTGCCATTGCCGTCGACATTGGCGTCGGCGGTCAGCTGGGTCGCGCCGCCGAAGGTCAGGCTGCTGCCGGCGGTGAAGGTTCCGCCCAGCGAGATCAGGCCGCCGCTGTACAGCTGCGCGCCGCTGGTGGAGGCGCCGACGGTCGTGATGTTGGTGCCGTAGACGGACAGGTTGGCGAGGCCGCTGGCGAGGCCGATGACGACGTTGCCGCTGCCCGCGCGGAGCGTGAGGTCGGTCGCGCCGGTGATCGTGCCGAGCGCGATATTGGCATTGCCCGGGCTGGTATCGACCTGGGTGACGCCGCCGAGCGTCGTCGCGCCGTTCACGGTGAAGGCGCCGCCCGCGGTATAGGTGCCGCTCAGCGTGGTCGCGCCGGTATAGGTCTGGGCACCGCTGGTGCTGGCGCCGAGGGTGGCGACATTGGCGGCGGTTACCGCGAGCGACGACAGGCCGCTCACCGCGCCGAGCGCGGCATTGCCGGTGCCGGCGTTGACCGTGAGCCCGCCGGTGCCGGTGATCGCACCCAGCGTCGCGTTGCCGCCGCCGGTCGTGGTCACGCTGCTGGTGCCGCCCAGCGTCGAGGTGCCGGTGACGGTGAAGCCGGCGGCGGTGTAGGCGCCGTTCAGCGTGGTCGCGCCGGTATAGCTCTGCGCGCCGCTGGTGGTGACGCCGGCAGTGGCGATCGTGCCGCCGGTCGCGGTCAGGCTGGCGAGGTCGGCGAGGCCGATCGACACGCTGGTCGTGCCGTTGAGCGTGAGCCCATAGGTCGAGGTGATCGCGCCGAGCGAGACGGTGTTGCCGGTCAGCACCGTGTCGCCGGTGAGGACTGGGCCGGTGGCGAAGCTCAGCGCGCCGGTGGCGGTGATGCTGGTGCCGATATTGGTGCCGGCCGCGCCCGCGCCGAAGCTCAGACTGTTGACGGTGATCGGGCTGGTCATGCTCAGCACGCGCAGCGCGTTGAGCGAGGCGTCCTCGTTGTAGGTGCCGCCGCCGATATAGACGGTGCCGCCCGAGACCACGGCGTCGAGGCCGCCCTGGAGATTGAGCAGGGTGCGCTGGCTGCCCTGGGCGCCGGCGACGCCGGTGGTGGTGACATAGGCGCGGGTGCGGTTCGCGGCGCTATAGCCCTGGTTGTAGACCGACATGCCGCCATTGGCCGCGGCGAGGGCGAGCAGGCGGGCCTGTTCGCTGAGCGGCGTGTTCGGGCCGAGCGCGCCGGCCGATGGCGTGATCGTCGTGCCGTTCCAGATGCCGTTCAGATAGGTGATGATGCCCCATTCATTGCCGAACGCGCCTTCGCTGTTGCCGGCGATGTTGAGGTTCGAGCCGTCGGTATATTGGACCGAGATCGCGCTCTTGGTGTTGTCGATGACGTTGCCGGTCAGCGACGCGTTGACGTTGCGGCCGTCGATCAGGATGCCGTTGCGGACGCCGTGGATATTGTTGCCGGTGACGGTGACATTGTCGGCGCCGTTGGCGACGACGATGCCGCGGGTGATCGTCGGCCAGGCATAGGTGACATAGCTCTGGTCGGCCGGGCCGAAGATCTCGAAGCCCGAGACGGTGACGCCGTCGGCGTTGATCGTGATGCCGTTGCTGCCACTGGTGCTGGCGTCGATCTTCGCGCCCGGCGCGCCGATCAGCGACACGCCGTTGGTGGCGATCGTGGTGTTCGCGCCATAGGTGCCGGCGGCGACGTTGATCGTGCCGCCGGTGCGGACGTCGCGCGCCGCCGCGCTGATCGTCAGCCCGGGGAGGACGGTGAAGATGTTGCTGAAGCCGGTGCCGGTATAGGCCTCGATCGAGCTGCTATAGCCGAAGCCGATGCTTGCCGCCCACAGCGTCGCGTCGGACAGCGAGGTGCGGAAATAGGTGAACTGGCCGCCATTGGCGCGGTGATCGGTGTTGCGGACGGCATAGCCATAGCCGGTCAGGTTGAGCTGGCCGAAGCCCTGGGTGGTCGATTCCAGCTGCGAGAACAGCCCGTTGGCTTCCTCGAAATTGTTCTGCGTGGCGTTGATGTTGATGTTGGTGGTCTGGCCGTCATAGCCGCCGGCGCGGTTGGTCTGGTAGAGCGCGACGCCGCCCCAATTGTTGTTCAGCGTATGGACGCCGGTGAGCGTCACGTTCGCGCTGTCGGTGATCTGGACGCCGGCGCCTTCGGTGTTCTGGCCGTCGGCGGTGAAGTTGGTGATGGTGACGCCGACAGCGCCGTTGATGTCGAGCTCGGCGCGGCGCGAGCCCTTCACGGTGACGTCGCTGATCGTGACGTTGCTGATGCGCTGGGTGGGCGCGTAGCTCACCGGGTTGGGCTGGACCTTGATGCCGTAATTGCCGCCCGAGAGCGTGCTGCCGAGCAGGGTGAAGTTGGCGAGGCTGGTGTTGTCGGCATAGACGCCGATCGTGCCGAGGCCGCCGCCATTGTTGACATTGCGGCCATCGAGGATCGTGCCGGCCTGCGACTGGCCGACCAGGCTCACCGAGGTCGTGATCGAGAGCTGGCCGCCGAGCACATAGGTGCCGTCGAGGATGCGGACCGTGTCGCCGGCCTGGGCACGGGCAAGCGAGGCGTCGATCGTGCTGGTGATGCGGATGTCCGGATCGCCGCCTGCAGTGGTGGTGGCGCGCGCGGTGGTGCCGCTGCCGGCATAGGTCAGCACGCCGCCGCGGACGAAGCTGTTGCCGTTGTTGCGGAACACATCGTCCCAGGCGAAGGCGCTGCTGAGCAGGCCGACGGTGCGCACGGGGATGTCGACGTCGAAGCTGTTGCCGGTGACCGTCACCGCGCCGGCGTAAAGCTGCTGCCACGGGGTGTTGGGCATATAGCCCTGGATCTGGAAGCCGCGCATGCCGGCGAGGCTGCTGGTCAGGCTGTTGTTGGCGAAGATCCGGTTCGACGCGTCGGTGGTGCGGCCGGCGCCCGCGGCGACGACGACCATCGCGCTGGCATAGGTGCCGCCGAGGAACTTGTTGCCGGTGATCGTGAAGCTCTCGAGCCGGGTGCGCGAGGGATCGTTGAAGTCATCGATATAGAGGTTGGCGGCGGTCTCGTTGCCGCTGTTGTCGATCACCGAGTTGCGCAGGGTGAAGGCGTTGCCGATCACTTCGACGGTCTTGTTGTCGCCGGCGGCGGCGGGCTTGAAGCCGAGCCCCTCGATGGTGACGCCATTGCCCGAGATGAAGTGCTGCGCGCCGAAGCCGGCCTGATAGCGGGCGGTGATGAAGGCGGCGACGTCGTCGGCGTCGGTGATCGCGTTGCCGGCGGCATCGACGCCGCGCAGGGTGATGTTGTCCTTGTAGAGGTAGAGGCCGAAGCTCTGCGCCCCGGCATCGCCATAATAGCCGACGCCGGTGACGCCCTCGAGATAGTCGCCCGGGCGGATCGTGACGATGGCGCCGGGGGCGGCTTCGTTGACCGCGGCCTGGATGTTGCGGCTGAACGTGTGATAGCCGGTCGCCGAGCTGTTCGACCAGGCGCCGGCGCCGGTCAGCGTGTTGGCGGCGAGCAGGTCGGCGAAGCTGGCGGTGCCCAGCGCGGCGTCGCTCACGTAGAGGCCGTTGGCGGTATAGGCGACGCCGGCCATGTCGAAGGCGTTGCCGGTGATCGTCGCGCCCGCGCCGCGCACGCGCAGCATCGCGCCGAAGCCGCCGGTGGTGGTCGCGAAGCTGTTGCCGGTGATCGTCGAGCCGGCGGAGTCGATCGTCACGCCGGTGTTGAGGCCGGAATCGCCGTTGACGACGTTGTTGGTGAAGCTGATCCCTCCACCTACGCCGCCGCCGCCGAGCGCGACGAGCTGGCGCGAGACATTGGGCACGGTGAACTGGTCGCCGGTCGCGGGCGCGGCACCGACATAGGTCTTGCCGGTGATGATGTTGCCGTCGACGACCAGCCCGGTGATCGCATAGCCCCATTCGGAGACGAGGCCGAGATCGCCCGCGGCGACGATGCGGTTGCCGGTGATCCGTGAGCCGGTGTTGGTCTGCTGGAGATAGACCGCGGCGGTCTCGCTGCCCGGGTTGCCGTTCTCGATGCCGTTGATCGTGAAGCCGCTGAGCGTCGTGTTGCTCGAGCCCGCCGCCAGCGTCACCGTGCCGAGCGCGCCGACATTCGAGATGCCGTTGATCGTGGTGACGTCGCGGCCGGCGCCGAGCAGGCTGATGCCCGCCTTGTTGATCACGACGTTCTCGGCATAGGTGCCGGCGCCGACATTGATCGTCGCATTGGCGCGGGCATCGCGCACCGCGGCGCCGATGCCGAGGCCGCTGACCACGGTGAAGGCGTTGGTGCCCGCGCTGCCGTTCCAGCCCTCGATCGAGCTGCTGGCCGGCGTGGCGAGCGACAGCGCATAGCCGGTCGCGTCGCTCAGGCTGGTGCGGAAGAAGGTGAACTGGTTGCCGTCGGCGCGGAAGGCGGCATTGCGGACGATATAGTCGAACCCGGCGATGCTCAGCGTGCCCGGATCGTTGATCGCCGAGCTGTCCTGCAGGTACAGACCGTTCGATTCCGCGAAGGCGTTATTGCCCTCGATCGTGATGCCGGTGAGTTGCTGGTTGCTGCCGGTGCCACCGTTGGCCTGGTAGAGCGCCAGGCCGCCCCAGGCATTGCCCGAGGTGGTGGTGTTGCGCACGGTCACATCGGCGCTGTCGGTGATCGAGATGCCGTTGCCGGCGATCGCGCCGGTGACGTTGACGTTGTCGATCGTCGCGCCGATCACCGAGTTCAGGTCGAGCCCGGTCTTGCGCGAGCCGCTGATCGAGACGTTGCTGATCGCGAAATTGTCGATCCGGGCATTGCCGTTGGCATCGCCCGCGCCGACCTCGACCTTCATGCCATAGGTCGAACTGCTCGCCGCGCTGGGGGCGAGCAGGGTGAAGTTGCTCACCGACACGTTATCGGCATGGACGCGCATGCCATAGACGCTCAGGCCCGAGGCGTTGAAGATCGTGCCCGCCTCGCTCGCGCCGAGCAGCGTCAGGCTCTTCTGGATGAACAGCGTGTTCGAGAGATTGTAAGTGCCGTCGGCGACGTTGACGGTGCCGCCGGTGACCACGGCGTTGACGCCGGCCTGGACGCTGGCGAGCGTGCCGAGGCGGCTGCCCTGGTTGCTGTCGCTGCCGGTGGTCGAGACATAGACGGCGGTGCGGTTCGATGCCGAATATGCCTGGTTCTGCACTTCCATGCCGCCATTGGCGGCGCGCAGCGCGAGCAGGCGCTGCTGCTCGGCGAGCGGCGTATTCGCGCCCAGCGAACCGGCGGCGGGCAGGATGGTGACACCGTCGGCCTGGAGGATGCCGTTCAGGTGGAGGTTGATGCCCCACTCATTGCCATAGGTGCTGGCGTGGTTGCCCGTCATCGTGACGTTCGATCCGTCGGTATACTGGATCGAGATCGCCGACTTGGTGTTGTCGATAATGTTGTTGAGCAGATAGGTGTTCACGTTCCGCCCATCGACGATGATGCCGGTGCGGATGTCGTGGATGTTGTTGTTCAGCAGCTGGACGGTGTCGGCATAGCGATTGACGAAGATGCCGCGCGAATTGGTGCTGCCCCAGGCATAGCTGGTATAGCCGCTGGTCGCCGGACCCGAGATCTCGAGGTTCTTGATCGTGACGTAATCGCCCCAGATGTCGATCGCGTTCTCGATCCCGCTGGTCCAGCCGATCTTCGCGACGCCCTGGCCGTCGATCGTCACGTCGCTCGCGTCGATGCGGACGCCCGACTTGTAGATGCCGGCGCCGAGCCGAATCGTGGTGCCGAAGCCGGTGGTGCCGATCACGCCCAGCGCGTCGTTGATGTAATTGCCGAGGCCGCTGGTGTCGGTGCCGTTGTTGCTCAGGTTGAGCTTCAGCGCGGTGGCGGTGCTGACCTTGCCGGCGCCGTAGATGTGCGGCGCGGTGATGTTGACCGTGCCCGAGGCACCGCTGAGATTGCCCGAGATGTTCACGGCCTGATCGGAGCTGATCAGGATGTTCTGGCTGATGCTGGCGCGATCGTTCGCCGCGACCGTGCCGCGCAGGTTCGCGCTGCCGCCCACCGCCTCGAGCACGATCGTGCCATTGTCGATCGTGGCGGAATCGACGCTGAGCGTGCCGGTGTTGACGAGATTGTCGACCGCGGCACCGGCGCTCTTCGCCGACATCTGGATGCGGCCGCCCTCGGCGAAGATCTGGCCGTTATTCTCGACCAGCGCGCTGCTCGCGGGCACGCCGATGCTGAGCAGGCCGTCGCCGGCGAGATCGAGCGTGAAGGCAGTGCCGCCGCCCAGCTGGACGCGGCCGGCGGTGGCGGTGATCACGCCGCTGTTGCGCACCGTCGGCGCGACAAAGGCAGCGAGGCCGAGATTGCCGGCAGTGATGTTGATGTTGCCGTTGACGACGATCTCACCGCCGGTCGCGCCGGTGATGTCGAGATTGCCGCCGCCCATGAAGGCGGCCTGGTCGATATCGCCGGTCGAGGCGATCAGGCTGCCGACATTGACGTTGGCGGTGCCCGAGAACAGCACACCGTTCGGATTGAGGATCGCGACGCGGCCATTGGCGTTGAGCTGGCCGGCGATCTCCGAGGGCGCGGCGCCGCTGATAACACGGTTGACCGCGATCGCGGTGGAGGAGGGCTGGACGAAGGTGACGCTGGCGCCCGATCCGATGTCGAACGTGTTCCAGTTGATGACCGCACGGTCACTGCCCTGGTTGATCGTCATGCTCGACGGGGTGGGGGTGCCGATCGTCGCCGAACCGGCGACCACGTCGCCGCCGGTGGGCAGCGCGTTCGAGGCGAGCTGGGCGTGGGCGGGATTGGCGAGCGTGATCGCCGCGACCGCCGCCGACAGCAGCAGGCTCGATCGTTTCAGGCGGCGCGAAGCCTGGCTCGAGGCAAAGGCGGCCTTGGCGCGGTGCAGCTTGCTCATATCCCTCATCCCTGTTCGGCCGCTTCGGGGTGGCCAGCCCGCAATTCTCAGTCAGGTACGCACAGGACCGGCGAGGCCGGTCAGAACGACATGCTCAACGAGAAGAAGACCCGGCCGTCCTTGTCGCCACGCGAGGCGACGGGCCGGTTGATCGGCTTGGCGTACTCGACCGAGCCGTTGATGCCGGGCCGCAGCCCGATGCGGATGCCGCCGCCCGCCGATTCCAGCGACGCGTGAAGCGGCTCGCCCGGCAGCGGATCGTTCTGCGCGACCCGGCCGGCTTCGTAGAAGCCATAGGGCTGGACGGTGCCGCCCTGGAAATTGCCGGCGTAGAAGACTTCGATCCGGCCGGCGACGCCCTTGTCGCCGGTCACTTCGGACGGGTCATAGGCATGGGCGAACTGATCGCCGCCCAGCCCGAACTCCTCGCTCGCGAGCAGGCTCTGCCCGCTATACTGGACCGTGCCGCTGGCCTGGAAATAGAGGCCGCCGCCGACGCCATAGGCAAAGGAGGCTTCCGCGTTCAGGCGGGTGAACACGCCCGAGCCGGTGGCGCGTGACTTGTTGGCGTCGCCGCGGACCGTCGCGCCGAGCGCGTCGAACCCCTGGGTCACCGAGGCGCGGACGTTCAGGATGCCGCCCCAGGGCGCCGCATAATTGCCGTAGAGCTCGGCCTGCACGGTGCGGGTGGCATCGTCGAAGATCGGATCGATGACGATGTTGCGCGAGCTGCTGTCGCGCCCGGTGAACACCAGTCGGCCGAACAGATTGGTCTCGCGGCTGCGCACGAACGGATAGCGCAGCGCGACACCATAGGTGGCGCTGCGGCCGCGCAGGTCTAGCAGGCGCAGCTCGTCGCCCGGATGGGTCGCGGCATAGCTGCCGAACGCGGTGAGGCGCAGGCCGGAATTGCCGATCGGCTGGTCATAGCTGAGCGACAGGAAGCCGAGTTCCTTGTGGATCGGCGCGCTGACCGCGGTGATCGAGATGCGCTCGCCCGCCCCGAGCATGTCGTTGAACGACAAGCCGCCATAGATCTGGACCGGGCCCAGCCAGCGCGAGCCGCGATTGTCGGCCGCGACAAAGCCCTCGATCCCCTTGCGCTCGACCGCCAGCGTCAGGTCGGCGGCGCCGACTTCGCTAGGGGAAGGGGTGAGCACGGCGCGGACATCGACGCCCTGCAGATCCCGGGCGAGCAGCAGCGCGCGGGTGAGCGATGCGCCCGAGGTGGGCCGCTCGGCGGCGACGCTCGCCAGATAGCCGCGCAGATAGGGCGCATAGCCGCCGGCTTCGCCCTCGATCTTCGTCGCGCCGATATGGCCTTCGACCACCTGGATCGTCAGCACGCCATTTTCGATGCGCTGTGGGCCGACCACCGCGCGCGACAGCACGAAGCCGCGGCGGCGATATTCGGCCGTCACTTCCTCGGCGAGCTTGAACAGCTCGGCGAGCGGCATGTCGCGGTTGAGATAGGGGGCGGCGATCGCATCGAGCGCCGATACCGGCACTGCCGTAACCCCGTCGAAGCGGACGGCGGTCAGGCGGACCTGCACGGCGGATTCAGGCGTGCTCTGCTGGCGCGGCAGCTCGGGCACCTCGACCGAACGCGCATCGGGGACCTTGTCCGCCGGGCGCAGGCGTTCGTCGATCCGACCGGGATTTACGGTCTGCTGGGCGTGCGCCGCCTCGATCGGCACGATCGCGGCCGCAGCGACAATAAACAACCAGCGACGGTTAAGTCCCATAGCCCCGGTCCCCCTCCGAGATTTGCGCAGCCGAAACGATGCTCCGAATCGGTTGCATTGGAGTCGGGTCTTACAATGGCTTTGTGGGACTCAGGAAGATGGAGTCATCATTAACTGGGCAATATTTGCAATAATGTACTGATCCACAACGGGACTATTTGTTTGTGTCTGTATTGTTTCTATGTCTGTCTTGAGGGGGTGGTTTCGTTCGCCTTGCGTTCTGCGGGCTAAACCACTCGGTAACCATAAATAATAACCATTCTCAGTGGCTTATACTTAGGGGTTTGTTAGCCCGACCTTAGGGGGCGTCGGCGTATCCCTGCCTCGGTTGAACCGGGGGTTTTGGGGCTTTGCGTCGCGTATCTTCAGCGCGGCTGGCGCTTGCCTGTGCGGCGCTGGCCTGGGGACATTCCGTGTCCGCCGCGACGGCGGATATCGGCGATTCGGCGGGCGAGGGCGGCTTTGCGCTCCGCCTGGCCGATACGCCGCGCTGGACCGACGTGCTGGCCCGCGCCGCGCGTGACACGGCTCTACCCGTCCGCGCTTCCGTCCGCTGCATGATGCCCGCCGAGGAATTGCCGGCGGATTGTGGTCCCACAGGCTGGCGCGCCGCCTTTGCCGGGCTGCAGGGGAAGCCGATGATCGATCGGCTCGCCGGGGTCCAGGCGGTGGTCAACCGGCTCCCCTATGTCCCCGATCTTGCCAATTGGGGGATGGCGGATCGCTGGGAGACGCCCGCCGAGATGTTCGCGCGGGGCGGCGACTGCGAGGATTTCGCGCTCACCAAATATTTCGCGCTGCGCGAGCTGGGCCTTGCCGAGTCCGCGATGCGGCTGGCGATCGTGTGGGACAATCGCGATGCCGAGCAGCATGCGGTGCTGTTCGTCGCGCTGGATGGGCAAAGCTGGGTGCTCGACAACAAGTTCGCCGGGCCGGTGGCGGCTGCCGAACTGGCCGTGCGCTACCGGGTGATCTGGTCGGTCAATCGCGACGGCGCGTCGCTCGCGGTCGCGGATGGCAAGGAGCAGGGGCAGGGGCCGCGCCTGCGCACCGCGCGCGGCGGCAAGATGCTGGTGCTGCGTACCCGCCCGATCCGCCGCGAAGCGATAGAGCCGGCCGGCGCGCCGCGTATCGCGCTTGCCGCTGTCCGCCCGGTGCCGGCAGGGATCGCCCGGCTCGGCGCTGCCGTTCCGCCGATGGAATCGCCCGGCCAGCCCGTTGAAAGCGCTTCCAAAAATCGCGAGAAAATCGTGCGCGACGAGCTTGTCCGGGCCGGCGAAATGGTCCTTCGCTACGCCGGAAAATAGGCGAAAATCCCTCGGAATATCGCTTTCTTACAACGCCTTGCTGGTAATCGACCGCTGTAGCTGTAACAAAATTGAGAACGTTCTTGAGAACGCTCTCAATTTATGCTCTAAGCGCCCTACTGGAGCGAAAGACTCCGCGAACGATAGAGGGGTGTTGGAACAGGCTGCCGTGCGCGCCACGAGGCGTCGTCGGCTTAGTTTGTCGCTGAATCCGACAGCGTTGTCGGAGTAAGCCTCCCCCAGGTTGGATCGGATAAACAGGCACGCCCCCGGGCGTGCACGGCGCTGTTGCACGCGCCGAAGGGGAGAGGTGAATGTTGTTCAGCCTGCGGCATGTGGCGCGTTCCATGGCGTTGCTTGCCACCACCGCGCTTGCCGGGACGATGACCGCGCATGCGCAGGTCGCACCCGCCGCGTCCCCGGTTCAAGCCGATCTTTCCGCCCGTCCCTGGGCCGATTCCAAGCTTCCCGCGGCTGCCCGTGCGGAGATGCTCCTCGCGGCGATGACGACCGAGGAGAAGCTGGCGCTCGTCTACACCTGGTTCCCGCCCTTCGCGAAGGGGCCCGACGCTCCGACCGACCTGATCCCCTCGGCCGGCCAGCAGCCGGCGATCCCGCGGCTGGGCATCCCGGCGCTGCGCGAGACCGATGCCAGCCTCGGCGTCGCCAACCAGGTCGAGCAGCGCAAGGGCGACACCGCCACCGCATTGCCTTCGGGCCTGGCGCTCGCCGCCAGCTTCGATCCCAAGCTCGCTTATGAAAGCGGTGCGATGATCGGCGGCGAGGCGCGGGCCAAGCGCTTCAACGTGATGCTCGCCGGCGGCATCAACCTGACCCGCGATCCCTGGGGCGGTCGCAACTTCGAATATCTGGGCGAGGATCCGCTGCTCGCCGGCACGCTTGCGGGCGAGTCGATCAAGGGCATCCAGTCGAACCACATCATCTCGACGATCAAGCATTTCGCGCTGAACGCGCAGGAGACCGGCCGCTTCGTCAGCGACGCGAAGATCGGCGAGGCGGCGTTCCGGGAGAGCGACCTGCTCGCCTTCGAGCTGGCGATCGAGCGCGGCAAGCCGGGCTCGGTGATGTGCGCATACATGTCGGTCAATGGCGACTTCGCCTGCGAGAACGCGTTCCTGCTCAACACCGTGCTCAAGCAGGACTGGGCCTATCCGGGCTATGTCATGTCCGACTGGGGCGCGGTGCATTCGACGGTGAAGGCGGCGCGCAACGGGCTCGACCAGCAGTCGGGCGGCGAGCTCGACACGCATCTGTTCTTCCGCGGCGACCTGAAAAAGGCAGTGGAGAGCGGGGCGCTGCCGATGGCGCGGCTCGACGACATGACGCGGCGCATCCTCAATGGCATGTTCTCGGCGGGGGTGATGGACGCACCGGTGGTCGAGACGCCGCAGCCGATCGACACCGCGAAGAACGCCCTGGTCGCCCAGCGCGCCGCCGAGGCGGGCATCGTGCTGCTCAAGAACGAGAAGAACATCCTGCCGCTCGCCAAGTCGGCGAAGCGGATCGTGCTGATCGGCGGCCATGCCGATATCGGCGTGCTTTCGGGCGGCGGTTCGTCGCAGGTGCGCTCGACCGGCGGCATTCCGCTGGAGATCCCGCTCAAGAACGGCCCGGCCGCGTCCTTCGTGCGCGTGACCTGGCACGCGTCCTCGCCGCTCGCGGCAATCCGTGCGCTGGCCCCCAAGGCGCGCGTCGATTTCGTCGATGGCAGCAACCCCGAAGCTGCCGCCGCGGCGGCGAGGAACGCGGACCTGGCGATCGTCTGGGCCACCCAGTGGACCACCGAGGCCGAGGATCCCGAGACGATCGAGCTGGAGGGCAACCAGAACGCGGTGATCGCCGCAGTCGCCGCCGCCAATCCGCGCACCGCCGTGGTGCTCAACACCGGCGGGCCGGTGCTGATGCCCTGGCTCAAGCAGGTGCCGGCGGTGCTCGCCGCCTGGTACCCCGGCCAGCGCGGCGGCGAGGCGGTGGCGCGGGTGCTTTTCGGCGAGGTGAACCCCTCGGGCCGCCTGCCGATCACCTTCCCGGCGAGCATCGACCAGGCGCCGCGGCCGACGGTACCGGGCTTCGACCAGGTCAAGGCATCGCCCGATCGCGGGCAGGACGCGCGGGCGATCAAGCCGTTCGTGATCGACTACAAGGAAGGCTCGGACGTCGGCTATCGCTGGTACGCCCGGCAGGGCCATCGCCCGGCTTTCCCGTTCGGCTACGGGCTCAGCTACACCCAATTCGCCTATGCGAACCTCAAGGTGGAAGGCGGCGCCGCGCTGACGGTGAGCTTCGACGTCACCAACCGCGGCAAGCGCGAAGGCGCCGATGTGCCCCAGCTTTATGTGACTCCGGCCACGGGCACCCGCCCGCTGCGCCTCGCGGGCTTCGAGCGGGTGACGCTCAAGCCCGGCGAGACCCGCCGGATCACGCTCACCGCCGAGCCGCGCATCGTCGCGGACTACGACACCGCCCAGCCGGGCTGGCACGTCGCGGCGGGAACCTATCGCGTCGCGATCTCGCGGGATGCCGGACAACCGGTGCTCACGGGCGCGGCGGATTTGCAGGAGCGCCGGCTGGCGCCCTGACGGGACAGCACCGGGTGAGGCGCGCGTAGATGCGTCGGGGTGCAGAACAGAGTGGGAGGACGAAGGGAATGAAGGGAATATCCAGTTTGATGGCCGGCTTGCTGGCGACGACCGCGATGGTCGCGCCGGCATGGGCCCAGGATACGGCGGCCGTGCCGCAGGACACGCAGGATGGCGGCGAGATCGTCGTCACCGGCATCCGTGCGTCGCAGGCCAAGTCGGTCGACATCAAGCGCACCGAGACGGCGATCGTCGACGCGATCTCGTCCGAAGACATCGGCAAGCTGCCGGACGTGACGATCGTCGATGCGCTGCAGCGCATCTCGGGTGTCCAGATCCAGCGCAGCGCCGGTGAAGGCTCGACGGTCAACATCCGCGGCCTGCCGCAGGTCATCACGCTGCTCAATGGCGAGCAGTATCTGAGCCCGGGCAATCTCGGCACCGCGCAGCCCAACCTCAACGACATCCCGGCGCAGCTGATGAACGCCGTGGTCGTCTACAAGTCGCAGGACACGCGCAACGCGCTGTCGGGCATCTCGGGCACGATCGACCTGCGTACCCGCCGTCCGTTCGACATGAAGGAAGGCTTCGTGTTCTCGGGGCAGGGCGAATATGCCCGGGGCTCCAACACCAAGCATAACGACTATCTGTTCAGCGGCCTGGCCAGCTGGCGCAGCGACCGCTTCGGCGCGATGGTCGGCGCGACCTATAGCCGCAACCGGCTGGGCAACAGCTATGCCGGCATCGGCGGCGGCGTGTTCGGCAACAACGACTGGGGCGGCTCCGGCAACAACTGGATCTCGCCGCACGGCTATGAATTCTTCAACCGCGAAGTCGAGCGCCAGCGCTTCGGCATCAACGGTGCCGTCCAGTTCAAGATCGACGAGGACTGGACCGTCACCGGCGAAGTCTTCCACACCGAGCTGGTCGAGCATAATCGCGCCGCGGGCATCAACATCTCGAACCGCTGGAACGGCCTTGGCTGGACCACGCCGACCGACAGCACGCCCTCGGGCCAGACTGCCGGCAACGGCCAGCCCTGGCTGGACGTGAACCAGTATGATCTCAATGTCTGGTGGTTCAACTCGTTCTCGGTCAACCGCACCGCGCGCGAGCACTCGACCAACTACAATTTCGAGATCGACTACGACAAGGACAACTTCAAGTTCAGCGCCCGCGCGCTGAAGTCCAATGCCAACATGCGCAGCATGAACGGCCAGGTGCAGGGCGACCTGAGCAACTGGCAATATGCGCCGGGCCGCGCCTTCACGCTGTTCCGCAACGCTGCCGACCGTACCCGCGGTCCGTTCTACCCGGCGAACATCGCGTCGCAGTACCCTGCGTCGCAATATTCGAACGGCGTGGTCGGCTCGCGCGGCGGCCGCTACATCAACCCGAATCCGCTCGGCTATGGCCAGGACCCGCAGCTCCATCTCGACCTGCGCGGCTCGAACCCGGCGATCAGCGGCTTCGACACCGCCATCTCGGGCGGCCTGGGTGCCGGCAAGACGCTCAAGGACTATATGGCCAATCTCGACAGCTATGCTGTCGCGGCCTTCTCGTCCGAGGGCAACCAGGAGAACCATGCGAGCCTGGGCGTGTTCCGCGCCGACGGCAGCTATGAGTTCGACGAAGGCGGCCTGTTCGGCCTGCTCAACCGCGTCGATGTCGGCGTTCGCCGTTCGGACCGCCAGACCCAGATCCGCAACTTCCACCTCTTCTCGAACTTCTACGGCGGCAACGGCGCAGCGGTTCCGGAAGGCTGCCTTGCGCAGTGGAAGGCGATCGACGTGGTGATGGACAATGCCCAGTGTTCGGCGGGCGAGTTCGTCTCCAACCCGGGGTATAATGCGGCACTGCCGGCCGCGACTGCGCCGTCGAACTGCACCGCGGCCACCGTCAACAACGCCCCGACCTGCTTCCAGGGCTATACCGTCAACCGTCCGACCAAGCTCAACGCCTATACCCCGGTCTATTTCCAGACCAACTGGGGTGGCGTGGTCAACGGCATGCCGGGCCTGTGGGTCGCCGATCCCAAGGCGTTCGACGACGTGAAGGCGTTCCAGGACAAGGTGTTCGGTCCGTCGACCGAAGTCACCATTCCGGGCAACACCTATGACGTCGACCTGGTCGAGGAGAGCGCGTACCTGAACACCGCCTTCTCCACCGGCGCGTTCAAGGCCAATCTCGGCCTGCGCGTGATCAACACCAAGCTGACCGTGAAGCAGAACCTCACCGGCGACACGCGCGCTTATGGTGACACCAATCTCGATACCGGCGACGTGGTCTCGCGCCGCTCGTATCTCGACTGGCTGCCCACGGTGACGCTGTCGTACGACTTCACGCGCCAGCTGCGTGTCCGTGCGGCCTTCGCCAAGACGATGATCCCGCTGGATCTGGGGAACTACGGCGGCGGCCTGACCATCTCGACCGCGGACTCGCCCTGCTCGGGCACGCCGGGGCCGACGGACGCGCCCTGCGGCGTGCGCCAGGTCACCGGCGCCAGCTCGAGCGGCAACCCGAACCTCAACCCGTGGCGTTCGAACAACTATGACGTGAGCCTGGAATATTATCTCGGCCGCGCCTCGATGTTCAACGTCGGTGCGTTCAAGCTGGACATCAACAGCTTCGTCCAGAGCCGCACCACGCCGGGCGCGGGCCGCTTCGCCGACGGCGACGGCGTGATCCGTCGCGCGGTGCCGGTCACCCAGCCGGAACAGGGCACGGGCGGTTCGCTGCAGGGCTTTGAAGTGGGCGCCAAGCTCGCCTTCAGCGACCTGATCGGCAGCGGTTTCTTCCGCAACTTCGGTATCGACGCCAACTACACCTATTCGGACAGCAAGCAGAACGGCCGTGCACTCGACGGTTCGCGCTTCCCGTTCCCGGATAACTCGAAGAGCCAGGTCAACCTGGTCGGCTGGTACCAGGACGATCACTTGCAGCTGCGCGTGGCGTATAATTACCGCACGCCGCGCCTGTCCTCCACCTTTGGCGGCATCGGCATCTACCAGGATACCGCGCAATATGTGGACGCCAACGTGACCTACAACATCAACGACGCCTTCGCGGTGTATGTGAACGGCTCGAACATCTTCGGCGAGCGCGAGCGCTACTACTTCCAGTTCGACGACGACTCGAAGCAGTACCACTCGCAGAACCGGTTCGAGCCGCGCTTCTCTGGCGGCGTGCGCGTCCGCTTCTAACGAGCCAACCCTCCTGGGCCGGCAGTTCCCATGGACTGCCGGCCCATTTTTCAGGAGCGGGGGCAGGCGGTTTCGCTTGCGATACCGTTACCAAGACTATCAGATGACATCATGAAGGATGGGGGAATGGCCAGCGGCGCGATCGAGCGTGTCGTCATCGTCGGCGGGGGTACCGCGGGCTGGATGGCGGCGGCAGCCCTGGGTTCCTACCTGGCGGGGACGGGCACCCGGATCACCCTGATCGAAAGCTCCGAGATCGGCACGATTGGCGTCGGCGAGGCGACGATCCCGACCATCCGCCGCTTCTACGCCAGCCTTGGCATGACCGATGCCGAAGTGATGCGCGCCTGCGAGGCGACCGCCAAGCTGGGCATTCGCTTCGTCGACTGGAAGCCCGGAACCAGTTTCGTCCACCCCTTTGGCCGCTTCGGGCAGGACCTGCGCGGCATCGACTTCCACCATTTCTGGGCCAAGGCCCGCGCCGCCGGCCAGGCTGCGCCGCTGGAGGAATATTCGCTGGGCGCGATGCTCGCCCGCGAAGGCCATGCCAGCGTGCCGCTGCCCAATCCGCCGAGCCAGCTTTCGATCTTCGACTGGGCGCTGCATTTCGACGCCGCGCTGTTCGCCGCGCACATGCGCAGCTTTGCCGAGCGCAGCGGCGTGCAGCGGATCGACGCGAAGATCACGGACGTGTCGCTGCATGGCGAGACCGGCTTCATCGAGAGCGTGACGCTGGGCAGCGGCGAGAAGGTCGAGGGCGATCTGTTCATCGATTGCTCGGGCTTTCGCGGGCTGCTGATCGGCGAGGCGCTGGGCGTCGGCTATCGGGACTGGTCGCACTGGCTGCTCTGTGACGGCGCCTTTGCGGTGCAGAGCGAGCGCGTGGGCCTGCCGCCGAGCTGCACCACCGTCACCGCGCGCACTGCCGGCTGGCAATGGCGCATCCCGCTGCGCAGCCGCGAGGGCAATGGCATCGTCTTTTCGAGCAACTTCCAGAGCGACGACGAAGCGCGGGCCGAGCTGCTCGCCCATGTGCCCGGCAAGCCGACGATGGAGCCGCGCCGGCTGCGGTTCACGCCGGGGCGCCGCGAGGTCGCCTGGGCGAAGAACTGCGTATCGCTGGGGCTCGCCTCGGGCTTTCTGGAACCGCTGGAATCGACCAGCATCGCGCTGATCGAGACCGGGATCGAGCGATTGAAGCAGCTGTTCCCGGACAAGGGCTTCGATCCGGCGGTGATCGCCGAATACAATATCCAGTGCGCCGAGGAGATGGAGCGCGTCCGCGACTTCATCATCCTCCACTATAATCTCAGCAGCCGCGAAGGACCGTTCTGGCAGGCGTGCCGCGACATGAGCTTGCCCGACACGCTGGCCGCCAAGATGGAGCTGTGGCGGGCGCGGGGCGCGTTCATCCGCTATCGCTGGGAGATGTTCCACCCGGCATCCTGGCTGGCCATCTATGGCGGGTTCGAGCATCTGCCCGAGCGGATCGATCCCGGCGTCGCCGCGGTAAGCGTGGCTGAGCTGGCGCCGGCGCTCGAGCAGATGCGGGCGGCGGTGGCGCGCACCGTCTCCGACACGCCGACGCATGAAGAGTTTCTCGCGACAGTGGATGGCGCCGCCGCCGCGCCGATAAGGACGCCCGCATGAACAGCCCCGACGCGCTCCGTAAAGTCTGCATCGTCGGCGGCGGCACGGCCGGCTGGATCGCCGCCGCGGTGATGGCGCATCACATGAAGGGCAAGCTCTTCGAGATCGAGCTGGTCGAGAGCGACGATATCGGCACGATCGGGGTGGGGGAGAGTACGATCCCGCCCTTCCTCGAGCTGATCGCCAAGCTCGACATCAACGAGCAGGAATTCATCCGCGAGGTGCAGGCCAGCTTCAAGCTGGGGATCGAGTTCAAGGACTGGTGGAAGCAGGGCGAGACCTATTTCCATCCGTTCGGCGATGTCGGCCAGCGGGTCGAGCTCAGCGACTTCTACCAGGTGTGGCGCAAGGCGAAGCTCAACGGCCATGACTTCGCGCTGCAGGATTTCGCGCCGGCCACGGTGATGGCGCATGCCGGCAAGTTCATGCTGCCGTTCAAGGCGCGGGGCACGCCGATCGCCGGCGCTTCCTATGCGCTGCATGTCGATGCCAAGCGCGTCGCGCAGTATCTGCGCGGGCATGCCGAGGCGCGCGGGGTCAAGCGGACCGAGGGGATCGTCACCGATGTCGCGCTCGACGATCGCGGCTTCGTCTCGACGCTGACGCTCAAGGACGGGCGGACGGTGGATGCGGACTTCTTCATCGATTGCTCGGGCTTCCGCGCGCTGCTGATCGAGAAGGCGCTGGGCACCGGCTATACCGACTGGTCCAACTATCTGTTCTGCGACCGCGCCATCGCCGCGCAGACCGAGAATGTCGGGCCGCCCAGGCCCTATACGCTGGCCGAGGCGCAGGACGCCGGCTGGCGCTGGCGCATCCCGCTGCAGCATCGCACCGGCAACGGCCATGTCTTCGCTTCCGAGTTCATGAGCGACGACGAGGCGACGCGCATCCTGCTCGACAAGGTGGAAGGCGAAGTGGTCGCGGGGCCGATGGTGGTGCCGTTCAAGACCGGCGTGCGCCAGCAGATCTGGCACAGGAATGTGCTGGCGATCGGGCTTGCCTCGGGCTTCATCGAGCCGCTGGAAAGCACCGCGATCCATCTGATCTATCGCGGGATGGACTTCTTCTTCCGCTTCCTGCCCGATCGCCACTGCGATCCGGCGCTGGCGGAGGAATATAACCGGCGGATGATCGCGGACTATACCGAGATCCGCGACTTCATCGTGCTCCACTATTGCACCACCGCGCGCGACGACACGCCGTTCTGGCGCAAGTGCCGCGACATGGAATGGCCGGACAGCCTGAAGGAGCGGGTGGAGCTGTTCCGCGCCAACGGCACGCTGCGCGAGGGGCTGGACGAGCTGTTCCGCTCGGTCAGCTGGTTCTCGGTGCTCGACGGGATGGGCGAGCTGCCGCGCACCTATCATCCGCTGGTCGACCGGATCGACGAGGCCGGGCTCTATGCCGGCATGGCGCAGGCGCGCGACCAGCTTGCCGGCTTCGTCCGCCAGCTGCCGACCCAGCAACAGTTCATCGATGCGCATTGCCGTGCGGAGAAGGTCGATCTAGGTCGGCCGGCAATGGCCAGGGCTTGATGCAGAAAAAGCGCGCGATCACGATCAAGGATGTGGCGGCCGAGGCGGGAGTCTCGCTGCAGACGGTGAGCCGCGTCATCAACAAGGGGCCCAACGTCACCGCCGGCGTGCAGGCGCGGGTGCAGGCGGCGATCGACAAGCTCGGCTATGTGCCGAGCCTGGCGGCGCGGCGGCTCGGCGGATCGCGCTCCTATCTGATCCTGGCGTTCAACGACGAGCGGCCGACGCTCGAGGGCTGGCAGTCGCGGCGCGGCAATGACTGGGTCGACCAGATGCTGTTCGGCGGCATGCTCAAATGCGCCGAGCATGGCTATCGCATGCTGTTCGAGCTGGTGGATTCGCATTCGGACCAGCTCGAGGCACAGGTCCAGGCCGCGCTCTCGGCGCTGCATCCCGACGGCGTGATCCTGACGCCGCCGCACAGCGACGACCCGCGGATCACCGAGCTGCTGCACCGGAACGGGCTGATCTTCGCGCGGCTCGGCTCGCACCAGGAAGGCCCCGGCTTCGCGGTCTATATGGACGATGAGGCGGCGGCGCGGCGGGCGACCGAGCATCTGCTCGACCTGGGGCACACGCGCATCGCCTATGTCCAGGGGCATCCCGAATATGCGATGAGCCCGGACCGGCTGCGCGGCTTCACCAGCGCGATCGAGGCGCGGGGGCTCAAGGTCGATCCCGCCTATCTGCAGCCGGGCGACTTCACCTATGAGGCCGGCGTCGACGCGCTGAACACGCTCGCGTCGCTCGCCGTGCCGCCGACCGCGGTGCTGGCGAGCAGCGACGAGATGGCGCTGGGCGTGCTGCATGCGGCGGGGCCGCTGGGGCTGTCGGTGCCGGGCGACCTCTCCGTGGTCAGCTTCGACGACACGCCGACGGTGCGGATGAGCGTGCCCGCGCTCACCGCGATCCGCCAGCCGATCGCGGCGATGACCGCGCGCGCGGCCGAGCTGCTGATCGAGGGCAAGGCACGGGGCGGGGCCCCCGATTATGCGCGGCACCTGCTGCCCTTCGATTTCGTCGAACGTGTCTCGACCGCACCCCCGCGGCGTTGACTTGGGCGCGGGGGGCGCCGATGGTCCGCCGCCCATGCCACGCTTCGTCTCGCCCGGCCGCGGCTTCATCTTTCTCTACGCGCTGGCCTATTCGGGCATGTTCGTCAGCTTCATGCCGTTCGTCATGGTGCTGCTGCCGCTCAAGGCGGCGCAGGCCGGGGGCGAGCATGCGGTGCAGCTGCTCAGCGCCGGCGCGTTGGGCGGCGCGGCGGTGGCGAGCGTCACCAACATCCTGTTCGGCGCGCTGAGCGACCGCACGCGGCGGCTGCGCGGCACCAGGCGGCCCTGGGTGACGGTGGGGCTGGGCGTGCTCTGCGCCGCCTATGGGGTGCTGCTCGTCTCGGCCGATCCGGTGAGCCTGCTGGTTGCCGTGTTCTGCATCCAGATCGGCATCAACATGATGTTCGCGCCGATCGCCGCGGTGATGGCGGACGAGATACCCGACGACCAGAAGGGCGTGGTGGCGGGGCTCACCGGCATCGCGCATCCGATCGGCGCGATGTCGGCGGTGCTGGTCACCCTGCCGGGGCTGGGCAGCGACCTGACCCGCTATGCGCTGCTCTGCCTGCTGTTCATCGCGCTGACCGCGCCCTTCCTGCTGCTCGCCCGCGAAGGCGCCGCGCTGCCGGCACCGCCGCCCGCGCCCCAGCGGGAATTGCGCCGGTTCGACTTCATCCTCGCCTGGACCTCGCGCATCCTGTTCCAGGTCGCGGGCAATGGCCTGTCGACCTATGGCTTCTATTATTTCCTGTCGGTGCTCGACCGGGAAGACATCAGCAAGACCAGCGTCGAGGCCAATCCGATCGTCGCGACGATGACCGCCTCGACGATCGTCGCGGTGCTGCTGACGGTGCTGGCGGGGCGCTTCTCGGACCGGATGATGCGGCGCAAGCCGTTCCTGGCCGCGGGCGCGGTCGGCATGGCGGCGGGGCTGGGGGTGATGGCCTTCGCCAGGAGCTGGGGCGTGGCGGCGGCGGGGCATGCGCTGGCGCTGTCGGGGCTCAGCGTGTTCCTGGCGATCCATTCGGCGATCGCGATGCAGCTGCTGCCCGATCCCGAGCATCGCGGCCGCGACCTGGGCGTGCTCAACCTGACCAACACCCTGCCGGCGATGGTCGCGCCGCTGCTGGCGCTGGCGCTGGCGCCGGAGAAGACCGGCTACATGATCTGGCTGCTGATCCTGGCGGGCGGCACGCTGGCCGGCGGCGCGGTGTCGCTCTGCATCCGGACGCAGGATTAAGGTGGATTCTCTACCCC
>JAEXLC010000218.1 GCA_023445495.1 Pseudomonadota bacterium | reverse complement strand
CTTCGTCGGCTCCCTCCCTCTCCCAATGGGAGAGGGAGAGTGGTTCCTTACTTGTTGAACTTCTCGCCCTTTTCCGCCTTTTCGCGGAGCAGGGGGGCGACTTCGAAGCCGTACTTTTCCAGGCCGGCGACGATCTTCGCCAGACCCTCGGTATCGGCCCAGAACATCGGGCCGCCGCGGTACGGGGGCCAGCCATAGCCGTACACCCAGACCACATCGATGTCCGACGCGCGCTGGGCCATCTTCTCCGCGAGGATCAGCGCGCCTTCGTTGACCATGGTGTAGAGCGTGCGGACGACGATCTCCTCCTCGGTGATCTCGTGCTGCTCGACGCCCAGCTTGTCACGCCACTCGGCGATCAGCTCGGCGACGCGCGGCGAGTTCGAGGGCGTGCGCTTCTCGTCATAATCATAGAAGCCGGCGCTCTTCTTCTGGCCCCAGCGGCCTTCGGCGGCGAGCGCGTCGCGGATGTTCTCGATCCGGTTCGGGTCGCGGTGCCAGCCGATGTCGACGCCGGCGAGATCGGCCATCTGGAACGGGCCCATCGGCATACCGAACGCGACATGGACCTTGTCGATCTGCTCGGGCGTGGCGCCTTCGAGCAGCATCTTGTTGGCCTCGACCTGGCGCGGCATCAGCATGCGGTTGCCGATGAAGCCGTAGCAGACGCCGGCGATGACGGCGACCTTCTTGATCTTCTTCGACACTGCCATCGCGGTGGCGAGCACGTCGTCGGCGGTCTTGGCGCCGCGGACGATCTCCAGCAGCTTCATCACGTTCGCCGGCGAGAAGAAGTGCAGGCCGAGCACGTCCTGCGGCCGCGAGGTGGCCGCGGCGATCTCGTCGATGTTCAGATAGCTGGTGTTCGAGGCGAGGATGGCGCCCGGCTTGGCGATCTTGTCCAGCTTGCCGAAGATGTCCTTCTTGACGTCCATATTCTCATAGACGGCTTCGATGATGAGGTCGCACTCGCCGAGCGCGTCGAAATCGAGCGTCGGGTTGAGCAGGCCCATCGCGCCTTCCACCTGCTCGGCGGTCATGCGGCCCTTGGCGGCGGTCGCCTCGTAATTCTTGCGGATGACGCCGGTGCCGCGATCGAGCGCTTCCTGGGCCATCTCGACGATGGTGACGGGAACACC
Source organism: Pseudomonadota bacterium (assembly GCA_023445495.1). Taxonomy (GTDB): domain Bacteria; phylum Pseudomonadota; class Alphaproteobacteria; order Sphingomonadales; family Sphingomonadaceae; genus Sphingomonas. The sequence goes on along the minus strand of JAEXLC010000218.1, from coordinate 37,999 downwards.
AGCGCTCAGGAAGTTCATCGAGATGCCGCCGCCCATCGTGCCGGCACCGATCACGCCGACGCGCTTGATGTCGCGTAGCGCGATGTCCTCGGCGATGCCGTCGATCTTGGCGGCCTTGCGCTCGGCGAAGAAGATGTGGCGGAGCGCGGCGGACTGGGTGCCCATGATAAGCTTCATGAAGCCCATGCGCTCGGCCTGGACGCCCTCGGCATAGGGCTTGCCGGCGGTCTGCTCGATCAGGTCGAGGATCGTGTTCGGCGCGTCCATGCCGCGGAAGCGCTTGGCGTTCTTGGCGCGGAATGCCTCGAATACCGCCGGATCGACGGTGACCGGACGCTCGGAGGAGCGCGAGACCGGCTTGCCGATCACTTCGTTCGCGAAGGCGACGGCGTCGGCGACGAGGTTGCCCTCGGTCGCGAGGCGATCGACCAGGCCGGCGGCCTTGGCCTGCTCGGCCGAGATCGGATCGCCCTTGGTTGCCATTTCAAGCGCGACTTCGACCCCCGCGACGCGCGGCATGCGCTGGGTGCCGCCGGCGCCGGGCAGGATGCCGAGCTTGACTTCGGGCAGGCCGAACTTCGCCGAGGGAACGGCAATGCGATAGTGCGAGGCGAGCGCGACTTCGCAACCGCCGCCGAGCGCGGTGCCGTGGACGGCCGAGATCACCGGCTTGTCGAGCGCTTCGATCGCATCGACCAGCACGGGGAGCGACGGCTCCTGCATCGGCTTGCCGAACTCGGTGATGTCGGCGCCGGCGAAGAAGGTCTTGCCCGCGCAGGTGATGACGACGGCCTTGATGCTGTCGTCGCTCTTCGCTTCCTCGATGCCGGCCTGGATGCCCTGGCGGACCGCGGCGCCGAGCGCGTTCACCGGCGGATTGTCCGAGGTGATGATCAGGACGTCGCCCTGACGAGTGGTGGTGATGGGGGAGGTCATGCTTGTCTCCAGTTTATCGGTTCACGCGTGGGCGTGGAGCGAGTGAGTTTGCTTCACGCGAAGGCGCGAAGAAGGAAAATTGGTTCGCGCAACGACGCGACGACGCAACGAGGGCGGGCCTGCGGGCAACCGCACGGACCGCGTCAGCGGCGGGTTTGATCGGCGCGTGAGAGAAGCTGCCGCTTGCGCGGCGGGAAGGCATCGTCGCGTCGTCGCGTCGTTGCGCGAAAAATCTCTCCATGCGCTCCATCAGTCGTTCAATGCCGAATAGATCATCGTCTTCAGCTCGCGCCGGATCGGGTAGAGCATGGACGGGGAAAGCTGCGTCATGAAGACCATCGAGATTTGCTCGACGGGATCGATGAAGAAGGCGGTCGAGAACATGCCGCCCCAGTAGAACTCGCCGGCCGAGCCGGGCATCAGCGTCTTCGCCACGTCGGTGGTGATCGCGAAGCCCAGGCCGAAGCCGGTGCCGGCGTTGGTCGTCTCGCTGAACAGCGACTTGGACAGGCTGGCGAGGTCGCCGTTGCCGGGCAAGTGGTTGACCGTCATCAGGTCGACCGTCTTGCGGCTGACCAGCCTCGTGCCGTCGAGCTCGCCCTTGTTCAGGAAGAAGGTGCAGAAGCGGTGATAGTCGAGCGCGGTGGAGACGAGGCCGCCGCCGCCCGAGACCAGGCGCGGGGGCTTCGACCAGGCGCTCTCGGCGCCGCGATCGTACATCACCCGGCCCTTGCCCTGGACCATCGTCCAGCAATCGGCGAGGCGATCGGTCTTGTCGGCGGGGACGGTGAAGCCGGTGTCGTGCATGCCGAGCGGGGCGAAGATGCGCTGCGCGAAGAAGTCCGCCAGGCCCATGCCCGAGACACGCTCGACCACGGCGCCGAGCACATCGGTGGAGACCGAATAGTTCCATTCGGTGCCGGGCGAGAATTCGAGCGGGATCTTGCCGAGCGCGGCGATGAACTCGTCGAGCGTCAGGTTGCCGTGCCAGTTCTCGATCTTGCCCTCGCGATAGGCGGCGTCGATGTTGGTACGGTTCTGGAAGCTGTAGGTCAGGCCCGAGGTGTGGCGAAGCAGGTCGACCATCCGCATCGGCTCGGCGGTGGGGAGCGTCTGGAAGGGCACGCCGCCGCCGCCCGCCTTGAACACACCGAGAGTCTTGAACTCGGGCAGGACGTGGTGGACCGGGGTATCGAGCGCGACCTTGCCCTCCTCGACCAGCATCATGAAGGCGAGGCTGGTGACCGGCTTGGTCATCGAGGCGATGCGGAAGATCGTGCTCGCGTTGACGTCCGTGCCGCCTTCGCGGGCGGCACCCTGGTGCGAGAAATGGACGATCTCGCCGCCCCGGGCGATCAGGATCTGGGCATGGGGCAGCTTGCCCGAGTCGAGGTAGCGCGCCTTCACATAGGCATCGATCCGCGCCAGCCGGGCCGCGTCGAAACCGTGGTTTTCGGGCTTGGCAATCTTCATGCGGCTGGCATACCTCTCATTCGAAAGCGATGACTCGCGTCTTCTCAAGGACACGCTTCCCCTATTGCCTTGAGCGCGCGATGAATCAACACTAACGTTGTTTACGGTACGGCATCCGATGCCAAACCCAACATTCTAGAAACATAATGCACATAGATTTGGAGAGAATCGCCTTGGCCCCCGAACCGATCGTGCCGCTCGACCCCAACTGGCCTGCCATGTCGCTGGAGCAGGTGAAGGGAGCATTGACCGCCCCGGGCCAGCGCTTCGAGATGGACGAGGTGGAGATCCGCGGCGTGCCGACGCGGGTGTGGAAGGGCGCGCCGCCGACTTTGGGCGTGCTGGCGCAGCTGGCGCGGCTCTATGGCGACCGCGTCTTCACCGTCTATGAGGACGAGCGCGTCACCTATGACGCGAATTACCGGGCGGTATGCCATCTGGCGCAGAAGCTGAGTGAGATGGGGGTGGGGAAGGGCGACCGTGTCGCGCTCGCGATGCGCAACCTGCCCGAATGGCCGACGATCTTCTTCGCCGCGACCAGCCTGGGCGCGATCATCGTGCCGCTCAACGCCTGGTGGACGGGCGGCGAGCTCGAATATGGCATGAAGGATTCGGGCTCCAAGGTTCTCTTCGTCGATGCCGAGCGGCATGCCCGGCTGAAGGATTGCTACGCGCGGCTGCCCGATCTGGAGCGGGTGGTGGTGAGCCGCTGCGACGAGGAACTGGACGGCAATGCCAGCCGGCTCGAGGTGCTGATCGGCACGCGGCACGACTGGGCGAGCCTGCCCGACATCCCCTTCCCGCAGGTGGCGGTGACGCCCGAGGATGACGCGACGATCTTCTACACCAGCGGCACCACGGGCAATCCCAAGGGCGCGCTGGGCACGCACCGCAACATCTGCACCAACATCCTGTCGAGCGGGTACAGCGCGGCCAAGGCGATGCTGCGCCGAGGCGAGATGCCGCCGGCGATGATCCCGCACAAAGTCGGCCTTCTCGTCATCCCTCTGTTCCACGTCACCGCGTGCAGCGCGGCGCTGATGGGCGGCATCGCCACCGGCCAGACGGTGGTGTTCATGCGCCGCTGGGACGCCGAGAAGGCGATGGCGATCATCGAGCGCGAGAAGGTGACCTTCACCGGCGGCGTGCCGACGATCGCCTGGCAGCTGCTCGAGCATCCTGCGCGCGAGAAATACGACCTCTCCAGCCTGGAGGCGATTTCCTATGGCGGCGCGCCCTCGGCGCCCGAGCTGGTCAAGCGGATCTATGAGGAGTTCGGCGCGCTGCCCGGCAATGGCTGGGGCATGACCGAGACGATGGCGACGGTGACCCAGCATAGCGGCGAGGATTATCTGGCCCGGCCGACCAGCGCCGGCCAGCCGGTGGCGACGGCGGACCTCAAGATCATGACCGTCGAGGGCGACCGCGAGCTGCCGATTGGCGAAGTGGGCGAGCTCTGGGCCAAGGGGCCGATGATCGTGAAGGGCTATTGGAACAAGCCCGAGGCGACCGCGGAGACCTTTGTCGACGGCTGGGTGCGCACCGGCGACCTGGCGCGGCTCGACGAGGAGGGGTTCCTCTATATCGTCGACCGGGCGAAGGACATCATCATCCGGGGCGGCGAGAACATCTATTCGAGCGAAGTCGAGGACGTGCTCTACGCCTTCCCCGGCGTGATGGACGCCGCGCTGATCGGCGTGCCGCACAAGATTCTGGGCGAGGAGCCGGTGGCGGTGGTCCATATGGCGCCCGGTGCCAATGCCACCGAGGCGGAACTGCAGGACTTCGTCCGCGCGCGGCTGGCGGCGTTCAAGGTGCCGGTGCAGGTGCGCTTCGTGGCGGACACGCTTCCGAGGAACGCCAATGGGAAGATCCTGAAGAAGGATCTGCGCGAGCTGTTTGTGGGGGAGGCTGCTTAGGGTCGAACCCTGAAGGCGCGATCAGAGGCGAACTGCGCCTGGCACCAGCGCAATGCCCGGTCGAGGCCAGCCAGTTTGACGCGCATGTGCAGTATGCGTGCCTTTTGAGGGTCCTCGGCAGCGGGGTCGCGGTAGCCGAGGTCGAGCTCGCTGCCGACGGCCAGCTGGTCGAGAAGGCTCGACAGCGGTAGCCAAGGGCCATCCTGCGTTCGGCTTACCGCGAGATAACCTCTGAAGACTGGCAAGATGACGTCATCATTCTCCTCGCGGGGATAGTCGATGTCGGTGAAGCGCCAGGGTAGATAGAGGATCGACATTGCCTTGGCTGCATAGCTCACGCGGTCGAGCCGTATCGAGCGGACGCTCAACACGCTGATATTGCGCTCGTCGCCATCCTCGCCAATCTCGCTGACACCGTGTGGCTGGACGAGAATCTGGCCGATGCGGTCGAGGCGAACATAGAGACCGTTGGTCTCCACTTCGCAGGTGATGTTCGTGAGTTCGGGCAAGTTCGCGCGCCCGGTTCGCCAATCGACTTTCGCCTTGGCCTGCCAGTTCTGGATCCGCGTCGCGGCGAAGGGGGCATCCCTAGGAACTCGATCCTGGGCATGTGCCGCTACGGGGGCGAGGAGCAGGGCGAAAGCGAGGCAGCGCATAGGGCTTTCTCGCACGGCAGGATTAATGATTGACGACGGATAGGACGGCGTTGCGCCACCCCGCCAACCGCGTCTTGCGCGGCTCGTCCTCCAGCTTCGGTTCGAACGTCAACCCGGCACCGCGCATCTTCGCGGCTTCCTCCAGTCCGCTGAACATGCCGCAGCCCACACCCGCGAGCATCGCGGCGCCGAGCGCGGTGGTCTCGGCGAAGTCGGGGCGGTCGACGGGGATGGCGAGGATGTCGGCGAGGTCCTGGGCGATCCAGTCGTTGGTGACCATGCCGCCGTCGACGCGCAGGCGCGACCAGTCGGCGCCGTCGGCGGCGAAGGCGGTCTTCAGGTCGTGGCTCTGGTGGGCCATCGCCTCGAGCGCCGCGCGGACGATATGGGCGCGGGTGGCGGCGAAGCTGAGGCCGGAGATCGACGCGCGCGCCTCGGGCTCCCACCAGGGGGCGCCGAGGCCGGACAGGGCGGGGACGAGATAGACGCCGCCATTGTCCTTCACCGAGCGGGCCAGTGCCTCGGTATCCTGGGCCTTCTCGATCAGCTGGACCGAGTCGCGCAGCCATTGGACCAAGCTGCCGGCGACGAACACCGAGCCTTCGATCGCATAGGTGCGCCGGCCGCCCAGCTGCCAGAGCACGGTGGCGAGCAGGCGGTTCTTCGAGCTGGGTGGCGCGGTGCCGGCATTGGTGAGGACGAAGGCGCCGGTGCCATAGGTCGCCTTGGTATCGCCGCGCTCCAGGCAGGCCTGGCCGATCGTCGCGGACTGCTGGTCGCCGGCAAGGCCGCAGATCGGGATCTCGCCGCCGAACAGCCGCGTGGTGCCGAAGCGGCCGGCGCAATCGACGATCTCGGGCAGTGCGTCGCGCGGGGCGGAGAACATGTCGAGCAGCCCGTCGCTCCAGCCGCCCGAGCCGAGGCCCATCAGCAGGGTGCGCGAGGCGTTGGTGGCGTCGGTGATGTGGAGCCCACCGGTAAGCTTCCAGACCAGCCAGCTCTCGATCGTGCCGATGCCGAGGCGGTTGCCGACGCCCTTGAGCTGGGGCCAGTGCTGCATCGCCCAGGCGATCTTGGTGCCGGAGAAATAGGGATCGAGCAGCAGGCCGGTGCGCGCCTGCACGCCCGGCTCCTCGCCCGCGTCGCGCCAGGCGCGGCACATCGCGGCGCTGCGCCGGTCTTGCCAGACGATCGCGGGGGCGAGGGGCTCGCCGGTGGTCTTGTCCCAGAAGACGATCGTCTCGCGCTGATTGGTGATGCCGATCGCGGCGATCCGGTCTGCGCCGCCGGCCTCGCGGACCATGGCATGCGCGCATTCGAGGGTGCGCTTCCAGATCTCGTTCGCGTCATGCTCGACCAGGCCGGGACCGGGATAATGCTGGGTGAGCTCGGCGCTGTGGCTGCCCAGGCACTTGCCCGACGGCGCGAACAGCATCGCGCGGGTGGAAGTGGTGCCCTCATCGAGGACCAGGATGTTCTCGCCCATGCTGGGCAGGCTAGCGGAGGGCTTTAGCGGTTGGAAGCATGCTGTTCCCCCGACGAGCGCTTGAGACCGGGATCACGAGCAGTGTGGCAGAGAAACCCTGGGCCCCGGCTTTCGCCGGGGAACAATGCCGTACAAGGGATGACGAGGAGAGGGGGAGACGCTAGGGTTTCCGCGAGCGAGGGAAGGGAAGACGTGAGCGAGACGAACGGCATCATCGGCGGGGAAGGCGAGCGGGACGGCGAGGGGCTTGCCTCGGGACCGGCACGGGCGCCGCTGCTCGGGCCGTCCACCCAGGAGAGCATGGGCGACGGGCAGAAGCGCGACCGGCTGATGGCGGCGCTGACGCTGATCGCCGGGCTCGGGCTGGTGCTCGCGCTGCCGTTCGCGCTGCAGGCGGGCGCGGTGTTCTTCCTGCCGCTGACCACCGCGCTGGTGATCGCGATCGCACTCGTGCCGCTGCTCGAATGGCTCGAGCGGCACCGGTTGCCGGCACCGATCGCGGCGTTCATCTGCGTGCTGCTGTTCCTGATCGCGGCGAATGTCGCGCTGGCGTCGATCGTGGTGCCGGCCTGGCAGTGGATCCGCGACCTGCCGGCCAAGATCCCGCAGATCCAGGAGAATTTGAAGCCGCTGATCGAATTCTACGCGAACCTCGATTCGTTCGTGAACAAGACGGTGATGAACTTCGCCTCGGCGCCGATGAAGCAGCCCGAGGTGATGGCGGCCACGCCGCCGCGCTCGCTGATCGACCTGTTCGCCACCTCGGCACCGTCGGCGCTGGTCGAGATGTTCTTCGCCATCCTCGTCATCTACTTCTTCCTGTCGGGCTGGACGCGCCTGCGCCGCAACGCGATCACCAGCCGGGCGAGCTTCGGCGGCGCGATGGCGACCGCGCGGGTGATCCAGGACGTGGTCGACGATACCTCGGCCTATCTGGGCACGATCACGGTGATCAACCTGACGCTGGGGCTGATCGTCTCGGGCGTGTTGTGGGCGATCGGCATGCCGACGCCGCTGATGTGGGGCGGCATCGTCGCGCTGCTCAACTACATTCCCTATTTCGGGCCGGTATTGGCGGCGCTGCTGCTGGCGATGGGCGGGCTGATGACCTTCCCGGACCTGGGCTGGGCGTTCGTGCCGCCGATCGTGATGATCGCCTGCCACCTGATCGAGGCGAATGTCGTGACCCCGCTGGTCGTCGGCCACCGGCTGACGATCAGCCCGATCATGATCCTGATCTCGCTGAGCTTCTGGGGCTGGATCTGGGGCACCACCGGCGCGCTGCTCGCGGTGCCGCTGCTCATCATCATCCAGACCGTGGTCAATGCCGCAGGCAAGCCGGACATTGCCGGTTTCCTGTTCGAACACGGCACCTTGGTGAACGATCCTGTGGATAATCGACCGCTGCGGCGAAAAAGTCGCGACCAATCCGGTTGACACCCCCAAAAGTCGCGTCTAGTGCCCGCCTCCTCGCTTCGAGAGAGCGGGTGTAGCTCAGTTGGTTAGAGCGCCGGCCTGTCACGCCGGAGGTCGCGGGTTCGAGCCCCGTCACTCGCGCCATTCCCCATGGTCTGACTGTCAGGGTGCGCCCCGTGCGCGCTTCGGCCGGAGGATTTGATAGGGGGAGCGGTCTTCTCTCACACGCAGATGCGGGTGTAGCTCAGTTGGTTAGAGCGCCGGCCTGTCACGCCGGAGGTCGCGGGTTCGAGCCCCGTCACTCGCGCCATGCATCGCATGGCCTCGCTTCACCGCAAATCGACGGACATCGCCGCGATCCGGCTCGTTGATGCTTGGGGCATCTTCGAGGAGCAAAGCGATGACTCTCGAACCGCGCGAAACCAGTGACATGATTGCCTCCGACCGAGTCGAGGGCACGGCGGTGTACAACCGCGACGGCGACCGGCTGGGCACGATCCATCGCTTCATGGTCGACAAGATTTCCGGTCAGGTCGAATATGCGGTGCTGTCTTTCGGTGGCCTGTTCGGCATCGGCAACCGCCACTATCCGCTGCCCTGGCAGAAACTCGACTATGACACCGGCAAGGGCGGCTATGTGGTCGACCTGACCAAGGAGCAGCTGGAAGGCGCCCCCAGCTATGACGAGGAGGGCGGCGACCTGCCGGCCTATGACCGCGAATATGGCGAGCGCCTTTATGGCTATTACGGCATGACCTATTGATCCCCGGACGGGTGGCCGCGCAGTGCGCAGCCGCCCTTCAGGCGCGGCGCCAGCGGCCGGTTTCCATCCAGCGCAGCACGCCGCCGAGCGGCAGGATCCAGACGATCCCGGTGACGATATAGATCGGCAGCTGGGCAAGGATGTGCAGCTGGCCGATCCAGCTCGAGAAGCTGGCGACCAGGATCACCCAGGCGAAGATCCAGGCGACGATGCCCAGCGCGCCGGCGGGCTTGCGCCAGCTCGGCTCTATGCTTCCGCGTGCCACATCATGCCTTTCTCGGTGATCACGGCGTGGAGCGGCACGTCCCAGATGTCGCTCGGGATGGCCGGCACTTCCTGGACCGACCAGGCGACGCCGACGCGCCAGGCATCGGGATAGCGGGCGAAGGCGCGGTCATAATGGGCGGCGCCCTGCCCGAGTCGGTTGAGCCGCGCGTCGAACCCGACCAGCGGGGTAAGGATCACGTCCGGAGCGATTTCGGGGCTGCCGTCCCGCGGCTGGCGCAGGCCGAAGGGCCCTTCGACCAGCGGCTCGCCCATCTGCCAGGCGAGGAAGCGTAGCGGCTCGGCACGGCCGATGACGAAGGGCAAAGCGAGCGCGCAGCCTGCTTCGGCGGCGGCGGCGGCCAGCTGGGTGGGATCCGCTTCGCTGCCGATCGCGACATAGGTCGCGACGGTCATGCCGGGCTTGAGGTGCGCGACGAAATGCTCGGGGGCGAGGATCGCCTCGCTCGCTTCGATGGCGAAGGCATCGCGCTCCGCGCGGAGCTGCGCCCGCAGGGCTAGCTTGTCGATCATGCGTCGCCTTCTACGGGAGCGGTGGCGGAACCACCATGGGTCGTTTGCCTGAAGTATCCTCTGACGCCCGTTACGTCAGGTGGGGACCATGTGCCGCGGACCAGGATCCGCACAGGGACAGCCCCCATGGATGATGAATAGCCTCAGGGATAATTGCAACGGCTCGTGCCGGGCAGTTCCGCCGTGGACGGATGTAGGCGCTGAGGGCTGCGTTAGCAACGGCTTGGGCCAAATTCGTCATCCCGCTTTCCTCCTCGTCACCCCGGCGGAAGCCGGGGCCTCAGGCGAAGGCGCGGGGCAGAAGCCGCACGAGATCCCGGCTTTCGCCGGGATGACGGTTATGCCTCGGCGGCATCCTCTTCCAGCGCCGCGGCGACGGCTTCCAGCCGGTCCGCGATGCGCTCGAGCAGCACCGGCGACACGCCTTCCGGCGGGTTGCGCTCGGTCTCGTCGAGCAGGTCGGCGAGGATCAGCGACAGATAGACGAGCGTGCGCTCGGCATTGAGCCCGCCCGAGGCGCGCAGCGCGGTGTCGGCGTGCTTCTGGAGGATCGACTCGAGGTGGCGGATATGGGCTTCGTCGCCTTCGCGGGTCGCGACCGAATAGCTGCGGCCGGCGACGGAAATATCGATATCGGCCATCAGTCCTGGTCCGCCTGGGTTTCGCGTGCGATCAGCGCGTCGAGCGAGGAGACCGCATCCTCGATGCGGGCACGCAGCTTGGCGTGGCGCTGGGTGATGCGTTCGCAGGCATAGGCCCGCGCTGCAGCGGCTTTCTCGATGCGGACGAGGGCCTGTTCGATACGATCGGCGGGCGTACTTGCCATGGATTAAGCGTTACGCACCCCATCCGAACCTCGCAACCCCTGAATGGCACCGGTTCCATGACGGGTTCGGCGAGCGGAAGCGAAGCAGCGCCGGTTCGAGTCCTGCACGGTTTCGCAGTGCCGAGGCGGTTGACGTGGGCCCGCAAGGGCACCAAAGGCGTCCGCGCCAGTATCAGGGGACTCCAAGTGACCGCTAGCTTCACCGAGTGCGCCAATGCCATCCGGGCGTTGTCGATGGACGCCGTGGAGGCGGCCAATTCGGGCCATCCGGGCATGCCGATGGGCATGGCCGATGTCGCCACCGTGCTGTTCCAGCAATATCTGAAGTATGATCCCACCGATCCGAAATGGGCGGACCGCGATCGCTTCGTGCTGTCGGCCGGGCACGGCTCGATGCTGCAATATTCGCTGCTGCACCTGACCGGCTATGCCCGTCCGACGCTGCAGGACATCCGCGACTTCCGCCAGATCGGCAGCCCCTGTGCGGGCCACCCCGAGAATTTCGAGCTGGACGGCGTGGAATGCACCACCGGCCCGCTCGGCCAAGGCCTGGCGATGGCGGTGGGCTTCGCCGCCGCCGAGCGTCACCTCAACGCGATCTATGGCGACGACCTGGTCGATCACCGCACCTGGGTGATCGCCGGTGACGGCTGCCTGATGGAAGGCATCAACCACGAGGCGGTCGGCCTCGCCGGGCATCTGAAGCTCGGCAAGCTGATCGTGCTGTGGGACGACAACAAGATCACGATCGACGGCGCGGTCTCGCTCTCGTCGAGCGAGGACATTCCGGCGCGCTATCGCGCCTCGGGCTGGCAGGTCGTCGAGTGCGACGGCCATGATGCCGCCGACATCGCCCGCGCGTTCGACGAGGCGCTCGCCAGCGAGCTGCCGTCGCTGGTCAAGTGCCGCACGATCATCGGCTTCGGCGCACCGAACAAGCAGGGCTCGTCCAAGGTCCATGGTTCGCCGCTGGGTGCCGACGAAGTCGCCGCCGCGCGCGTGCAGCTGGGCTGGAACCACCCGGCGTTCGAGATCCCGGGCGATATCCGCGAGACCTGGCTGGAAGCCGGCAAGCGCGGTGCCGCGCCGCATGCCGCGTGGAAGCAGCGCCTGGAAGCGCGTGAGGATCGTGCCGAGTTCGAGCGCCGGATGCGCGGCGAGCTGCCGGCCTGGTTCTCGCTCTCGGATCATATCCAGGGCCTGATCGACGCGCCGCAGAAGGTCGCGACCCGCAAGGCGAGCGAGATGGCGCTCGAGGCGATCAACGCGCAGATCCCGGACACCGTCGGCGGCTCGGCCGACCTGACCGGCTCGAACAACACGCTGACCAAGGGCCTGGGCGCCTTCTCGGCGGAAAATTACGCCAGCCGCTACGTCTATTACGGCATCCGCGAGTTCGGCATGTCGGCGGCGATGAACGGCATGGCGCTGCACGGCGGCGTGATCCCCTATGGCGGCACCTTCCTGGTGTTCGCCGACTATGCCCGTGCGGCGATCCGCCTCTCGGCGCTGCAGCAGGCGCGCGTGATCTATGTGATGACGCACGACTCGATCGGCCTGGGCGAGGATGGACCGACCCACCAGCCGGTGGAGCATCTGACCAGCCTGCGCCTGATCCCGAACCTCGACGTCTATCGCCCGTGCGACGTGGTCGAGACCGCGGAATGCTGGGAGCTCGCCCTGCAGCGCGCGGACGGCCCCGGCCTGCTCGCGCTCAGCCGCCAGAACCTGCCGCAGCTGCGCACCGAGGCCGGTGAGAACCGCTCGGCACGCGGCGCCTATGCGATCCGCGAGGCCGAGGCGCCGCGCCAGGTCGTGCTGATCGCCAGCGGCTCGGAAGTCGAGATCGCGGTGGCGGTGCGCGACGCGCTGGAGGAGCAGGGCATCGGCGCCGACGTCGTCTCGATGCCGTGCTGGGAGCGCTTCGACGCGCAGGACGCACAGTACAAGCGCGACCTGCTGCCGGCGCATGCGCTGAAGGTCTCGATCGAGGCCGGCACGACGCTGGGCTGGGAGCGCTACACCGGCACGGACGGATTGAACTTTGGAGTGGATGGATTCGGTGCCTCGGGCCCCTATCTCAAGCTCTACGAGCATTTCGGGCTCACTGCGGGCGCCATCGTTCCGCAGATCGTCGAAAAGTTGAACGGAGAACAGGCATGACGAAGGTTGCGATCAACGGCTTTGGACGCATCGGTCGACTGGTAGCGCGCGCGATCCTCGAGCGCCCCGATTGCGGGCTCGAGCTCGTCACGATCAACGACCTGGCCGATGCGAAGTCGAACGCCTGGCTGTTCTCGCGCGACAGCGTGCACGGCAAGTACCCGGGCACCGTCACGGCTGACGGCAACGACCTGGTCATCGACGGCAACCGCATCAAGGTGACCGCAGAGCGCGATCCCGCCAACCTGCCGCACGCCGAGAATGGCGTGGAGCTGGTGCTGGAGTGCACCGGCTTCTTCACCGACCGCGCTTCGGCCCAGAAGCATATCGACGCCGGCGCCAAGAAGGTGCTGATCTCGGCTCCGGGCAAGAATGTCGACCTGACCGTCGTCTACGGCGTGAACCATGACAAGCTGGAGGCCGGCCACACGATCGTCTCCAACGCGTCGTGCACCACCAACTGCCTGGCGCCGGTCGCCAAGGTGCTGAACGACACCGTCGGTATCGAGCGCGGCCTGATGACCACGGTCCACGCCTATACCAACGACCAGAAGATCCTCGACCAGATCCACCCGGACCTGCGCCGCGCCCGTGCCGCCGCGATGAGCATCATCCCGACCACCACCGGCGCCGCCCGCGCCGTGGGCGAGGTGCTGCCCGAGCTGAAGGGCAAGCTGGACGGCTCGGCGATCCGCGTTCCGGTTCCGGACGGCTCGCTGGTCGACCTGACCTTCACCCCGAAGCGCGACACGACCAAGGAAGAAGTCAACGCGATCCTGAAGGCGGCTTCGGAAGACGGTCCGCTCAAGGGCATCCTGCTCTTCTCGGACGAGCCGCTGGTCTCGATCGACATCGTCCACACCCCGGCTTCGTCGACCGTCGACAGCCTGGAGACCGCGGTGATCGACGGCAAGCTGGTCCGCGTTGTCAGCTGGTACGACAATGAGTGGGGCTTCTCGAACCGCATGGTCGACACGGCCACCGCGATGGCGAAGCTGGGCTAAGGACTGCCCTCAACACCTGCCGTCATGCTGAACTTGTTTCAGCATCCAACGCGCCTCAAACGGTATCATCCGTGGAGAGTTGGACCCTGAAACAAGTTCAGGGTGACGGTGGGAGGGGAGGCCATGTTTGCCCCCCGCATCAACGACCAACCGCGAGGAAGAACATGACCCGCCCCTTCAAGACGCTCGACGACATGGGCGATATCGCCGGCAAGCGCGTGCTGGTCCGCGAGGACCTGAACGTGCCGATGGCGGATGGCCAGGTGACTGACGACACGCGCCTGCGCGCCGCCGTGCAGACCGTCGCCGAGCTGGCGGACAAGGGCGCCCGGGTCATCGTCCTCGCGCATTTCGGCCGCCCCAAGGGGCAGCGCAATCCCGAGATGAGCCTGTCGCTCGTCACCCAGCCGTTCGCGCATGTGCTGGGCCGCGAAGTGCGCTTCATCGACACCGACGGCGCGGCGGAAGCGATCGAGGCGATGGGCGAGGGCGATATCGCCCTGCTCGAGAATACCCGCTTCGATGCCGGCGAGGAGGAGAACGCGCCGGAGACCGTCGCGGCGCTCGCCGCGCTGGGCGATCTCTATGTCAACGACGCCTTCTCGGCGGCGCATCGCGCGCATGCCTCGACCGAGGGCCTGGCCCACAAGCTGCCCGCATTCGCCGGCCGCCAGATGGAAGCCGAGCTTGATGCGCTCGACAAGGCGCTCGGCAATCCCGAGCATCCGGTCGCGGCGGTGGTCGGCGGCGCCAAGGTCTCGTCGAAGCTCGATGTGCTGCGCCACCTGGTCGAGAAGGTCGATCACCTGATTATCGGCGGCGGCATGGCCAACACCTTCCTGGCCGCGCGCGGCGTGGATGTGGGCAAGTCGCTGTGCGAGCATGACCTGACCGGCACCGCCGAGGAGATCCTCGACGCGGCGGACAAGGCCAATTGCACCGTCCACCTGCCGTACGATGTGGTGGTGTCGAAGGAGTTCGCGGCCAACCCGCCGAGCCTGCGCACCTGCAACGTGCACGAAGTCGCGGCCGACGAGATGATCCTCGACATCGGCCCGGCGGCGACCGAAGCGCTCGCCGACGTGCTCAAGACCTGCCGCACGCTGGTGTGGAACGGTCCGCTCGGCGCGTTCGAGACGCCGCCGTTCGACACCGCGACGGTTTCGCTGGCGAAGACCGCGGCTGCGCTGACCAAGGAAGGCCAGCTCGTCTCGGTCGCCGGCGGCGGCGACACGGTGGCGGCGCTCAACCAGGCCGGCGTCTCGGGCGACTTCACCTTCGTCTCGACCGCGGGCGGTGCCTTCCTCGAATGGATGGAAGGCAAGGAACTGCCCGGCGTCGCCGCGCTGGCAGGCTGAAGCCGGCCCCGGGGGCGCCTTGCGGCGTCCCCGCCCGGGCTATTTCACTTTCTCGTTGAGCAGCGGGACGAGCAATTCGTTCAGCCGGTCGAGATCGAGCGCCGCGGCCTTGGCGTAGCGGACCACGCCGTTGCGATCGATGATGATGTTCGTGGGAACGGCATTGCCCACCACGTCATACGGTCCCTTGATCGAGCGTACGGGCTCGATGTGCATCACGTCGAACAGCTTCTTGAGCTGATAGGCCGGCAGCGAATCCTCGGTGGCCACGGCATAGACACTCAGCCCCGCATCCTTGCGCAGCTCATAATAGCGATCGAGCGTGGGCAGTTCCTTGCGGCAGGGCGCGCACCAGGTCGCCCAGAAGTTCAGCACGATCACCTGTCCGCGAAGCTGGTCGAGCGAGACCTTGCTGCCGCCCCGGATCAGCCGAAGCGTGAAGGGCGGGGCCGGCTCCCCGACCTTGAGCGATGCCGCGACGGGCGCCGGTACCGGTGCAGGCGCGGCCCCCAGCAGCGAGAATGGCAGCGCGGCAAGCGCCAGCCGCGTGCAAAGTGCAGAAATCCCCATGGCTTTTCCCCCTCTAGCCAAGGGCATGCTGTCGCTGCGTCGCGGCGCCGTCAAGCGCGGGATCGGAACCGCTCATCGCCGCTTGCAGAAAAGCTTGCACGGTGGCAGCGTTGTCAGGCTTTTCGCCTGCAAATCCGGGCGATAGGGCCTCCCCAACACCAGATATGCAAGGGGATACAGATGTCGATCACGCCGGCCGTAAAAGCCATTCTCGCGAACTATGAATCCGACAATCCCGGCGTGAAGGCGAACCTCGCCCGCATCCTGATGCAGGGCAAGCTGGGCGGCACCGGCAAGCTCATCATCCTGCCGGTCGACCAGGGCTTCGAGCATGGCCCGGCGCGCAGCTTCGCGGTGAACCCGGACGCCTATGATCCCCATTATCACTACCAGCTGGCGATCGACGCGGGCCTCTCCGCCTATGCCGCGCCGCTGGGCATGATCGAGGCGGGCGCCGACACCTTTGCCGGCCAGATCCCGACGATCCTCAAGGTCAACAGCTCGAACAGCTGGGCGACCAGCAACAACCAGGCGGTGACCGGCGGCGTCGACGACGCGCTGCGGCTGGGCTGCGCCGCGATCGGCTTCACCATCTATCCGGGCTCGGAAGACGTGTTCGAGATGATCGAGGAGATCAGGGAACTGCGCGCCGAGGCGGCTTCGGTCGGCATCGCGACGGTGATCTGGTCGTACCCGCGTGGCGGCAAGCTGAGCAAGGACGGCGAGCTGGCGCTCGACGTCGGCGCCTATGCCGCGCACATCGCGGCGCTGCTCGGCGCACACATCATCAAGGTGAAGCTGCCGACCGCGCATATCGAGCAGAAGGACGCGCAGAAGGTGTATGAAGGCACCGACTGGTCGAAACAGGCCGACCGGGTGAAGCATGTCGTGAAGAGCTGCTTCAACGGCCGCCGCATCGTCGTCTTCTCGGGCGGCGCGGCCAAGGGTGCCGACGCGGTCTATCAGGACGCGATCGATATCCGCGACGGTGGCGGCAACGGCTCGATCATCGGCCGCAACACCTTCCAGCGCCCGCGCGCCGAAGCGCTGGCGATGCTCGACAAGCTGATCGGCATCTACAAGGGCGAGCAATAAGCTTGGCCGCGAGCGAACACCCCTATCATCGCAGCCTCGCGCCGATGATGTGGGTGTTCGCCGCGCTTGCCGGGCTGGAGCTGGCGGTCGTCCATTTCCTGCTGGCGCTGTGGGACTGGCGGGTGGCGCTCGCCGTCACGCTGGCGAGCCTGGCGGGGGTAGCGTGGCTGGTACGGGCGATCCGCTCGTTCCGGCGGCTGCCCGTGCTCGTGGAGCGGGACCGCGTGGTGCTGCGGGCAGGCCATATCGCCGCGGTCGAGGTTCCGGTGGCGAATGTCTCCGCGATACGGACAAGCTGGGAAGGCGCCGAGATCAAGCGGCGCGACGCGCTCAATCTCGGGCTGATCGCCTATCCCAATGTACTGCTCGAGCTGGCCGAGCCGGTGTTGCGCCGGCGCCGGGCGATCCGGGCGGTGGCGCACCGCTTCGATGATCCGGCGGCCTTCATCGCGGCGCTGGAAGCCGCTAGGGTGGCGGCATGACCATTGCCCGCAGACCCGTTTTGGCCGGCTTCGCGCTCGCGATGCTGGGCACGCCTGCCCTGGCCAGGGAGTTCCGCATGGAAGAAGCGCTTTACGGCATGATCGGCAAGATCAAGGCGCAGCCGGGCAAGCGCGCCGAGCTGATCGCACTACTGAGCGGCGGCACCGCCGACATGCCGGGCTGCATCGCCTATCTGATCGCCGAGGACCTGGGCGATGCCGACGGCATCTGGATCACCGAGGTGTGGAAGACCAAGCAGTTCCACGCCGACTCGCTCAAGCTGCCGGCGGTGCGGGACGCGATCGCCAGGGGGCGGCCGCTGATCGCCGGGTTCGAGACGCATGTCGAGACGCGGCCGGTGAACGGGACGGTGGGCTGATGGAACGGCGCTGGGCCGAGGTTGACGGCTATATCGCCGGCAGGCTGCTCGGGGAGGATCCGGTGCTCGATGCCGCGCTGGCGGCCAATGCGGCGGGCGGGCTGCCGCCGATCGACGTGTCGGCGGCGCAGGGCAGGATGCTCGAGCTGCTCGCGCGGATGTCCGGCGCGCGGCGCATCCTCGAAGTGGGCACGCTGGGCGGCTATTCGACGATCTGGCTGGCGCGGGCGCTGCCCGGGGACGGGCAGCTGGTGACGCTCGAGCTGGAACCACATCATGCTGAGGTGGCGCGGGCCAATCTCGCACGGGCGGGCTTTGCCGATCGCTGCGACGTGCGGACCGGACCCGCGGTGGAGACGCTGGCGGCGATGGTCGCGGCGGGCGAGGGGCCGTTCGACCTGGTCTTCATCGATGCCGACAAGCCGAGCAACGTCGCCTATCTGGAAGCGGCGCTGGCGCTCACCCGGCCGGGCAGCGTGATCCTGGTCGATAACGTCATCCGCGAGGGCAACATCCTCGACCCGGACAATCGGGATCCCCGGGTGATCGGCACGCGGGCGCTGTTCGATGCGGTTTCCGCCGAGCCGCGCCTCGACGCCACCGCTATCCAGACGGTGGGCGACAAGGGTTGGGACGGGTTCCTGATGGCGGTGGTGCGCGGCGGCTAGGCCTTGCCCGGCGGGACATGCTCGCGAAGCTCGCGCATCTGGCGCTCATACTGCTCGCGCGATTCCCAGCCGAGCGGGTGCGGGCCATAGGCGTTGGGCCCGAAGGTGCCCGGCCAGAACAGCAGCGCGAGCCACAGGACGAGCGCAACGACGACGAGGATGCTCAGCCCCGGCAAGGCGGCGAGGCCTGCCAGCGCGACGAAGCCGAGGAGCCACCAGCCGGGCTTGCCGATGTCGTGGAGCCGGGCGATGGCGACGACGATCAGCGCCAGGTCGAACGCAGCCTCCAGCGCGACATACCAGAGCGGGAAGGCCGCCGGATGCGCGAGCGCGCCGGAGCGGAAGCCGAGCTGGATCGCGCCGATGTCGATCTGCTGGAAGGCGAAGAACTTGATCGCCGAGAAGCCCAGGCTGCCGAGCACCAGCCACAGGAACATCGCGCCGCGGCCGCAGCGCCCGATCGGCCATTTGAACATGCTGAACATGCGAATCCCCCTTTTCGCCTGTTGATGGGGCGATCCTGCCTTGGGGCGGGCGGGGCTGTCACGCCCTTTCGATCGAGAGTGGTGCAGCCATGCGGCTTTCGCTAAGGCAACCGGGATGATCGACCTTGATGAAGACGGCCTGCCGCCGCTCGACCCGAATTTCGCCGACCAGTTCGTGCGCGACGTGCGCCGGCCGAAGTGCCAGCTCTATCTGATCTCGCCGCTCGACGTGGTGGGCGCCTTCCCGGAGCGCCTGAAGCGCGCGCTCGGCGCGGGGGCGGTCGCCGCCTTCCAGTTCCGGGTGAAGGGTGTCGACCAGCATGAGGCGGCGCGGCTCGGCGAGCCGCTGCGCAGGATCTGCGCGGATGCGGATGTGGCGTTCATCGTCAATGACGATGTCAGCCTGGCCAAGCGGCTCGGTGCGGACGGCGTGCATCTGGGACAGGGCGATGGCGATCCGCGCGAGGCGCGTTCGGTGCTCGGCCCGGAAGTGCAGATCGGCGTGACCTGCCATGACAGCCGCCATCTGGCGATGGAAGCGGGCGAGGCGGGCGCGGACTATGTCGCGTTCGGCGCCTTCTATCCGACCACGACCAAGGAGACCAAGCATCGGCCCGAGCCAGTGATCCTGAGCTGGTGGTCGGCGCTGTTCGAGCTGCCCTGCGTCGCGATCGGCGGGATCACGCCCGACAATGCCGCGCCGCTGGTGAAAGCGGGCGCGGACTTCCTCGCGGTTTCCAACGCCGTGTGGGGTGGGGACGAGGAAGCGGCGATCAAGGCGTTCGCCGCGGTACTCGCCTAACGAAACCAACCCGGAGTTCCAGCCGTTGTTCTTGCGGAACGTCATCTGCAGGAGCTTGATTCGGTGCGGAAATTTCTTGGTCTTTCGGCTTGTCTCGCCTGTGTCTCGCTCGGTCCGATAGCGCTTGCCCAGGCGGGAACCTCGGGCAAGCCGCCGATCGACTATACGATCCTGCATGCGCAGGTCATCCTCGATCATCTCGGCTTCTCGCCGGGCATTCTCGACGGGCGGGAAGGGCAGTCGCTCACCGCCGCGCTCAAGGGCTTCCAGACCGCGCGGGGCATGACCGCCAGCGGCAGGCTGGATGCGCCGACGCTCAAGGCGCTGGCGCCCTATGCCTCGCTGCGTCCGGTGCGCAAGCTCACTCTCGACGCCGAGACGCTCAAGGGGCCGTATGTCAATCCGATCCCCAGGGATCCGGAGAAGCAGGCGAAGCTGCCCTCGCTCGGCTACACGCGCCCGCTCGAGAAGCTGGCCGAGATGTTCCACACCACGCCCGAGGTGCTGGTCGAGCTGAACCCCGGCGGCAAGGCGATCCGGCCGGGCGCGGAGTTCGTCTTCCCCAACGCGCTGCCCGCCTCGCGCGACTATCCGGCGGACATCAAGCCAGAGTGGCGCGCGACGCTGACCATGCTCAATGTCGAGGCCAAGGTGCCGGAGGCGGATCATCTCGTCGTCGACAAGAGCGAGAAGGTGCTCAGGGTGTTCGACAGGCAGGATCGCCTGGTCGCGCAGTTCAATGCGACGATGGGCAGCGAGCATGACCCGCTGCCGATCGGCACCTGGAAGATCTATGGGGCGGACACCAACCCCAAGTTCCATTACAATCCCAAGCTGTTCTGGGATGCGAAGAAGGGCAGTGACCCGGCGATGCTGCCGCCGGGTCCGAATGGCCCGGTGGGGGTGGTGTGGCTGGACCTGTCGAAGGAGCATTACGGCATCCATGGCACGCCCGAGCCGCAGCTGATCGGCCGCAGCGAAAGCCATGGCTGCATCCGCCTGACCAATTGGGACGCCGCGCGGCTCGCGCTGATGGTCAAGCCGGGTACCAGGGCCGTGTTCCAGGAGTAGGCGCGATGCTGGTCTGGGCGAAGCGGATCGGCTGGGGGATGGGCGCGCTGCTGTTGCTGCTGGCGCTGGCCTTCCTCTCGCTGGTTCGGATCACCGTCCAGCCGTCATCGCCGCCGGTATCGCAATCGGCGGCCGCCGATCCGCCGCCATTGCCCGCCGCGGCCAATGGCGATCCGGTCGCGCTGATCATCCCGGTCGAAGGCGTCGCAGCACGGCAGCTTAGCGACACCTGGGGTCAGAGCCGGGGCGCGGGCACCCGGGAGCATCATGCGATCGACATCATGGCGCCGCAGGGCACGCCGGTGCTCGCCGCCGCCTCGGGCACGGTCGAGAAGATCTTCGAGAGCGTGAATGGCGGGCATACGATCTATGTACGCACCCGCGATCGCACGACGATCCACTATTACGCGCATCTCGACAGCTATCTCGTCGCCGAGAAGCAGGCGGTGGCGCAGGGCGAGCGGATCGCCACCGTAGGCAATACCGGCAGTGCGCAGGGTGGGGCGCCGCATCTCCATTTCGAGATCAAGCTGATGCAGCCGGGCGAAGGCTGGTGGCAGGGCCGGAACATAAATCCCTATCCGCTGCTGCGGGATGCCGATCGATAGTCCGTCCTTCCCGTGAAAGCCGGGATCTCGCGCCGCAAAGGGACAGCGTGCGGCACGAGGCGCCGGCTTTCACCCGATCAGCATGGCTTGCCGAAAACGCCGGGCATCGCTAAAGGCGCGCGCTCAGCTCTTTCTCAGTTCCATAGGTCTCGACCATGAAGATCAGCGGCGTGGACATCCGTCCCGGCAATATCATCGAATATGAAAACGGCATCTGGCGTGCCGTGAAGATCCAGCACACGCAGCCCGGCAAGGGCGGTGCGTACATGCAGGTCGAGCTCAAGAACCTGCGCGATGGCCGCAAGAACAACGTCCGCTTCCGCTCGGCGGAAACGGTCGAGCGCGTGCGCCTCGACACCAAGGATTTCCAGTTCCTGTATCCGGAGGGCGACACGCTCGTCTTCATGGACAAGGAAACCTATGACCAGACCACGCTGCCGCGCGACCTGCTCGGCGATGCCGCTGCCTTCCTGCAGGACGGCATGGACGTGGTGATGGAACTCTATGACGAAGAAGCCATCAGCGTGCAGCTGCCCGACACGATCGAAGCGACGATCGTCGAGGCCGACGCCGTGGTGAAGGGCCAGACGGCCTCGTCGTCGTACAAGCCGGCCGTGCTCGACAACGGCGTGCGCATCATGGTGCCGCCGCATATCGCGTCGGGCACCCGCATCGTCGTCGATGTGTACGAGCAGGCCTACGTCCGCCGCGCGGACTGATTTGTATTCCCCTTCCGCTTGCGGGAGGGGTTAGGGGAGGGCGTGTTCGGTAGGCCGCACGCTCTCCGCTTTGTTTCAGGCCCTCCCCCGACCCCTCCCGCAAGCGGAAGGGGAGAAGAGAAGATATGGTAGCCCATTCCGGCCTCATCACCGTCATGGAGCGCGCCTGCCGCAAGGCCGGCCCGCGCCTGCGTCGCGACTTCAACGAGGTCCAGCACCTCCAGGTCAGCCGCAAGGGCCCGGCCGACTTCGTCAGCATCGCCGACAAGCGCGCCGAGGACGCGCTGATCGAGGAGCTGCAGAAGGCGCGTCCGGACTGGGGTTTCCTGGTCGAGGAGCGCGGCGAGATCGCCGGCGATCCGGACAAGCCGCGCTGGATCATCGATCCGCTCGACGGCACCAGCAACTTCCTCCACGGCATCCCGCATTTCTGCATCTCGATCGCGGTCGAGGATCCGCGTGGCGCCCAGGGCAAGCCCGAGGTCACCCACGCCTATATCTACCAGCCGCTCACCGATGAGAGCTTCTGGTCGGAAAAGGGGCGTGGTGCCTGGCTGCAGGACCAGCGCCTGCGCGTTTCGGCGCGCCGTCACCTCGACGAGGCGCTGATCGCGACGGGTATCCCGTTCCTGGGGCACGGTAATTTCGCCGAGTGGAGCCGCATCTTCGGTGCGGTGGCGCCGGAAGTGGCGGGGATTCGCCGGCTGGGCGCTGCCGCGCTCGACCTGGCCTGGGTCGCCGCGGGCCGCTTCGACGGTTTCTGGGAATCGGACCTCAAGCCCTGGGACGTTGCCGCCGGCATGCTGCTGGTGAAGGAAGCCGGCGGGTTCGTAACCGATTACCGCGGCCAGGACCTGGCACGCGAGCGCAACCAGTATCTCGCGGCCAACGACGTGCTGCATTCGAAGCTGCACAAGCTGGTGGCCAGCGCGCTGCGCTGAGCGCCAGTCCCGTAAAACATCGCATTTCAAAGGATTTACCCGGCCGCGTTGCCGGGTTTTTCCGTTTGGGCTCCGTGCGGACTTATTGCGAGTGATTCTCAGGGGTTAGAACCCTTGCCGCACTCGGCTCATCGTCCTAAAGCCCCCGTCAGATTCCGCAGTCGCGAGAAGAGAAGGCCATTGGTCGACCTGTCACAATATCTGCCGATCCTGTTGTTCCTCGGGGTCGCCCTCGCGCTTTCCAGCGCCTTCGTGTTCCTGCCCATGCTGGTCAGCCGGCTGACGGGCTCGCACAAGCCGACGGAAGCAAAGCTCAGCGAATATGAGTGCGGCTTCCCCGCATTCGAGGATTCGCGCAGCCAGTTCGACGTGCGCTTCTACCTCGTCGCCATCCTGTTCATCATCTTCGATCTCGAAGCTGCGTTCCTGTACCCGTGGGCCGTCTCGGTCTTCTCGCTGGGCTGGACCGCCTGGATCTCGATGATGATCTTCATCGCCGAGCTCACGCTCGGTCTCGTCTACGCCTGGAAGAAGGGAGCGCTCGAATGGGAGTAGAGCTCACCACGACGCCGCCCCCGCCGGGAACCCTCCCGGACGTCGGCTTCCTGAACGACATCAATGCCGAGATCGGCGACAAGGGTTTCCTGGTCACCTCGACCGAGGAGCTGTTCCAGTGGGCCCGCACCGGCTCGCTGTGGTGGATGACCTTCGGTCTCGCCTGCTGCGCGGTCGAGATGATCCACGTCAACATGCCGCGCTACGACATGGAGCGCTTCGGCGCCGCGCCGCGCGCTTCGCCGCGCCAGTCTGACGTGATGATCGTCGCCGGCACGCTGTGCAACAAGATGGCGCCGGCCCTCCGCAAGGTCTATGACCAGATGTCGGAGCCGAAGTACGTCATCTCGATGGGCTCGTGCGCCAATGGCGGCGGCTATTACCACTATAGCTACAGCGTTGTGCGCGGCTGCGACCGGATCGTGCCGGTGGACATCTATGTCCCGGGTTGCCCGCCGACCGCCGAAGCGCTGCTCTATGGCATCATGCAGCTGCAGCGTAAGATCCGCCGCGTCGGGACGATCGAACGATGAGCGCTGTGAAGACTTCCGCGCCGCGCTTCGCGTCGAACGAGGGCGTGATCGAGGCGGCGAAGGCCGCGCTTGGTGACATCCTGGTGCACGCCGAGGACAAGGTCGGCGAAGTGAACCTGACGCTCGACCGCGCCCGCGTGGTCGAGGGCATGACGTTGCTGCGTGACACGCCCGGCCTTGAGTTTCAGCAGCTCATGGAAATCGCCGGTGTCGATTATCCGGAACGCGCCGATCGCTTCGAAGTGGTCTATTGCCTGCTCAGCCTGACGCGGAACCACCGCATCAAGGTGAAGGCGATCACCGACGAGGAGCAGGCTGTTCCTTCGGTCACCGGTATCTGGCCGGTCGCCGGCTGGCTCGAGCGCGAAGTGTACGACATGTACGGCGTGCTCTTCTCGGGCAACACCGACCTGCGCCGCATCCTGACGGACTATGGTTTCGTCGGGCACCCGCAGCGCAAGGACTTCCCGCTGACCGGCTTTGTCGAGCTGCGCTACTCCGAGGAAGCGAAGCGCGTGGTCTATGAGCCCGTCACGCTGGCCCAGGACTTCCGCACCTTCGACTTCATGAGCCCGTGGGAAGGTGCCGAATATATCCTGCCGGGCGACGAGAAGTATGTCGCGCCCACGCCGCCGGCCCCGCCGCCTGCGCCTGCTGCGAAGCCGGCTCCCGCGCCCGCTCCGGCCGTCGCGCCGCAGCCCGAGGCAAAGGGTGCGCCGACTCCGCTGACCGCCGACGAGATCCGCAAGCCGGCTCCGGCGGCCAAGCCGACCAAGGCGAAGGTGACTAAGCCGAAGACCAGCGACAGCACCGCCGACACCGGCGCGGGCAAGTCGGGTCCCGAGGCCGGCCCCGAGCCCGCCGAAAAGAAACCTCGCAAGCCGCGCGTCAAGAAGGCGCCGGAGGGTGAAGCGTAATGGCTGATTATCTCGACGAGATCGAAGGCGTCATCGACGGCGGCAAGCCGGAGAAGGGCGACACGGAGATCGCGAACTACACGATCAACTTCGGCCCGCAGCACCCGGCGGCGCACGGCGTGCTGCGCCTGGTGACCGAGCTGGACGGCGAGATCATCGAGCGCGTCGATCCGCATGTGGGCCTGCTCCACCGCGGCACCGAGAAGCTGATCGAGTACAAGACCTACACCCAGGCGCTGCCGTATTTCGATCGTCTCGATTACTGCTCGCCGCTGGGCATGGAATACAGCTATGTGCTGGCGGTCGAGAAGCTGCTCGACCTCGAGGTTCCGCTGCGCGGCCAGTATCTCCGCGTGTTCTTCGCCGAGCTGACCCGCATCTGCAATCACATGCTGAACCTCGGCTCGCACGTGATGGACGTCGGCGCGATGACGCCGAACCTGTGGATGTTCGAGATCCGCGAGGACTGCCTGAACTTCTTCGAGCGTGCGAGCGGCGCCCGCATGCACTCGAACTATTTCCGCGTGGGTGGCGTCCGCCAGGACGTGCCGCTCAAGCTGCTGACCGACATCGCGGAATGGCTCGACACCCGCCTGCCGCGCCTGTTCGGGGATGCGATCAGCCTGGTGGCCGAGAACCGCATCTTCCTGCAGCGCAACGTCGACATCGCGGTGGTGAGCCGTGAGGACGCGGTGGCCTGGGGCTTCTCGGGTCCGATGATCCGCGGCGCCGGCATTCCGTGGGATCTGCGCAAGTCGCAGCCGTACGACGTGTATGACCGCATGGACTTCGAGGTGCCGGTCGGCACCCGCGGCGACTGCTATGACCGGTTCATGGTCCGCGTCGAGGAAGTCTATCAGTCCGCGCGCATCATGAAGCAGTGCCTCCAGCAGATGCCGGAAGGCCCCGTGCTCACACTCGATCGCAAGGTCGCGCCGCCCCGTCGCGGTGAGATGAAGCAGTCGATGGAAGCGCTGATCCACCACTTCAAGCTCTTCTCCGAAGGCTATCACGTGCCTGCCGGCGAAGTGTATGTCGCGACCGAGAGCCCGAAGGGCGAGTTCGGCGTGTATCTGGTCTCGGACGGCACCAACAAGCCGTATCGCTGCAAGATCCGCCCGACGGCGTTCAGCCATCTCCAGGCGATGGACTTCATGTCGAAGGGCCATATGCTCGCCGACATCACCGCCATCCTGGGCGCGCTCGACATCGTGTTCGGGGAGTGCGACCGGTGAGCGCCGACCGTATCGCCATCACGCATCAGATGATCGCGCATTACAATGCGCAGGATGCCGACGCCTATGTCGAGCTGATGACCGACGGTGCCTGCGAGGCAGGCTATCGCGGTGCAGTGCTGCGCGAGGGCAAGGAAGGCGTGCGCTCGGGGCTGAAGGCGATGTTCGCCGAGTTCCCGCAGAACCGCGCCGAGATCCTGACCAGCTATGCGCTGGGCGACACCGTCGTCCTGCACGAGAAGGTGGCGCGGTCGCCCGAGAGCGATCCGTTCGAAGTTATGTCGATCTATTCCTTCGCCGACGGCAAGGTCGATCGTGTGGAGTTCATTCGTTAATGGCTGACGCACCCGCACTCCCCGATGAAGCGGAGGTCCGCGCGCGCTGGGGCAATTTCCAGTGGACGCCGGAGAATGCCGACAAGGCACGCGAGATCATGGGCCGCTATCCCGCGGGCCGGCAGATGTCGTGCACCATCCCGTATCTGGATCTCGCCCAGCGCCAGGTCGGCGCCGAGACCAATACCCAGGGCTGGCTGCCGATCCCGGTGATCGAGTTCATCGCGAAGCAGCTCGACATGCCGTATATTCGCGTGTTCGAGGTCGCGACCTTCTACACCATGTTCAACCTGGTGCCGGTCGGCCGCTACCATGTGCAGGTCTGCGGCACGACGCCGTGCATGCTGCGCGGGTCGGACGACGTGATGGCGGCGTGCAAGGCGCGTGGGCTCAAGAAGGGCCACACCACCGAGGACGGCCTGTTTACGCTCACCGAGGTCGAGTGCATGGGCAATTGCTCCTCGGCGCCGATGGTGCAGATCAACGACGATAACTTCGAAGATCTCACCTATGATCGCACGCTGACGATCCTCGACGCGCTGGCGAAGGGCGGAAGCCCCAAGCCCGGCACGCAGGAGCCCGGGCGCCACACGGTCGAGCCGCTTGGCGCGCCGACCAACCTGGCCGCGATGGTCACCGAGAACCACGATTATCGGGGCGAATGGTGATGAAGGCGGAGACCAAGAACCTCGTCTTCGTCATCCTCGCGATCATCGGCGGCATCGTCGTGCTCGGCTGGGCGCTCAAGCTGGCGTTCAAGCTGGTCGGCATCGCGATCGTGCTCGGCCTGGCCGTGCTCGCATATATTTTCATTCAGAACATGGTGGGGAAGGGTCGATAGATGCTCGCGGATAAGGACCGCATCTTCACCAATGTCTACGGCTTCCAGCCGTGGAACCTGCCGGCTGCCCAGAAGCGCGGCGATTGGGACAACACCAAGGATCTGATGTCGATCGGCCAGGACGCCATCATCGACAAGATCAAGGCATCGGGCCTGCGCGGCCGCGGCGGCGCGGGCTTCCCGACCGGCATGAAGTGGAGCTTCATGCCCAAGGAACCGCGCCCGGACCGGCCGAACTTCCTGGTGATCAACGCCGACGAATCCGAGCCGGGCTCGTGCAAGGACCGCGAGATCATCCGCCACGATCCGCACAAGCTGATCGAAGGCGCGCTGGTCGCCGGCTTCGCGATGCGCGCGCGTGCGGCGTATATCTACATCCGCGGCGAATATATCCGTGAGGCCGAGACGCTGTTCGCGGCCGTGAAGGAGGCGTATGACGCCGGCCTGCTCGGCAAGAATGCGTGCAAGTCGGGCTATGACTTCGACGTGTTCGTCCACCGCGGCGCCGGCGCGTATATCTGCGGCGAAGAGACCGCGATGCTCGAGAGCCTCGAGGGCAAGAAGGGCCAGCCTCGCCTGAAGCCGCCGTTCCCGGCGGGCGCGGGCCTTTATGGCTGCCCGACCACGGTGAACAATGTCGAGTCGATCGCGGTCGTCCCGACGATCCTGCGGCGTGGTCCCGAGTGGTTCTCGAGCTTCGGCAACGAGAACAATCGCGGCACCAAGCTCTTCCAGATTTCGGGCCATGTCGAGAAGCCGTGCGTGGTCGAAGAAGCCATGTCGATCCCGTTCCGCGAGCTGATCGAGAAGCATTGCGGCGGCATCCGTGGCGGCTGGGACAACCTCCTCGCGGTGATTCCGGGCGGTTCGTCGGTGCCGCTGGTGCCGGCAGCCCAGATCATGGACTGCCCGATGGATTTCGATGGCCTGCGCGCGCTTGGCTCGGGCCTCGGCACCGCGGCGATCATCGTAATGGACAAGTCGACCGACATTGTCCGCGCGATCAGCCGCCTCAGCTATTTCTACAAGCATGAGAGCTGCGGCCAGTGCACGCCGTGCCGCGAAGGCACCGGCTGGATGTGGCGCGTGATGGAGCGCCTGCGCACCGGCGACGCCGACATCAGCGAGATCGACACGCTGCAGCAGGTCACCAAGCAGGTGGAGGGCCACACGATCTGTGCGCTCGGCGATGCCGCCGCGTGGCCGATCCAGGGCCTGATCCGCCATTTCCGCCCCGAGATCGAGCGGCGGATCAACGAACGACAGGCCGGCAACGGCATGCAAGAGGCAGCAGAGTAATGCCCAAGCTTACGGTAGACGGTATCGAAGTCGAGGTGCCCGCGGGCGCCACCGTGCTTCAGGCCTGCGAGGCCGCCGGCAAGGAAATCCCGCGCTTCTGCTATCATGAGCGCCTGTCGATCGCCGGCAACTGCCGCATGTGCCTCGTCGAGGTGAAGCCCGGGCCGCCCAAGCCCCAGGCTTCGTGCGCGCTTCCGGCCGCCGACAATCAGGAAATCCGCACCGACAGCGCGATGGTGAAGGCCGCGCGCGAGGGCGTGATGGAGTTCCTGCTGATCAATCACCCGCTCGACTGCCCGATCTGCGATCAGGGCGGCGAGTGCGACCTGCAGGACCAGTCGGTCGCTTATGGTCGCGGCCACTCGCGCTACACCGAAAACAAGCGCGCGGTGACCGAGAAGTACATGGGTCCGATCATCAAGACGATCATGACCCGCTGCATCCAGTGCACCCGCTGCGTTCGCTTCGGCGAGGAAGTGGCCGGCGTGGAGGATATCGGCGCGATTTATCGCGGCGAGAACATGCAGATCACGACGTACCTCGAGAAGGCGTTCAAGAGCGAGCTCTCGGGCAACGTCGCCGACCTCTGCCCGGTCGGCGCGCTGACCCACAAGCCGGTCGCCTTCGAATATCGCTCGTGGGAGCTCAAGAAGAACCTCTCGATCGACGTGATGGACGCCGTCGGCACCAACATCCGCCTCGACAGCCGTGGCCGTCAGGTGATGCGCGTGCTTCCGCGGATCAACGAAGACGTCAACGAAGAGTGGGCGCACGACAAGACCCGCTATCACGTTGACGCGCTGGTCCGCCGCCGTCTCGACAAGCCCTATGTCCGCAAGGACGGCAAGCTGGTCGAAGCGAGCTGGGACGAAGCGTTCGACGCGATTGCCGTGGCCGCCAAGGCAGCCGGCTCGAGCGTTGCCGCGATTGCCGGCGACCTGGTCGATTGCGAGACCATGTTCGCGGCCAAGGCGCTGGTGAAGGCGCTGGGTTCGGACCTGCTCGAAGGGCGCCAGACCGGCCTGTCCTATGACGTGTCGAACCTCGGCTCGGTGGCGTTCAACACGACCATCGCCGGCATCGAGGAAGCGGACGCGATCCTGCTGGTCGGCTCGAACCTGCGTTTCGAAGCCCCGCTGATCAACACCCGCATCCGCAAGGCGATCAAGAAGGGCGCGAAGGTCTTCGCGATCGGCGAAGAGACCGACCTGACCTACAAGGTTGAGTGGCTTGGTAACGACCTAGGTCTGCTGGCCAAGCTGCCGGCTTCGGCCGCGGAAGCGATCGACGCGGCGAAGAAGCCCGTCCTGATCGTCGGCCCGGCCGCGCTCAAGGAAGGGCAGGGCGCCACGCTCGCCATGGCTTCGGCCTTCCAGCGCGCGGCTACCGAGACCGATGCGGCCTGGAACGGCTTCAACGTCGTCCACACCGCCGCTGCGCGCATGGGCGGGCTGATGCTCGGTTATGCCCAGAAGGGCGGCATCGCGGATATCGTCGCGGCTGCACCCAAGCTCGCTTTCTTCCTCGGCGCCGACGAAGTGAACTTCGAAGGCTTCAAGGACAGCTTCAAGGTCTATGTCGGCCATCACGGCGACAATGGCGCGCATCATGCCGACGTCATCCTGCCGGGCGCGACCTATGCCGAGAAGCCGGGCACCTATGTGAACCTGGAAGGCCGCGTGCAGCGTGCCGACCGTGCCGTGTTCGCGCCGGGCGATGCCCGCGAGGACTGGACGATCCTGCGCGCGCTTTCGGACCGCCTGGGCCACACGTTGCCGTTCGACAATTTCGAGCAGCTGCGCGCCCAGATGGCGAGCGAAGTGCCGGCGCTGGGCCAGGAAGGCCTGGCCGGCTACGAATTCTCGCCGCCGAAGCTCGCCGCCAAGGCATCGGGCCCGGTCGGCTATGCCGTCGCCGATTTCTATCTCACCAACGCCATCTGCCGTGCCTCGCCGACCATGCAGCGCTGCTCGGCCGAACTGATCCACGGCGAAGACTTCGCAGAGGCCGCAGAATGACGTCCTGGTTTACCTATCTCGGCCTGCCGTTCGGGCTGGCGTGGTTCGTCGCCACGCTGATCGACATCCTGGTCATCGCACTGCCGCTGATGCTGGCCGTCGCGATGGTCATCTATGTCGACCGGAAGATCTGGGCCGCCATGGCGCTGCGCCGCGGCCCGAACGTGGTCGGTCCGCTCGGCCTGCTCCAGTCGTTCGCGGACGGCCTAAAGGTCTTCCTGCAGGAAACGATCATCCCGTCGGGCGCGAACAAGACGCTCTTCCTGCTCGGCCCGATCATCACCTTCACGGTGGCGCTGATCGTGTGGGCGGTGGTGCCGTTCCAGTTCGGCGTGGTGCTGGCCAATATCAATGTCGGCCTGCTCTACGTGCTCGCGGCCTCGTCGCTGGGCGTGTACGGCATCATCCTCGCCGGCTGGGCGTCGAACTCGAAATACCCGTTCTACTCGGCGATCCGCGCTGCCGCGCAGATGGTGAGCTACGAAGTCTCGATCGGCTTCGTGCTGATCTCGATCGTGCTGTGGACCGGCTCGTTCAACATGACCGCCATCGTGGAAGGCCAGAAGGGCCATGTCCTCGGCATCTTCAACTTCTATGCGCTGAACCCGCTGCTGTTCCCGATGGCCGTGGTGTTCTTCATCTCGTCGCTTGCCGAAACCCAGCGCGCGCCGTTCGACCTTACCGAGGCCGAGAGCGAGCTCGTCGCGGGCTATCAGACCGAATATTCGTCGATGGCCTTCGCGCTGTTCTGGCTCGGCGAGTATGGCAACGTGCTGCTGATGAGCGCGCTCAACGCGACTTTGTTCTGGGGTGGCTATCTGCCGCCGCTGGATATCCCGATTCTCTACTGGATCCCGGGCATCATCTGGCTGCTGCTCAAGATCAGCTTCGGCTTCTTCCTGTTCAGCTGGGTCAAGGCCACGGTGCCCAGGTACCGCTATGACCAGCTGATGCGCCTGGGCTGGAAGATCTTCCTGCCGCTGTCGCTGTTCTTCGTCTTCCTCGTTTCCGGGTACCTCATGCTGACCCGGGTTGGAGTGCCCGCATGAGCACCGTCGCCCATTTCATCAAGACCTGGACTCTCTGGGAGTTCGTGAAGGCGCACGCCCTGACCTTGAAGTATTTCTTCAAGCCCAAGGCGACCATCAACTACCCGTACGAGAAGAACCCGCTCTCGCCCCGCTTCCGCGGCGAGCATGCGCTGCGTCGCTATCCCAATGGCGAAGAGCGCTGCATCGCGTGCAAGCTGTGCGAGGCGGTGTGCCCGGCGCTGGCGATCACGATCGAAGCCGAGCCGCGCGAGGACGGCAGCCGCCGCACCACGCGCTACGACATCGACATGACCAAGTGCATCTATTGCGGCCTGTGCCAGGAAGCCTGCCCGGTCGATGCGATCGTCGAAGGGCCGAACTTCGAGTTCGCCACCGAAACCCGTGAGGAGCTGATCTATCAGAAGGAAAA
Organism: Pseudomonadota bacterium; assembly: GCA_023445495.1. Lineage (GTDB taxonomy): Bacteria > Pseudomonadota > Alphaproteobacteria > Sphingomonadales > Sphingomonadaceae > Sphingomonas. The sequence goes on along the minus strand of JAEXLC010000218.1, from coordinate 6,186 downwards.
GCTGCTCGCGAACGGTGACCGCTGGGAGCGCGCCATCGCCGCGAACCTTGCCGCCGATGCACCGTATCGTTAAGCGCACGCCAATCTACAGGGGCCATCAGATTCCGTGATCCAGCTTCTAGCCTTTTACCTGTTTGCGGCAGTGGTGTGCGTCTCCGGCGCTCTCACCATCCTGTCCCGCAACCCGGTCCATTCCGTCCTGTGGCTCATCCTGGCGTTCTTCAACGCTGCGGGTCTGATGGTGCTCGCCAATGCCGAGTTCATCGCGATGCTGCTCGTCATCGTCTATGTCGGCGCCGTCGCCGTGCTGTTCCTCTTCGTGGTCATGATGCTCAACATCGACTTCGCGGAGCTGCGCGCCGGTGTGATGAAGTACGCGGCCATCGGCTTCGCGCTTGCCATCGCGCTGGTTGCCGAGATCCTGATCGCGGTGGGTGCCTATAGCGCCGGTCCGCTCCAGCTCGGCCGCCGCATCGCCCCGATCGACGCCAAGGTGCCCAACATCGAGGCGATCGGCCAGCTTCTCTATTCCCGTTACCTGTTCGTGTTCGAAGGCGCCGGCCTGGTGCTGCTCGTCGCGATGATCGGCGCTATCGTGCTGACGCTGCGTCCGCGCACCGACGTCAAGCCGCAGAAGATCAGCCGTCAGGTCCAACGCCGCGCCAAGGACGCGACCCGCAACGTGAACCAACCCGTGGGGCAGGGGGTCGAGCTGTGATCACCCTTACGCACTATCTTGTCGTCAGCGCGATCCTGTTCACGCTCGGCGTGCTCGGCATCTTCATGAACCGCAAGAACCTCATCGTCATCCTGATGGCGATCGAGCTGATCCTGCTGGGCGTGAACCTGAACCTCGTCGCGTTCTCGAACGCGCTCGGCGATCTGGTCGGCCAGGTGTTCGCGATGTTCGTGCTCACCGTCGCTGCCGGTGAGGCCGCGATCGGTCTCGCCATCCTCGTAATCTACTTCCGCGGCCGCGGCACGATCTCGGTCGAAGACGTCAATCGGATGAAGGGCTGATGTCGGCGATCTATTTCATCGTATTCCTGCCGCTGCTCGCGGCAGCCGTAGCCGGGCTTTCGAACAAGGCTTTCGGCAAGACCTTCCCCAAGGTCGTCACCACGGGTTCGCTGTTCATCGCCTGTGCGCTGAGCTGGCCGATCTTCATCAGCTATCTCGGTGGTAACGCCGAGCCGACGATCTCGCCGGTGTTCACCTGGATGCTGAGCGGCTCGATGCAGGTCGACTGGGCGCTGCGCGTCGACAGCCTGACCGCGGTGATGCTCGTGGTGGTGACCAGCGTCTCGGCGCTCGTCCACCTCTATAGCTGGGGCTACATGTCGGAGGAGCCGGATCAGCCGCGCTTCTTCGCGTATCTCTCGCTCTTCACCTTCGCGATGCTGATGCTCGTGACGGCCAACAACCTGGTCCAGATGTTCTTCGGCTGGGAAGGCGTGGGTCTCGCGTCCTACCTGCTGATCGGCTTCTGGTTCCGCAAGCCGAGCGCGAATGCCGCCGCCATCAAGGCGTTCGTGGTCAATCGCGTCGGCGACCTTGGCTTCATGCTCGGCATCTTCGGCATCTTCCTCGTGTTCGGCACGATCGACATTCCGACGATCCTCGCCGCCGCCCCGAACATGCATGGCTCGACCATCGGCTTCCTCGGCGCGCGCTTCGACACCGTGACGGTGCTTTGCCTGCTGCTGTTCGTCGGCGCGATGGGCAAGTCGGCGCAGCTCGGCCTGCACACCTGGCTTCCGGACGCGATGGAAGGCCCGACCCCGGTGTCGGCGCTGATCCACGCCGCGACCATGGTGACCGCCGGCGTGTTCATGGTCTGCCGCATGTCGCCGCTGTTCGAGCAGAGCGCGGTTGCGATGACCGTGGTTACCGTCGTCGGTGCCGCGACCTGCTTCTTCGCCGCGACCGTCGGCACGACGCAGACCGACATCAAGCGCGTGATCGCCTATTCGACCTGCTCGCAGCTGGGCTACATGTTCTTCGCCGCCGGCGTCGGTGCCTATGGCGCGGCGATGTTCCACCTGTTCACGCACGCCTTCTTCAAGGCGCTGCTGTTCCTCGGTGCCGGCTCGGTGATCCATGCGATGCACCACGAGCAGGACATGCGCTACTATGGCGGCCTGTGGAAGAAGATCCCGGTCACCTACTGGACGATGATGGCGGGCACGCTCGCGATCACCGGCGTGGGCATCCCGGCGCTGTTCGGCAACCCGGTGGCGTTCGGCTTTGCCGGCTTCCACTCGAAGGACGCGATCATCGAGGCGAGCTATGCCGCCGGCCACACCAGCGTGTTCTGGGTGGGCGTGTTCGTGGCGCTGCTCACCAGTTTCTACAGCTGGCGCCTGGTGTTCCTGACCTTCCACGGCAAGCCGCGCTGGGCCGGTTCGGAGCATATCCAGCACGCAGTGCATGACGCGCACGGCCATGGTCATGACGATCATGCGCACGACGCCCATGACACGCACGCGCACGATGCCCATGGTCACGACGATCATCACCACGATCACGCGCACGGCGACGGCACGGCGGGCTATCATCCGCATGAGAGCCCGATCGTCATGCTGATCCCGCTGCTGGTGCTCACCATCGGCGCGATCGCCGCGGGCTTCCTCTTCCACGGCGCGTTCATCGAGCCGACGGCGGGTGAGACCTATTGGCACGGCGCCATCGCCTTCAACGAGCATCTGATGCACGCGATGCACGAGGTGCCGGTGTGGGTGAAGCTCAGCGCGACGATCGCGATGCTGAGCGGCCTGGCCATTGCGTATGGCGCGTACATCGTGTCGCCGAGCTTCCCCGCGAAGTTCGCCGAGGCGTTCCGCCCGCTGTACCTCTTCTCGCTCAACAAGTGGTATTTCGACGAGCTCTACAACTTCCTGTTCGTGCGCCCGGCCTTCTGGATCGGTCGCCAGTTCTGGAAGAAGGGTGACGAAGCCACGATCGACCGGTTCGGCCCGAATGGCGCCGCTGCGGTCGTCCAGCTCGGCAGCGTCGGCGCTTCCAAGCTGCAATCCGGATATGTCTACGCCTATGCCTTCATCATGCTGATCGGCCTTACTGCCGCACTGACCTGGGTGATCGCGCGATGAGCGGCTTCCCGATCCTAACCGTCATGCTGGCGGTGCCCGCGATTGCCGCGGTCGCCTGCCTGTTCCTCAACGCGCAGGGCGCACGCTGGCTGGCGCTTGCCGCCACCTTCGTGGACCTGGCGCTCGGCATCCTGCTCTGGGCCAATTTCCAGACCGGCGAAGGTGCTGCCCAGTGGCAGTTTGTCGAGCATGTCCGCCTGTTCGGGATCGGCAATGCCGAGTTCGCCTGGGCGCTGGGCATCGACGGCTTCGCGCTGCTGCTGATCGCGCTTTCGGTGTTCCTGATGCCGATCTGCATCGGCGCCAGCTGGCTCTCGGTCACCAAGCGCGTGCCGGAGTACATGGCGGCGTTCCTCGCCACCGAAGTGCTGATGATCGGCACCTTCGCGGCGCAGGACCTGATGCTGTTCTACGTCTTCTTCGAAGGCGGCCTGATCCCGATGTTCCTGATCATCGGCATCTGGGGCGGCGCCAACCGCATCTACGCGTCGTACAAGTTCTTCCTGTACACGCTGCTCGGCTCGCTGCTGATGCTGATCGCGATCATCTACATGATCCTGACCACCGGCACGACGTCGATCCCGGCGCTGATGCAGCATGACTTCCCGGCGCATGTGCAGACATGGCTATGGCTGGCCTTCTTCGCTTCGTTCGCGGTGAAGATGCCGATGTGGCCGGTCCACACCTGGCTTCCCGACGCGCACGTCCAGGCGCCGACCGCCGGTTCGGTCATCCTGGCAGGCGTGCTGCTGAAGCTCGGCGGTTACGGCTTCCTGCGCTTCTCGCTGCCGATGTTCCCGGAAGCGTCCGCCCAGTTCCTGTGGCTGGTGTTCGCGCTCTCGGCCGTCGCGGTGGTCTACACCTCGCTTGTCGCGCTCGTGCAGAGCGACATGAAGAAGCTGATCGCCTATTCGTCGGTCGCCCATATGGCGATCGTAACCTTCGGCCTGTTCGCGCTCAACGCGCAGGGCATCGAAGGCGCGATGATGGTAATGCTCGGCCACGGCGTGGTCTCGGGTGCGCTCTTCCTCTGCGTCGGCGTGATCTATGATCGCCTGCACACCCGCGAGATCGACCGCTACGGCGGCCTTGCGATCAACATGCCGCGCTATGCCGTGCTGTTCCTGCTGTTCACCATGGCCTCTGTCGGCCTGCCGGGCACCAGCAACTTCATCGGCGAGTTCCTGAGCCTTGCCGGCCTGTACCAGGTCTCGACGCTCTACGCGCTGCTCGGCACCACCGGCATCATCCTGGGCGCAGCCTATATGCTGTACCTCTATCGTCGCGTCGCCTTTGGCGACCTGACCAAGGACGATGTGAAGGCGATGCCGGACCTCGACCTGCGCGAGTTCGCGATGCTTGGCGCGCTGGCCGCGGTTACCCTCTGGATGGGCGTCTATCCGGAGAGCTTCATGAAGCCGATGCGCGGCGACGTGGAGAAGCTGGTTGCCCGCCTCGAGCGCGCCGCGCCTGCCGGTGACTCGGCTCCGACTGCCGGCAAGCCTGCGCCTGCCGCCCATCATGGCGAAACCCACGCCGCTGCCCCTGTTGCGCACGGGGAGGCGCACTGATGACCTATTCGCTGCAACTGATGATGGCCCTTCCTGAGCTGGTGCTCAGCCTGGGCGCCATCGCCCTGATGCTGGTGGCGGCCTGGGGCGGCCACCAGTCGACCAAGCTGGTCAGCTGGGCCTCGATCGCCGTGCTGATCGGCGCGGGCATCGCGCTGGCCGGCCCGGCTTCGGCCGGGGGCGAAGCCTTTGGTGGTCTCTATCGCGCGGACATGTTCGCTGCCTTCTCCAAGGCGCTGATCTTCCTGGCCGCCGGCGTCTCGATCCTGATCGCGCCGCGCTTCTTCCAGCAGACCTCGGGTGACGATCTGCGTCCGGAATATCCGGTGCTGATCCTGCTCTCGGCCGCCGGCATGGGCATGATGGTTTCGGCGGGCGACCTGATGTCGCTCTATGTCGGCCTCGAGCTGATGAGCCTTGCGTCGTATATCCTCGCCAGCTTCATGCGCCGCGATGCGCGTTCGGCGGAAGCGGGCCTGAAGTATTTCGTGCTGGGCGCGCTGGCTTCGGGCATCCTGCTCTATGGCATCAGCCTGGTGTATGGCTTCTCGGGCACCACCTTGTTCTCGGGCATCGCCGACGCCTACGCCTCGGGTGACCAGAAGACCGGTCTGCTCTTCGGCCTGGTGTTCGTCTTTGCCGGTCTCGCCTTCAAGATGTCGGCCGTGCCGTTCCACATGTGGACGCCGGACGTGTACGAAGGCGCGCCGACCCCGGTGACGGCCTTCTTCGCTTCGGCGCCGAAGGTTGCGGCGGTGGCGCTCGCCACCCGTGTCGCCATCGATGCGATGGGTCCGGCGATTGCCGACTGGCGCCAGATCGTGATCTTCGCCTCGCTGGCTTCGATCATCTTCGGCTCGGTCGCCGCGATCCGCCAGAGCAACATCAAGCGACTGCTTGCGTACTCGTCGATTGCCAATGTCGGCTTCGCGCTGGTCGGCCTCGCCGCCGGTGGGGAAGCAGGCGTGTCGAGCGTGCTCTACTACATGGCGATCTACGTCGTGATGACCGTCGGCAGCTTCCTGATCGTGCTGCAGATGCGCGATGCGGAAGGCCGTCCGGTCGAGACCATCGACAGCCTGGCCGGCATGTCGCGGACCCGTCCGGGTCTCGCGGTGGCGATGGCGATCTTCATGTTCAGCCTCGCCGGCATTCCGCCGCTGCTCGGCTTCTTCTCGAAGCTGCAGGTGTTCCTGGCCGCGGTGCATGCGGGCCTCTACATCTTCGCTGCGGTTGCCGCCGCTGCCTCGACGATCGGCGCGTATTACTATCTCCGCGTCGTCAAGGTGATGTACTTCGACGAGCCGGCGCCGGCCTTCCCGGGCCGCACCGATCCGATCGAGGGCGCGCTGCTCGTGCTCTCGGCGGTGGTGATCTCGCCGCTGGGCTGGCCGCTGCTCGGCTATCTTGAAGTGTGGACCGGCGCCGCTGCGAAGGCGCTGTTCTGATCGCGACCGTACGGACCGTCGCCGAGACGGGATCCACCAATGCCGACATGGCCGAGC
>JAEXLC010000178.1 GCA_023445495.1 Pseudomonadota bacterium | reverse complement strand
CCCCCCCCCGCCCCCCCCCCCCCCCCCCCCCCCCCCCCCCCCAGAGCCGTGAGTGCGCCGCACTCCCCCTCTCCCAACCCTCTCCCCGAAGGGGAGAGGGCTATTGTCCGCACCACCTGCGCCTATTGCGGCGTCGGCTGCGGGATCGTCGCGACGCGTAGCGGGGCCCGCTCGGTCGAGATCAGGGGCGATGGCGAGCATCCCGCCAATCGCGGGCGGCTCTGCTCCAAGGGCACGCATCTCGGCGAGACGGTCGGGCTGGAGGGTCGCCTCCTCCACCCGATGATCGGCAAGCGCCGGGTGAGCTGGGACAAGGCGCTCGACCTGGTGGCGAAGCGCTTCAAGCAGGCGATCGCCGAGCATGGGCCGGACAGCGTCGCCTTCTATGTCTCGGGCCAGCTGCTGACCGAAGACTATTATGTCGCCAACAAGCTGATGAAGGGGTTCATCGGCTCGGGCAATATCGACACCAATTCGCGGCTCTGCATGTCGAGCGCGGTGGCCGGCCATGTCCGCGCATTCGGCGAGGATGTCGTGCCGGCCAGCTATGACGATCTCGATGTGGCCGATCTGATCATCCTGGTCGGCTCGAACACCGCCTGGTGCCACCCGATCGTCTATCAGCGCATCCGCGCGCGCTGCGATGCCGGCGCCAAGCTGGTGGTGATCGACCCGCGCCGCACCGAGACCTGCGAGGGCGCCGACCTGCACCTCGCGATCCGGCCGGGCAGCGACGTGGCGCTGATGAACGGACTGCTCGCCCATTGCCGCGAAGCCGGGCTGGTCGATGAGGCCTATCTCGCGGCGAGCGTCAGCGTGCCCGAGAATTTCTGGGACAGCGTTGGAGAGGGGAGCGACCTGTGGTCGGTGGCACGGACATGCGAAGTGCCGGCCACCGACCTCAGGCGCTTCTACGAGCTGTTCGCCGCGCATCCGCGCACGATCACGCTGTTCAGCCAGGGCATCAACCAGTCGATCCGCGGCACCGACCAGGTCAACGCGATCACGAACGTCCATCTCGCCACCGGACGGATCGGCAAGCCGGGCGCGGCACCCTTCTCGATCACCGGCCAGCCCAATGCGATGGGCGGGCGCGAAGTGGGCGGTCTCGCCTCCAGCCTCGCGTCGCACATGGACTTCGCCCCCGAGAACCGCGCCCGCGTCCAGCGCTTCTGGGCCTCGCCCACGATCGCGCCCAAGCCCGGGCTCAAGGCGGTCGACCTGTTCCGCGCGATGGGCGAAGGCCGGATCAAGGCGCTGTGGATCATGGCGACCAACCCGGCGGTCTCGATGCCCGATGCCGGGGCGGTGCGCGAGGCGCTGGCGCGCTGCCCCTTCGTGGCGATCTCCGACGTGATCGCCGAGACCGATTGCACGCCCTTCGCGCATGTCCGCCTGCCCGCCACCGGCTGGGGCGAGAAGGACGGCACCGTCACCAATTCCGAGCGCCGCGTCAGCCGCCAGCGCGCGCTGTTCGAGGCACCGGGCGAGGCAAGGCCCGACTGGTGGATCATCAAGGAAATCGGCCGCCGCATGGGCTGGCCCGGCGACTTCGCCTATGCCCGGCCTGCCGACATCTTCCGCGAGCATGCCCGGCTGTCGGCCTATCAGAATGACGGCGCCCGGTTGTTCGACCTCGGCGACAAGGTCGCGATCGGCAATGCCGATTACGAGACGATGGCGCCGTTTCGCTGGGGCGGGGACGCGTTCGCCGATGGCCGTTTCCCGACGCCCGATGGCCGCGCCCGGCTGGTGCCGGTCAGCCAGATGCCGCTGCCCGCGCCGCTCGCCAACTGGCCGCTGACGCTCAACACCGGGCGCTACCGCGACCAGTGGCACACGATGACACGCACGGGCCTCAGTCCCAAGCTCTCCCGCCACCGCGAGGAACCCCTGGTCGAGGTCCATCCCGAAGACGCGGCCGCCCAGGGTCTGGAGGATGGCGGCCTTGCCCGCGTCTCGACCCCGCAGGGCGAAAGCCTGTTCCGCGTCCAGTTCAGCACCGGCCAGCGCCGCGGGGAAATCTTCACGCCGATCCACTGGACCGACCGGCAATCCACCGGCGGCCGCACCGGCCTGCTTCCCCGCCCGTTGGTCGATCCGCATTCGGGCCAGCCCGGGTTCAAGTCGACGCCGGCCAGGATCGCCGCAGTGGCGCCGGCCTGGCGCGGCTTCCTGATTACCGCCGAGGCGATGGAACGGCCCGATTGCCTGTGGGCGACCAAGGTGACCGTGCCCGGCGGCACGCTCTACGAACTCGCCGGCGATGGCGATGCGCAGGCGATCGAGGCCAGGCTGCCGCGCGGCGAGCGGATCGAGAGCTTCGACCGCGCACGGGGATCGCACCGGGTCGCGGTGATGCGCGACGGCCGGCTGGTCGCGGCGCTGTTCCGCACCGAGCGCGGGATCTTGCCCAGGCGCGAATGGCTGGTCGAGCAGCTCGGCCAGGCCGCGACGGCGGCGCTGCTCGCCGGCGCCCCACCGGGCGCGCGCGAGGATCGCGGGCCGATCATCTGCCTGTGCTTCGATGTCGGGCTCAAGACCATCGTCGCCGCGATCGGCAGCCAGCAGCTCACCAGTGTCGAAGCCGTGGGCGCGGCGCTTTCGGCGGGCACCAATTGCGGCTCGTGCCGCCCCGCGATTCGCCGGATCCTCGAGGAAAACAGGAGTGCCGCCAATGGATGAGATGCTTCCGGGCGAAGTCTGGCTGGTCGGTGCCGGGCCGGGCGATCCCGACCTGCTCACCCGCAAGGCCGAGCGGCTGCTGCGCGCGGCGAGCGTGGTCTTCTACGACGCGCTGGTCGGCCCCGGCGTCCTGGCGCTGATCCCGGATCACGTCCGCTGCGTGCCGGTCGGCAAGCGATCGGGCCGGCATTCGAAGGACCAGGGCGCGATCGACGCGCTGCTGGTCGAAGCCGCGCTCGACGGCGAAAAGGTGGTGCGTCTCAAGGGGGGAGACCCTTCGATCTTCGGCCGCTCGACCGAGGAGATCGCGGCGCTTGCGGCGGTCGGGATCAGGGCGCGCATCTGTCCAGGCATCACCGCGGCAAGCGCGGCGGCTGCCTCGGCCGGCATCTCGCTCTCGCTGCGGGGGCTCGCCCGCCGCGTCCAGTTCGTCACCGCCCATGTCCGCGCCGGCGAGAAGCTGGCGCTCGACTGGGCGGCGCTCGCCGATCCGCACAGCACCACCGCTTTCTATATGGGCCGAGGCGCTGCGGGCGAGATCAGCCGCCAGCTGATCGCGGCGGGGCTGGACGGCGCGACGCCGGTGCTGGTCGCCTGCGATATCAGCCTGCCCGGCGAGCGGCTGCTCCATACAAGGCTCGACCTGCTGCCGATCGCGACCAATGCGATCGCCGAGGACAAGCCGACGCTGCTGCTGGTCGGCGAGGCCGTGGCGAGCGGCGGCGCGGCGATCGCGCTCCAGCTGGCGGAGCGGGCGCAGTGAAGCATGTCCGGGTGCCGATCGACGAGCGCGTGCCCTGTGGTGCCGCGCTGCGGTTCGATGCCGCCCAGGCGATCCTCGCCACGGTTGCCCAACCCCTGGGCACGGAGCAGGTGCCGCTCTCCCGGGCTGGCAGGCGCGTGCTTGCCGAACCGGTCCGTGCAGCCATGGACATTCCGGCGCGGGATCTGGCGGCGATGGACGGCTTTGCGGTGCGCGAAGCCGATCTCGCCACCGGGCTGCGCCGATTTGCCGTGGCGGGCGCGGCCTATCCCGGCGCGCCCTTTCAGGGGACGCTTCAACCTGGCGGTGCGGTGCGGATCATGACCGGTGCGCTGATGCCCGCCGGTGCCGACCGGGTGCTGATGCGCGAGCTGGTCGGCGCAGAGGATTTGACGGTTACCCTCGAGGGCCCGGTGCCCGCCAAGCCCCATGTCCGGTTGCGCGGATCGGACAGCGCCGCCGGAACGGTTCTGCTTCCGGCGGGCCGGCTTCTCGACCCCCGTGCGCTTGTCGCCGCCGCCGCGGCCGATGCGGCTATGCTCGCGGTGTGGCGCGCGCCCGGCGTCCGCGTGATCGCGACCGGCGACGAACTTGTGCCGGCCGGTGAGGCGCAGGCGCGTGGCGGCATCCCGGACAGCCTGTCCGAAGCGGTGCTGCTGATGGCCCGCCAATGGGGCGCCAGGCCGCTCGGCGCTGCGCGGGTGCGCGACGATGAGGCATCGCTCCGCGCGTCGGCCGAGGCGGCGCTGGCGGATAGCGATGTGCTTGTCCTGTGCGGTGGCGCTTCGCGCGGCGATCGCGACTTCGCCAGGTCGGCGCTGGGCCCTTTGGGGCTCGAGCTGCTTTTCGCCGATGTCGCGATCAAGCCGGGCAAGCCCGTCTGGCTCGGCCGGATCGACGGGCGGCTGGTGCTCGGCCTGCCGGGGAACCCGACCGCGGCGATGACGGTCGCGCGCCTGTTCCTCGCGCCCTTGCTCGCCGGGCTGGGCGGGCGCGGCGTGCAGGCAGCTTTTCGCTGGGAAGGCCTGCCATTGGCCGAGGGCATCGCGGCCAATGGCGACCGCGAAGCCTTTCAGTGCGCCGAGCGGACCGATACGGGCGTCCAGGTGATCGGGGGGCAGTCCGCCTCCGGCCAGTCCCTGCTCGCGCGGGCGGACCTGCTGGTCCGGCGGCTGCCGGGGGAAAGGGCGCTGGCAGCCGGCAGCGTGGTCGCCTCGCTCCGCTTCTGATTCAGTTGTTATTGCGACGCGTTCGCGATAATGCGCGCTGGTGTATTCACCAAAACGCTCACTATCGGAGCGGTCCGGCGCCGTTGCTCTTACCCTGTTGCTGACGGCGGCACCGCTCGGCGCGGTCTATGCGCTCTTTGTCGGCAGCCTGCCGCAGGCGGCCAGCACCCGCGCGATGCGGATCTTCGATGTGTCCGCAGAAACTGTCGCAGCCGAACCCGAGGCCGATCCCGCGCCGGTGAGCGAGCCTGTCGCGCAGCGCGCGGTGTCGGCGCCGTCTCCCGTGCCGCTGGTCGCTCGGGAACCCGTTGGGCCGGCGGAAGCGACCCTGGTGCCGCCGGTGATGATCGCCGTGGCAGGACCTCTCCAGCCGGCGCCCGCGGCAGCCGAGAGCATGGGTCGTCCCGCATCCGCCAGCGCCGAGGGTGGCACGGCGGGCAGGGCCACTGAACGGCGCGAGGATGCCGACCAATATGGCCGGGCGGTGTTTCGCGAGATCCGGGCGCGGCAAAGCTATCCGGCCGAGCTTGCCCGCGCCGGGCTCACCGGCACGGTGGTGGTGGAGCTGAAGGTCTCGTCGCGTGGCCGGGTTTACGCCGTGGTCGTGATCTCCTCCGAGAACCCTGCGCTGGACCGGGTTGCGCTGGCGCAGGTGCAGTCGACGATGCTCCCCCCGCCGCCGCGCGGCGAGCCGCGCACCTTCCGCATCCCGATGACCTATCGCTCGCGCTGAGGCTCACAGCATCTCGAGAAACGCCACCAGCGCCGCGCGCTCCTCGGCGGTTAGCGGAACCTTCTTCAACTGCGGATCGGCCTGGGGTGGCGGGGCATCGGTCGTGGCGCTCTGCACCTTGCGATCGACGCCGCCGCCCGCGGCATAGAGGTTCACCACCCCGGCCAGGGCCGGGAAGATGCCGTTGTGCATATAGGGCCCGGTCCGCCGCAGCGCGCGCAGCGAGGGCGTGCGGAACCGGCCGACATCGACCGGATCGTGCGTCACGCCGAAGCGCCCGACATCCTCCAGCCGGCGGCCGTAGAAGCTGATGCCGAGATTGTGGAACTTCTGGTCGGTCAGCAGCGGCCCGTTATGGCAGTTCGCGCAGCGCGCCTTGGTGCGGAACAGGTGCAGGCCGAGCAGCTGCTGGTCGGTCATCGACGCGGTGCCGCGGGTGAACACCCGGTCCCACGGGCTCGCCGGCGGCCGCAAGGTGCGCTCGAAGCTGGCAATCGCCCGGGCGATGTCATCCATCCGGATGCGCTTCACCCCGAACGCCTGGCGGAAGGCCTCGCGATAGTCCGCCTCGCCGTTGATCCAGCGCTCCACCTTCGCCGGTTTGGCCGCCATCTCGACCCGGTTGGGGATCGGCTGCAGCGCCTGATGCTCCAGCGTCGGGCTGCGGCCGTCCCAGAACAGGCTGTGCATGAAGCCGGCGGTGAACAGGCTCGGCGCGTTGCGTTGGCCGCGCTGGCGGTCATGCCCGAACGACGTCTTCAATCCGTCGCCGAACCCCAGCTCGCGGGCATGGCACGACGCGCAGGCGAACTGCCCCGATGCCGAGAGCCGCGGCTCCTCGAACAGCCGCGCGCCCAGCGCGACCCGCTGGGCATCGACGCCGCCGGGCCGCTGCGCCGGGGGCAGGGGGCCGAACTCGACGAAGTCCACCCCCGGATCGACTTCCGCCTTCGGCCAGGTAGACACCGGCCCGGCATAGGCCCGGCGCAGATCGACCGGCTCGGCCCCCTGCCGGAATCCCGCCGCCGTCAGGAACAGCAGCGTCGATCCCAGCAGCGCGATGCGGGAAACCCGTTCGACCCGCATCAGAACTTGTACGACAGGCCGAACCAGGCCGAGCGCCCGGTCTGGTACGGGTTCGAGGTGAGCGCATAGTCCTGCATCGGCACCCGGTTGAGCAGGTTCGAGATCCGCGCATCGAGCGTCAGCGTGCCCAGCTTGCTGCGGATCACCTCAAGCTGTGCATTGAGGTTCATGTCCAGGCTCGCGCGGTAGTGCTTGAGCGCCACCACGTCATAGCTGACCCCGTTGATCGTCTGGTTCACCCCCGAATCCTCGATCCGGTCGAACCCGTTGCGGAAGCGCGCATTGACGTTGGTGGTCAGCCGGTCGTCGAGCCAGCGGCCGGTCCAGGTCATGTTGGCGATGAACGGCGAGGCGAACTCCAGCCGCTGGTTCTGGTCGAGGATCGACAGCGCCGAGACCAGCTGCCCGTTGTAGACGTACATCACGTCCGCATCCTCGACATTGTCGCTGGTCAGCATGTAGTCGGTGTTGCTGGTATAGGCCTTCGAATAGTTCACGTTCGCCGCGATGCTGTGCTTGCCGAACGCGCGGGTCCATTCGAGCGAACCGCCCCGATAGCGGCTGCGCCCGTCATTGTTCGGCGTGTAGAGCGTGTAGGTGGTCGTCGCCCCGGTCTCGAGCGTGCCGGTCACCCGCGTCGCCACCGAGCGCGAGAACTCGTCCTTCGCCCAGCGGAACACGCCCTTGAGGCGCACGGTCCCGCCCAGCACCTTGCCGGTCACCGCGCCGGTCAGCTCGTCCGAATAGGGCGTCTTGAGATCGGCATTGGCATAGCTCGTCGAATGGGTGGTGCTGTAGAGCGTCCAGCCGCTGTCCGAATAGGTCAGCCGCCCGCCCGAGCTGACCCCGGTGCGGCGGTAGATGAAGTTGTCGGGATATTGCTCGCGCAGCGCATAGGCGAGCATCGAGCGGCCATAATAGCGATTGGCGCCGCCGGTGAGCGACCAGCCCTTCCACAGGTCGACCGTGGCCGACAGGCGCGGCGCGAAATTGTGATTGCCGAGGAAGCTCTCATAGTCGTAGCGCACGCCGCCGCGCAGATCGACCGGCCCGGCCTTCACCGAATATTCCGCCCAGCCGGCGATGCTGTCGAGCTCGACCTCGGCGCGATAGGCGCGATATGCGCTATACTGGCCCAGCGCATATTGCCCCGTCGCGCAGAGCAGGCTCTCGCCGCTGGCGCAGACGATGTTGGTGCCGCTGGTCGGGCGCGAATAGGCATAGTTGGTTTCGGGCCGGCTGCGCATCGCGGCGATACGCTGATAGTCCAGGCCGCCGCGCAGCTCGCCCGGGCCGATGTCGCGCGCGGCGGTGAAGCTCAGCCCGAAATTATCCTGCCATTGGTCGACATTGCCGAACCCGCCGATCGTGCAGTTCGCGTTGCTGCACACCGCGCCGTTGGTGCTGGTCGAGGGGATCGAGTAATTGTTCGGCGGCGCCGTGCGGCCGGAATCATTGTGGCTGAACCGCGCCTTCAGCGTCCAGCGGGTCGTGCCGCTATTCTCGAGCTGGAGCTGCCCGGCCAGGCCGCCGCCCTTCGAGGTGAGGAGATTGTCGACGCCATTGTCGTCCGAGGATTCGCTTTCATAGGGCGAATAGGTGAACTGCGCGGTCAGCTTCATCGTCGGCGACAGATCGGCGATTCCGCGCAGCATCAGGTTGTCGCTGACGCTGCTCTGGCCATAGGGGCGCGAGCCATAGGCCGCGCCGCGATAATAGGTGACGTCGGCGCGCGAGCGATTGGCGGCGATCAGGAACGCGACATCCTCCGACACCGGCACATCGACGGTGGCGCCGAACCGCCATTTGCGGAAGCTCGGCCGATCGGGCAGCGCCGCCCCGTTCAGCGCGATGCGCGACGCATCGGAAATGCGGTAATCGACCAGCTCGTCGGAGGTGAAGCTGACCGTGGCCGAGCCGCCGAAACGGTGCCGCGGGTCGCGGGTGCGGATATCGAGCGCGCCGCCGGTGAAGCGGCCGAACTCGGCCGAGACGTTGGAATCGCGCACCACGATCTCGCCGACCAGGTTGGAATCGAGCCACAGATTCTGCGCCGAATTGCCCGCCGGCTCGGCGAAGTGCTGCGGGTTGCCCTGGGTGATGTCGAGCCGGCTGTTGGCGTCGATCCCGTCGATCGTGATGAGATTGTCATAGGTCCGCCCGCCCGAGATCGAGATGTCCGCCGGGCGGATGTCCTGCAGATCCTCGCGCGATGCGCGGCCTTCGGCACGGTCGAACTGCACTGTCGGCAGCGCCTTGAGCAGTTGGTTCACATCGCCCGAGCCGGGTGCGCGCGCCTTGATCTCCTGCTCGCGGATGATCGTGGTGCCGGTGTCGTTGCCCGGCTGCAGCTCATAGCTCGGCGTGGCCTTCTCGCCCTCCGCCACGGTTTCCGGCAGCGTCTCCGCCTGCTGTGCCTGGGCGGTGCCGGCCGCGAGCAGGCCGAAGGCGAGGGCGGCGAGGGAAGCGGAGAGACGAAGATGCATTGCGGACCCCTTTTGGTTTTAGGGGCCGCGCCATAGCAGTTGAAATTGCTAATGCAAACGATTCGCAATATTAGTTGTGCAAAGGCGATGCCGGCCTTGCCCGATGCGTCTTCAGCTCATGCCGCGACAAACCTTTCGAGAAACGCCTGGTGCGCCGGCATCTGCGCCACCGTCCGCGTGATGTCGGCCTTGAGCTTGCCGAGTGCGCCCTGCAACTCGCCCTCCACGATCATCCGGCCCATATGATGATGGCTGCGCGGCTCCAGCCGCTGGCCGAGCATCACCTGCACCCAGCTGTCGACGCGGAACAGGTCGTCCGAAGCCTGCCAGGCGATCGCCCCGTCGCGGAAGGCGGCGATCCGCTCCTTCAGCGAGTCCGGGATGTCCATCGTCCGGCAATGCTCCCAGAAGCCGCCATCCGCACGCTCGTTCAGCCGGTAGTGGAGGATGATGAAGTCGCGGATCCGCTCGATCTCGGTGCGGCTCAGCGCGTTGAACCGCTCCGCCACGCCTTCGCTCACTCCACCGAACGGGAAGAGCTGCACCAGCCGGGTGATCGCGATCATGATGAGGTGGATGCTGGTCGATTCCAGCGGCTCGACGAACCCGCTGGCCAGGCCGAGCGCGACGACATTCTTGTCCCACACCTTGCGCCGGCGCCCCGCCTTGAAGCGGATCAGCCGCGGCTCGATCAGCTTCTCGCCTTCGATCCGCGCATCGAGCAGCGCGCGGGCCGTCTCGTCGTCGAGGAAATCCTTCGCATAGACCAGCCCATTGCCGACCCGGTGCTGCAGCGGGATGCGCCATTGCCACCCCGCCTGGTGCGCGGTCGCGCGGGTATAGGGAACGGCGGGGCCGACCGAGGCGGTCTGCACCGCCAGCGCGCTGTCGGTCGGCAGCCAATGGCCCCAATCCTCATAGCCGGCGTGCAGCGCCTGCTCGATCAGCAGCCCGCGGAACCCGGTGCAGTCGATGAACAGGTCGCCTTCGATCCGTTCGCCCGAGGCAAGCTTCAGCGCAGTGACGAAGCCGGTCTCGGGATGCTGCTCGACGCTCTCGATCTTGCCTTCGATCCGCACCACGCCTTCGGGCTCGGCGAACTTGCGCAGGAAGCGCGCATAGAGCCCGGCATCGAGGTGATAGGCATAGTTGATATGGCCCTGGTCCGGGATGGCGAAGCGCTCGGCCTTGGCCGCCTGCAGCTCGAAGCAATAGTCGCCCAGCTCGCCGCCCCAGCCTTCCTCGCGGGCATGCAGCCAGAAATGGTGGAAATCGCCCATCCAGTTCGATTTGCCGAGCTGGCCGAAGCTGTGGATGTAGCGATCGCCTTCGCGGGCCCAGTCCTCGAACAATATGCCCAGCTTGAAGGTGGAAAGCGTGTCGCGCAGGAACGCCTTCTCGTCGATGCCGAGCAGCTCGTGAAAGGTGCGCGCGGTCGGGATGGTGCTTTCGCCGACGCCGATCGTGCCGATCTCGTCGCTCTCGACCAGCGTGATCTCGAGCAGCGGCCCGAGCAGCTTGGCGAGCGCCGCCGCGGCGATCCAGCCTGCGGTGCCGCCACCCGCGATCACGACGCGCCGCACCGGTGCCTGGTCCATCTCGTCCCCCTAGCGATTGAGCTTGTTGATGATCTGCGCGCGCAGCCGCCGCGCCGAAGTCACGTCGATCGGCGCAAGCGGGCCCTGGGCATGCGGCGGCAGATGCGCCGCGGCCTGGCCGGCGGGGCCGAACACATAATAGTCGAACATTGCCTTCCACGCCGCCTTCTCGGCGTCCGGCCGGTCGCGCAGGCTCAGCATTGCGTGGAGCAAGCTGGTCTGCGGCGTGTCGAGGAACGCGGGTGCCTCGTTCCACCAGTAATTGACCAGGATGTTGAAGCGCTCCAGCGCCTCGACATGATGCCACCACAAGGCCGGGTAGAAGAGCAGGTCGCCCGGTTCGAGCTCGGCGACCTGCGCGCTCGACATCGCTTCGCGGAAGCGCGGATGCGCGGCGAAATCGGGATCGGTGAAGTCGACCATCGAGATCACTTGGCCGCCGGGCGTCGGCTCGAGCGGGCCGGGATAGAGATTGGCGATCTGATCGGGCGGGAACAGGGTGAAGCGGCGCCTGCCCGCGGCGCAGATCGCCAGGTTGTGCGACATGTCGTGATGCGCGTGCGCGGTGGTGCGCGTGCCGATCCAGATGCTCGCCAGCACGCCGTGCGCGAACATCGGGTCGATAAGCGGCAGGTCGTTCTCGGCGCGGAAGCCGGGCAGGTAGCGGTCGAGATCGGTCGAGCCAATATAGAAGCCGGCGGGAGAGGGGGCGTCCAGGCTGGCGCGGATCCGCTCCAGGAAAGCGGCCATGCCGACCCGGGCGCCTTCGAAATTGAAGCCGGTCAGCCCGGCATTGTAGTGGAAGCGCCCGTCGATCTCGGGTGCCCCGGTGAAGCCCACCACCGGCTGGCCCGAATCGAAGCGTTCGACATAGGCGATCGCCGCCTCGTCGGACCCGCGCGCGGCGGCGACCAGCGGCCAGTCCTGCGCCACGCCGCGCAGGATCACCGGCGCCTGCGCTTCCAGCAGCTCGGCATAGGGAATGGCATCCAGCGCGACGCCGGTCCGCTCGCGGACCCTGGGCGCGCTGGCGGCGAGGATGTTCACGCCGTCGCCCGGGCGTTCTTGCGCTCGATCAGGGCCGATATATTGCCGATCGAGGCGGCGAGCAGGAAAGCCGCGCCGAGATGCCCGGCACGGTTGAGCTGGTCGAGCGCATCCGGGCCCAGCTCCGCCAGCTTCTCGGCGGAGAGCACTTCATGGTCCGAGATCACATAGCGCCGTTCCTCGTCGAGCATCAGCTCGAGCGCGACCGGCTGGATCAGCCCCAGCGCGTCGAAAGCGGCGTACATCGGCGCGGCATCGGCCATACCGACATGGATCGCGCCGAGCACCCGGCCGAGATGATCGAGCATCCGGCTCTGCCCGCCCTGGGGCAGGAACAGCGGCTCGCCGTCCGCGGCATCGACGCGCGGGTCGTCCAGGTCGATCTGGATCACCGGCGCGCCGCCATCGGCGTTGAGTCCGATCAGGAACGGGCCGCGCTGCAGGATCAGCGGGATATGGCGGCTGGTCCAGCGCTCGCCATCGAGGAACAGATTCTCGTCGCGGTCGAGCCCGAGCAGGGCGACGGCCTGCAGCCCTTCGGCGGGATCGCGCTGGAACAGGATCGGGAAGTCGCGCTGCGCTTCGCCGAATTCGGTGGGGAAGACGAGCGCGCGGTTGACTGCCTCGCCGTGCGCGGCGCCGTGGCGGAGCGCGACGCGGAGATCGGCATGGGCGACATTGTCGAGCGCGACCGGTCGGGACATCGGGGAAATCCAGCTTGTTGGCGGCCAGCATGGCGCAAAGCGCAGCCGGCCTCAATCAGAGAGAAAGGGGCCGCCGCGCATGGCGGCAGCCCCAGTTCCCCCTTTTTTTGACGTTGCGTCCGATCAGAACTTGAAGCGGGCGCCGAGCAGGAAGCGCCGGTCGAGTTCCTGCGCGAACCAGAGCTGCTTCTCGTTGCGGGCATAGGTCCGCACCGAAGTCTCGGTCAGGTTGATGCCCTCGAGCGTCAGCGCGATGTTCGGCGTGAACTCGTAGCTGATCGTGGCATCGAGCTGGCCGAACGGCGCGGTGAACTCGGGGTTGCGCGAGCCCTGGCGGTTGATCCCCGAGAGGAACTTGTCGCGCCAGTTATAGGCCACGCGGGCCGAGAGGCCGTGCTTCTCGTAGATCAGCGTGCCGCTGAACGTGTCCGACAGGCCAAGCAGCGCGAACTGATCCTGCGAGGGATCGGCCCCGATGTTGAAGCCCACGTCGCCGCGCACCAGCGTATAGGCCGCCGCGATGCCGAAGCCCGTCGAGCCGAGGAAATACTGGCCGGCGAGCTCGACGCCGTAGATCTCGGCGTCCTTGTTGTTGATCGGCTGCGACACCTGGAACTGGTAGAGCGGATCGCTGGCGAGGCCGTTCAGGTCATAGGTGTTGTTGATCGACTGGACATAGGCATCGCTGAGCGAGTGCGTAACCGGATTGTAGTTGGCAGCGAACTGCGCCGTTGCCGCTGCCACCGATCCGGTCGCCTGGATCAGCGCCGACATGACGAACAGGTTCACGTCGCTGCTGTCGGCACCGAGGCCCGACAATGCGGCCTTGGCATTGCCGGAGCGGCTGCCCGCCGCGCCCGAGCTCGGGTCGCGCAATCCGAACAGCGACGAAGTGGTCTGGCCGGTGCCGATGAAATTGCGCACGCGCTTGTCGAAGAACGCAACCGACACATAGCTGTCCGGCTTGAAATACCATTCGAGCGATGCGTCGAAATTGTCCGATTCAAGCGGCTTCAGTCGCGCGTTGCCGACCGACGCGCTGGGGATGCCGCCATTGTTGGTCGGGCGCGGCGGGCCGCCCACCGTGGTAGCGGTGAACAGGTTGCCATAATTCGCGCGTGCGATCGTCTTGCTGTACGACAGGCGACCGATCAGGTTCGGGGCGAACTCCACCTGGAAGTCGACCTGCGGCAGCAGGTTGCTGTAGCTGGTGCCATCGTTGACGAACTGCGTCTGGTTCGAGATCGACACGGTGAAGTCGTTGTCCGACACCCAGGCGATGCCGGCCGGGATCGCTTCGAGCGAGCTGGTCGACGACTTGGTGTGCTCGTAGCGGATGCCCGCGACCAGCCGTGCCGGCGCGCCGCCCAGTTCACCCTTCCAGGTCAGCTGGCCATAGGCCGCCCAGATCTCTTCCTTGACCCGGTTGTCCTGGCTGCTGGTGATGCCGACGGCCTTGCCCTGGCTGACATAATAGGGCGAGAGGATCGAATAGAGGTCCGACGCCACGCCGCGGAAGGCGACCTGCGATTCCGGATCGCCGCCGGGGTTGAACTTGTGGAACTTGCACTCGAGGCAGAAGGCCTGGAGCGCGCCCGGCGCGCGTGCCTGCACGTCGCCCGGATTGTTGATGCCCCAGTCGCCCAGCGTCTGCTGGGTGGCCTGGAAGGTCTGGCGCATGTCGGTGTTGCGATAATTGCCGCCGAAGTCGAAGCGGCTGTCACCGCCCAGATCCCAGCCGAAGTCCGCGCGCAGCTCCTTCACCTTCTGGCGCTGCGTCGAGCGATTGGTACGGCCGACCTGCGACCCGACATCGTTCACGTCGAGTGGCCCCGACGCACCGAAGGTGATATCCTGCTGCGGGATGCCGTTCGAATAGTCGACCGAGTGTGCGGCGACGACGTTGGCGCCCATGCCCACCAGCGTCGAGCTGACGCCATTGGGATTGTCCGGCGTGCTCGACGAGGTCGAGATATGGCCGTCGAGCTTCAGCGAGAAGTTGGTGGCGAACTGCCATTCCAGGTTGAGGCCGTAATCCTCGAGCTTGCCCTTCTGCGCGCGCGACTGGGCCTCGAAGCCCTCGTCCTTCTGGCCGTTGATCGTCTCGTGCAGATAGGTCGCGGTGGCGACGGTCGGGTTGCCGTCGAAGGTCACCACGTCGAACGGCCGGCTGAACCAGTTGGACAGATCCGAGCGCGTCTCGCGCTGCTTGTTCTGCGCGAACAGGGCGTCGGCGGTGATGGTCAGCGCGTCGGTGGGCCTGAACTGGACCACAGCCTGGCCGTTGATGCGCTCGCGCGAACCCTCGGCATAGTGATAGCGGCTGTCGTTCGGGATCGCGACCAGCTGGTTGGGGTTCGACGGCGCATTGTTGACCACGGTGCAGGTCGGCGACGGCGTGGTGCCGGCGCAGATCTGCGGCGTAGGCGCATTGCCCACGATGACCGCCGGCGTGTTCCGGACGAAGCCGCCGGTCAGGAAGGTGCTGTAGGGGATGATGTTCCAGTCGTTCGACGTCGCCGCGATCGAGGTGTAGTTGCGCTTCTGGTAGCTGCCGAACAGCATCACGCCGAAGCGCTGCTCCGGATCGCTCCAGCTGACCACGCCCGAGAATTCCGGCGTGACCTTCGAGCCGCAATCGATGCAGTCGTTGACGCTGGTGTCATAGACCGCCTTGGCGCCGATGCTGCCGTTGAAGCCGCTCTTGTTGTCGTCGAGCGGCTTGCGCGAGACGACGTTGATCGTCGCGCCGATGCCGCCCGAGGGCACGGCCGCGCGGCCGGTCTTGTAGACCTCCAGCGTGCGCACGCCTTCGGTCGCCAAGTTCGAGAAGTCGAACGAGCGGCTGGTGCCCTGCGCGCCGTCGGCATTCTGGTCGCCGCCGACCACGGACACGGCTGCGGTCGCGAGCTGGCGGCCGTTCAGCGTCACCATGTTGTAGGTCGGGCCGAAGCCGCGGACGGTGACCTGCGAGCCTTCGCCGTTGGTGCGGTTGATCGACACGCCCGGGATGCGCTGCAGCGATTCCGCCAGGTTGGTGTCGGGGAACTTGCCGATGTCCTCAGCCGAGATCGCGTCGACGATGCCTGGCGCCTCGCGCTTGATCTGGATCGAGCGCTCGAGGCTGGCGCGGATGCCGGTGACGACGATCGCGCCGTCGTCCTGCGCGTCCTGGCCGCCGCTGTCCGCGGTCTGGGCCGTGCTGACAGCGTTGTCGGCCTGCGCATGGGCGAAGCTCGGCATGGCAAGGCCAGCGGCCATGGCGAAGATGGATGCGGAACGCGCAAGTATAGGTGTGCGCTTGAAGCTAGTCATAACCCCTCCTCTTGGCGCCCCTTTCCGGGCGCGACTTTTTATTTATTGCGGGCGAGCGAAATGCCTCCCTGATGTTATCGCTATCATCGGTTTGCCGTCTGTCAATTGGACCATGTCGATTGGAAGCGGTTCCAATTTCGGATTGATGCAAACTGTTGCATCGCTGCGACAGGACGTGGCCCAAGTCGGCCCGAAAACAGGCGCCAGGTCGCTGGAAGCGAGGTGCTTTTCGGTCCGGTTCGGTGCTGTCGGCGGGGCCCGAGTCGGTCAGCCGTGGAAGCTGGCCCATTCCCCGATCGGTGCGCGTTCGACCGGGAACTGGTTGAGCGGCGAGTCCGGATCGCGGAAGCCGATCGCCATGCCGGTGAACAGCATCTGTGCCTCGGGCACACCCAGGAAATCGCGCACCGTGGCATGATGCGCCGACCAGGATTCCTGTGCGCAGCTGTCGAGCCCGGCCTCGCGGAGCAGCAGCATCAGCGTCTGCAGGAACATCCCGCAATCGGACCATTGCGGCGGCCCGTGATCGCGGGGGAGAGTGCAGAAGAGCCCGACCGGCGCGCCGAAGAACTGCCAGTTGCCCGCGAACCAGCGCAGCCGCGCCGCCTTGTCCTCGCGCGGTATGCTGAGCCCGGCGTACATCGCCTCGCCCACCTGGAAGCGGCGGCTGCGATAGGGTTCGCCGAGCGGGGCGGGGTAGACCGCATATTCGGGCGGATCGCCGAACGGCGCCTCGGCCAGCCGCGCGCGCATGATCGCCTTGAGCCGATCCATCGCATCGCCCGACACGACATGGATATGCCAGGGTTGGAGGTTGCCGCCCGAAGGCGCTCGCCCTGCGCCTTCGATGAGGTCGCGCAGCAGCTCCATGTCGACCGGCTTGTCGAGAAACGCTCGCACCGAGCGGCGACTGGCAACGGCTTCGCTGACGTTCATATATCCTCCTTCAAATCCTCCCCCAGCTTGCTGGGGGAGGGGGACCGCCGCCGAAGGCGGTGGTGGAGGGGCGGCGGTGGAACACCGCCGTCTGCGACGGCGGCCCCTCCACCACGACGCTGCGCGTCGCGGTCCCCCTCCCCGAGACAAGCTCGGGGAGGATTTTGAGTTACAAAGACCGCCCGATCACTTCCTTCATGATCTCGTTGGTCCCGCCATAGATCCGCGACACCCGCGCATCGCGCCACAGCCGGGCGATCGGATATTCGTTCATATATCCCGCCCCGCCATGCAGCTGCAGCGCCGCGTCGCACACTTCGCCCTGCAGGTCGGTGTGCCAGAGCTTCGCCGCCGAAGCCTCCACCGCGGTCAGCTCGCCCGCGACATGCCGCTTGATCGCCCAGTCGAGATGCGCCCAGCCGACCTGCAGCTTGCTCGCCAGGTCGGCCAGCACGAAGCGGGTGTTCTGGAAGTCGAACACCGTCTTGCCGAACGCCTTGCGCTCCTTGACGAAGGCCAGCGCCTCGTCGAACGCGCGCTGCGCCGCCGCCTGCGCGCCCACCGCGATCGACAGCCTTTCCTGCGGCAACTGGTTCATCAGGTACGCGAAGCCGCGCCCTTCCTCGCCCAGGCAATTGGTGATCGGCACGCGGACATCGTTGAAGAACAGCTCGGACGTGTCCGCCGAATGCTGCCCGATCTTGTCGAGGTTGCGCCCGCGCGCAAAGCCCTCGCGGTTCGCTTCGACCAGGATCAGCGACGTGCCCTTCGCGCCCGCCTCTGGGTCGGTCTTGGCGACGACGATGATCAGGTCGGCGTTCTGGCCATTGGTGATATAGGTCTTGGAGCCGTTGACGACATAATGATTGCCGTCCTTGCGCGCGGTGGTCTTCACTCCCTGCAGGTCCGATCCCGCGCCCGGCTCGGTCATCGCGATCGCCGTGACGACTTCGCCCGAGATCATCCCCGGCAGCCATTGCCGCTTCTGCTCCTCCGAACCGTAATGGAGGATGTAATCGGCAACGATGTCCGATTGCAGCGTGATGCCCGCCGACGAGCCCGACCAGGCCAGCTCCTCGCCGATCACGGCGTTATAGCCGAAGTCGAGCCCCAGCCCGCCATATTCGACGGGCATGGTCGGGCAGAGCAGTCCGGCCTCGCCGCAATCGCGCCAGAACTGCTTGTCGACGATGCCCTCTTCCTCCCAGCGCTCCAGGTTCGGCACCAGCTTCGCATCGAAGAACCTGCGCACCTGGTCGCGGAACAGCGCCTGTTCCTCGTCATAGGCGGTGCGCCCGTTGGTGTTCAGCACATTCCTCTCCCTTGTGTTTTTATCGCCCTTCAAATCCTCTCCCGGAGGGAGAGGGGGACCGCCGCCGA
>JAEXLC010000166.1 GCA_023445495.1 Pseudomonadota bacterium | reverse complement strand
CGCTGCGCGCGCCACCCACCCCCTGCCCCTCCCTTGCAGGGAGGGGAACAGAGCGGAAGCGGCGGGGATTGGCCGCCCGCCTCCTCTCCCGGAGGAGGCGTGATGTACTCTCGTCACCCCGGCCTTGCGCCGGGGTCCCGCTGCCTTGCCCCCAGAAAGAAGAAGCGGGATCCCGGCTCAAGGCCGGGATGACGGTGGGTGACTTGGCAAGGCCGGGATGACGGTGGGGAAGGGGGCGGTGTTCGCCCTCGACCAAAGTCGTAGCTGCCTAGGCGCCTACCGCCATCCATGATAGCGCTAACGCGGAGCGACCGGCGGATGACGTGCCGGCGACGGGCTTGGGCAATCGCCAGTCGGAGAGGGAACCGGGCAATGACGATCATGGGAACACGGCGCACCGTGCTGGGCGGCATCGGCGCGGGGCTGATTACGGGCGTGGCGGGGCTGCCGGCCTGGGCGCAGGGCAAGCGCAAGCTGGGCTATGCGATCGTCGGGCTGGGCAATTACGCGACCAACCAGATCCTGCCGCGGATCGCCGATTGCGAGTTCGCCGAGCTGAAGGCGCTGGTGAGCGGCACGCCGGCCAAGCTCGAGAAGTTCGGCGCGCAATATGGCATCCCGAAGACCCACTGGTACGACTATAAGAGCTACGACCGGATCAAGGACAATCCCGACATCGACCTGGTCTATGTCGTGCTGCCCAACAACATGCATGCGGAATACTCGATCCGCGCCAGCCAGGCGGGCAAGCATGTGCTGTGCGAGAAGCCGATGGCGGTGAGCGCCGCCGAAGCCGAGGCGATGATCGCGGCGGCGAACAAGGCCAAGCGCAAGCTGATGATCGGCTATCGCTGCCATTTCGAGCCGTACAATCTGCGCGCAGTCGAGCTGGTGAAGACCGGGTTCGTCGGGCGGCCGACCTTGATCACCGCCGAACATGGCTTCTACGCCCAGCCGAACCAGTGGCGGCTCGACCGGCCCTTCTCCGGCGGCGGATCGATGATGGACATCGGCATCTACAGCCTGAACGCCGCGCGCTACCTGGCCGGCGAGGAGCCGGTGGCGGTGAGCGCGATGGAGTTCACCGACCGCAGCGACCCGCGCTTCAAGAATGTCGAGGACCGGATCGACTGGCAGATGCGCTTCCCCTCGGGTGTGATCGCCAATTGCGTGTCGAGCTATTCCTCCGGCCACAACGCCTTCCGGGTGACCGGGACCAAGGGCTGGGTGGGGATGGAACCGGCGACGCCCTATCAGGGCCACCAGATGTGGACGCGGACGAACGGCAAGACCGAGCAGGTCACGCTGCCGGCGCCGGCCAAGAACCAGTTCGTCGCGCAGCTCGATCATCTTGCGGAAAGCGTGCTGAGCGGCATACCCCTGCGGGCGTCGGGCGAGGAAGGCTTGCGCGACATGCGGCTGATCGAGGCGATCTATCGATCGGCGCGCGAAGGGCGGGCGATCCAGCTCGCGTGACGGAGTAGAATGATGATCCTGACGACGCGCCGCAGCCTGCTGGCCGGCATGGCTGCC
Source organism: Pseudomonadota bacterium (assembly GCA_023445495.1). GTDB lineage: Bacteria > Pseudomonadota > Alphaproteobacteria > Sphingomonadales > Sphingomonadaceae > Sphingomonas. The sequence goes on along the minus strand of JAEXLC010000166.1, from coordinate 6,481 downwards.
TTGCCCTTCCTGCCCGGCATGGCGCTGGGCCAGGCGGTCGGGCGCATCACCCGGCTCGATCCGGCGCTCGACGCGCTGATCGATCCGTTCAGCCCGATCGAGGTGATCGCGAGCGGGTTCAAATGGGCCGAGGGTCCGGTGTGGGTGAAGAAGGGCGGCTATCTGCTCTTCTCCGACGTGCCGATGAACATCGCCTATCGCTGGAAGGCGGGCGACGGCGCGCGGGCGTTCCTCTCGCCCTCGGGGCTGGCCGGGCCGATCCCGGCGGGGGTGCGCGAGGCGGGATCGAACGGGATGATCCTCGATGCCAGGGGCGCGCTGCTGATGGCCGATTCGGGCACGCGGGCGATCGCGCGGGTGGACCTGGCGACGAAGAAGAAGACGATCGTCGCGGGGACGTTCGAGGGCAAGAAGTTCAACAGCTGCAACGACCTGGCGACCGGGCGCGACGGCATCATCTATTTCACCGATCCGCCCTATGGGTTGAGCGAGGGCGATGATTCGCCGCTCAAGCAGCTGGCGTATAACGGGGTCTACCGGGTGAATGCCGATGGCAGCGACGTGTCGCTGATCGACAAGAGCCTGAAGCGGCCGAACGGGATCGGCGTGTCGCCGGGGCTGGACCGGTTGTATGTCAGCCAGTCAGATCCGGATGCGGCGAAGATCTATACCTGCGAACTGGCGGCGGATGGATCGGCGAGCAGCGAGCTGGTGCCGTTCGTCGATTTCTCGGCCGAGGTGGCGAAGAAGCTGCCGGGGCTGCCCGACGGGATGAAGGTGGCGCGGAGCGGGTACCTGTTCGCGAGCGGACCGGGCGGGATCTGGGTGATCTCGCCCGAGGGCAAGAAGCTGGGCGTGATCGCCACCGGCAAGGCGGCGGCGAATTGCTGCTTCGGCGAGGATGGGAAGACGCTGTTCATCACGTCTTCGGACATGGTGGTGAAGGTGCGGCTCAGGGTTTCGGGTTGGTAGTGCCGTCACTCAAATTCCCCTCCCTGCAAGGGAGGGGTTAGGGGTGGGTTAGGAAAGGCCGGGCTCGATGCCCGGCCTTTCCTTTTCTCATGGGCCAGCTCGCTGAGCTCGCTCCGCTCGCCACCCACCCCCAGCCCCTCCCTTGCAGGGAGGGGAGCAAGAAGGATGCTAGGATGGCTTTCAAATCGTCCCCTGAGCGCGGTACCCTCCGCCCATGACCGACGAACAGGCGATTCCCGCGGCGACCGTGATCGTGATGCGCGAGGCCGAGCAGGGGCCGCCCGAGCTGCTGATGGTCGAGCGGGCGGCGGCGATGTCGTTTGCCGGTGGGGCCTTGGTGTTTCCCGGCGGGCGAGTCGATCCGGGCGATTTCGCGCTGGCGGCGCTGCATCCCGGCGATCTGGACGAGAATGCCGCGCGGATCGGGGCGATCCGCGAGACGCTGGAGGAGGCGGGGGTCGCGGTCGGGCTGGCGCCGGCGGGCGACATGCTGGCGCTGCGCGCGCGGCTCTATGCCGGCGAGGCGATGGGGGAATTGCTCGACGAGGCGGGCGCGGCGCTCGACCTCGATGCGCTGGTGCCCTTTTCGCGCTGGCTGCCGGCGGGGGTGCATCACAAGGTGTTCGACACGCGCTTCTACCTGGCGCGGGCGCCGAAAGGGGCCGAACCGCTGGTCGACGGCAACGAGAATGTCCGGGTGTTCTGGGCGAGCGCGCAGGCGGTGCTCGACGCGGCGGACCGGGGCGAGGCGCACATCATCTTCCCGACCCGGCGCAACCTCGACCGGCTGGCGCTCTATGCGAGCTTCGACGACGCGGTGGCCGATGCGCGGGCGCACCCGATCCGCATTGTGACGCCGTGGATCGAGGCGCGGGACGGCGAGCGGCGGCTCTGCATCCCCGACGATCTCGGCTATCCGATCACTTCGCAGCGGCTGGAAGACGCGGTTCGCATTTGAGGCGGGTGCGCCGGGCGATCGGCTGGACGCTCCTGGCGATGCTGCTGCTGTTCGGGCTGTTCCTCGGCTGGGCGGTGCTGCGCGGGCGGCCGCAGGACCTGCCCTGGACCCGGCTCGACCTGAGCCAGCCGATCGGCATGTTCACCGGGCGCAAGCTCGCCGGGCTGGGCGACGATTATGCCGGATGCCGGGTGCTGCTGCGCTCGGCCGGGGTGCGCTACACCGCGCTGGCGCCGGTGCAGGGGAGCGATCCCGCCTGTGGCTATGGCGACGGGGTGCGGCTGCTGCCGGGCGGCTCGCGGGGGATCGCGATGAGTCCGGCCAATCTCGGCACCTCCTGCCCGGTCGCGGCGGCGCTGTCGCTATGGGAATGGGAGGTGGTCCAGCCGGCGGCGCAGAAGCATTTCGGGGTGCAGGTGGCGGAGATCGCGCATCTCGGCAGCTATTCGTGCCGGCGGATGTACGGGCGCAGCGCGGGCGACTGGAGCGAGCATGCGACGGCGGATGCGCTCGACGTGGCGGGATTCCGGCTGGCGGACGGGACGCGGATCAGCGTGCTGAAGGACTGGGGCGAGGGCGGGGCGAAGGCGGCGTTTCTGCGCGAGGTGCGGACGGGCGCGTGCAAGCTGTTCTCGACGGTGCTCTCGCCGGACTACAACGCCGCGCACCGCGATCATCTGCATCTCGACGAGGCCGCGCGCGGCGAGATGGGGTGGCGGGCGTGCAGGTAGCCCTTTTTCCTCCCCCGCTTCGCGAGGGAGGAGAGATCGGATCAGTTCGGAAGCGCGGCCGAGTCGACCTTTTCCACCCAGGCCGGGTAGAAGCTCGGCTGGCGGTTCGACCAGCCCGAGGCGGTCGCGGCGGCTTCGCTGATCGACTGGAGCAGCTTGCGGCGCAGGTCCGGGTGGAGGTGCGGCAGCGAGGCGGCGGCGCAGAAGGCCGAGGGCAGCCACGGGCGCACTTCGGCACCGATCAGCCGCTCGTAGAGGAAGCGGAAGCTCGAGAAGCTGGTGAGGCGGCCCTGGCTGAGGTCGAACGCGGCGATCGCGACCAGCGGCGACAGGAACGGCTCGATCGTATCGAGGTCGCTGTCATCGGGCACCAGCGCGCGGACTTCCTGGAGGCGCTCATAGATATGGGCCTGGGCGCGGATGCTGGCGGCTTCGACCACGTCGCGCGACCAGCGGAGCATCGCGTCTTCGCGCTCGAGACCAATGTCGAGCGAGCGGCGGATGTAGCGCTGCGTGGCGGCGCTGAAACCCGCAAATTCCTTCATTTCGGCCAGCGTCATCGCGCCTTCTGCCGGTTTAGCTCGTGCTCCCATCGTTCAAAACTCCCACCCCAATCGTGACCCTCCGAAGCAGATGATGCGCCCATATGGTTAACGGGCTGCTTAACCTGCCGTTTGTCCCCTGTTCATTATAGGAGACCAAGTGATTCCGCAGCGCAACATCGATGCGATGAATCGAAGGGGCGCTTGTGGAAAACCACGCCACCTGATGGCCTTGCGACAGGAAATTGCCCATTCGGGGCGTATCCGGATCGGGGTTCGTACGGAGGCGGAACGGCACGGCCTTCGCGCGTGCGGGGGTGGGGAAGGGGTGCCGGTAGGAGCAAAGTTCCCCCGGAATCGCCGTTCATCTGCAAGTCATCGGCTCGTCGCAACGGTTCGTCGGATCGGTGAACCGCAGCCCTATACTTACGTCCTATGATCTGGTCAGTCGCATTCAACACCTGACTGCTTCCTGACCGGGGGGTCCATGAATTTCCGTGTTCTCGCAGCGCGTCTCGCGCTGATGGCTGTTTGCACCCTGATGATGGCCGCCCCGCAGGCGGCTTCGGCCAAGGGCCGTACCTTCTGGCAGTGCGCGCCCTATGCCCGCGAGATCAGCGGCGTGAACATCCACGGCAATGCCTGGACCTGGTGGAACCAGGCCGCCGGCCGCTACCAGCGCGGCGAGGCCCCGAAGGTCGGTTCGGTGATGTCGTTCCAGCGCACCTCGAAGATGCCGCTCGGTCACGTCGCGATGGTCAGCCAGATCGTCAGCGACCGCGAAGTGCTGCTCACCCATGCCAACTGGTCGCGCGCCGGCGGCATCGAGCGCAATGTCCGCGCGGTGGACGTGTCGGCCGCGGGCGACTGGAGCGAAGTGAAGGTGTGGTTCGCGCCGGTCGGCGGTCTCGGCACCTCGGTCTATCCGGTCAACGGCTTCATCTATTCGGGCGGCGCGCCGCGCGACTTCGACGAAGACGACTTCAAGCCGTCGCTCGACCTCGACCTGAGCGACGTGATGGCCAACGCCAAGAACGAGACGCCCGACGCGGGCTAAGCTGGTCGGTCAGGATCGGAATTGGAGAAGCCCGGCAGTGCCGGGCTTTTTCGTATCCGGTTCCCAAGCCGCGTCATGCTGAACTTGTTTCAGCATCCAACCTGCCTCAGGCGATATCCTGGGTGGAGAGTTGGACCCTGAAACAAGTTCAGGGTGACGGCCTGTGGCTGGCGCGTGTGACTTTCAGGCCTTCGCCACGAAGGCCAGCGCCACGCCGTTCATGCAGTAGCGCTTGCCGGTGGGGCGGGGGCCGTCGTCGAAGACATGGCCGAGATGGCCGCCGCAGCGGCGGCAGCGGACTTCGGTGCGGCTCATGCCGAGCGTGTTGTCGGCATCGGTGACCACTGCGTTGGGGAGCGGCTGCCAGAAGCTCGGCCAGCCGGTGCCGCTGTCGAACTTGGTGGTGGAGCTGAACAGCGGCAGCGCGCAGCCGGCGCAGGTGAAGGTGCCGGCGCGGTGCTCCTTGTTGAGCGGGCTCGAATAGGCGTACTCGGTCGCGCCCTGGCGCAGCACGCGATAGGCGGCGGGGCTGAGCCGCTTGCGCCACTCGGCATCGCTCAGGGTGAAGGGGAATTTCTGCGCCGCCTCGGCAGGCGCGCCTCCGCAGGCGGCAGTGAGGGCGCCGAGGCCGGCGATCGTGAGGAAGCTGCGGCGGTTGGTTTCCATGGAAGGGATGTGGGGAGGGACAGGGCTACCGTCCAGCCCCGCCGTCACCCTGAACTTGTTTCAGGGTCCAACTCTCCCCAGGCGGTATCGCTGGAGGCGCGTTGGATGCTGAAACAAGTTCAGCATGACGGGGAAGGTCAATAGTGGCTCAGCTCCACGGCCATCTTCTTGTACCCGTGCACGAAGCAGGCGGCGACGCGCTCGGGTTCGCCGGTGACGTTCACGCGCAGGCGGCGCTTGGCCATTTCCTCCATCAGCACGCCGATCTGCAGCTCGGCGAGGCGGGCGCCGACGCAGCGATGGATGCCGTGGCCGAAGGCGAGATGGCGGCGGGCATTCTCGCGATCGACGATGATGCTGTCGGCATTCTCGAAGACGCTCTCGTCGCGATTCGCCGAGATGTACCAGAGGCCGAGCTTGTCGCCCTCGCGGATCTTGTGGCCGTCGAGCTCGGTATCCTGGGTCGCGGTGCGGCGCATGTGCGAGAGCGGGGTCTGCCAGCGGATGATCTCCTGCGTGGCATTGCCGATCAGGCCGGGATTGGCTTCGAGCTTGGCGCGCTCCTCGGGGAACTGGTTGAGCCCCCAGGCATAGGCGCTCATCGAATTGCGGGTGGTATCGTTGCCGCCGACGATCAGCAGGATGAGGTTCCCGAGGAACTCCATCTGGTCCATGTGATTCATCGCGTCCGAATGGATCATCATCGAGATCAGGTCGGGGGTCGGCTCCTTGCCGACCTTGCCCTGCCAGAGATTGCCGAAATAGGCGGCGCATTCGAATAGGATCTGGCGGCGCTCCTCCTTGCGGACGGGGTCCTTGGCGATCTCGATGTCGCCGGCCCAGTCGGACCAGTAGGTGAGCTTGCGGCGCTCCTCCCAGGGGAAGTCGAACAGCAAGGCCAGCATCTGGGTGGTCAGCTCGATCGAGACCTGGTCGACCCAGTCGAATTCCTGGCCGACGGGGAGCGAATCGAGGATCTCGGCGGTGCGCATCCGGATATTGTCGGTCATCCGCACCATCTCGCTCGGCGTGAAGGCGGGGGCGACGGTGCGGCGCTGATCGGTGTGCTTGGGCCGGTCCATCGCGATGAACATCGGCATCTTGATGTCACCCTCGGCCATGTCGGCGATGGTGATGCCGCCGGCCTCGGACGAGAAGATCTCGGGCAGCGACTCGACCTGGACGAGCGGCTTGTAGGTGGTGATCGACCAGAAGGGGCCGAAGGCGCTCTGCTCGGTATAATGGATGCCGCCGCGGGCGCGCAGCTCGCGGAAGGGCTCGTGCCAGGTGTCGTCGCGGTAGAGCTCGGGGCGGCTGACGTCGAGCGGATCGATGCTCATGCTGCCGGGTGCCGCGGTTTCCGTCGCAAGCGTAGCCATCCTGCCTCTCCTGCATTTTTGGAGAGGGAATACTTAATTGACAGAAGTGTCAATAGTGAGAGGTGATAGGGGGCGGGTTTAAATCCTCCCCGAGCTTGCTCGGGGAGGGGGACCGCTCGCGCAGCGAGGGGTGGAGGGGCCGGGCCGGGGGGGCGGGGGGGGGGGGCGGGGGGGGG
>JAEXLC010000131.1 GCA_023445495.1 Pseudomonadota bacterium | reverse complement strand
CCCCGGCACAAGGCCGGGGTGACGAGAAGAGGGGCCTCGAGGTGGAGAAAGGATGCGTGTTTTTGTTGCGGCCCTGCGCAAGATTCCTTCGGCCTGCGGCTTTACCCGGGGCCCTTAGCCCGCAATAACGCGGCCCCAAGGAGATCGGGGTTTATGCGGAAATACTTGGTTGGGCTTGCAATGATGGGAGCGCCGTTGATGGCGAATGAAGCGCTGGCGCAGAACAAGGACCTCACGCTCGAGCGCGTGTTCGCCAGCCCCGATCTGAACGGCCCGCAGCCGCGCAGCGCGAAGCTCTCGCCCGACGGCAAGTTCCTCACGCTGCTGCGCAACCGCGCCGACGAGAAGGAGCGGTTCGACCTGTGGGCGATGGACACGCGCACCGGCGAATGGCGGATGCTCGTCGATTCGAAGAAGTTCGGCAGCGGCGCCGAGATGTCCGAGGCCGAGAAGATGCAGCGCGAGCGCGCCCGCATCGCCGGCACCAAGGGCATCGTCGCCTATGACTGGGCGCCCGACGGCAAGTCGGTGCTCGTGCCGCTCGACGGCGAGCTCTACCGCGCCGGGCTCGACGGCAGCGTCGCGAAGCTGCCTGCCAAGACCGGCCCCAAGCTCAACGCCGAGATCAGCCCGGCGGGCGGTTACGTCTCGTATGTGCAGGACCAGAATTTGGTGGTGATGGGCCTGGCCAACGGCGCGCCCAAGCCGATCACCGACGACGGCGCCGGCACCGTCCATTGGGGCGAGGCCGAGTTCGTCGCGCAGGAGGAAATGGCGCGCTTCAAGGGCTATTGGTGGGCGCCGAACGACAAGTATGTCGCGGTCGAGCGCTTCGACGAGGCGCCGGTCGGCATCGTCACCCGCGCCGCGATCGGCGCCGAGGGCACGCAGCTTTTCCAGCAGCGCTATCCCAAGGCGGGCACGCCCAATGCGCTGGTCGATCTCTACGTCATGGACCCCTCGGGTGCCGGCAAGGTCAAGGTCGACCTGGGTGCCGACAAGGACATCTACCTCGCCCGGGTCGACTGGTCGAAGGACGGCAAGACGCTCTACGTCCAGCGCGAGAACCGCGAGCAGACGGTGCTCGATTTGCTCCAGGTCGATCCGGCCACCGGCAAGTCGGTCGTGCTGTTCAGCGAGAAGGCGCGCGCCAAGAGCTGGGTGAACCTGTCCACCGCGCTCACGCCGCTCGACGATGGCAGCCTGCTCTGGTGGTCCGAGCGCGATGGCCACGGTCATCTCTATCGCTTCGCCAAGGGCAAGTTCGCCCAGATCACCAAGGGCGACTGGGAAGTCACGCCCGACGTCGTCGGCGTGGACGAGGCCAAGAGCCGTGTCTTCTTCCTCGGCAACAAGGATGGCGTGCTCGAGCGCCACCTCTATTCGGTCGACTACAGGAAGGGCGGGGCGATCACCCGCCTGACCGAAGCCGGCTGGTGGAACGAGGCGACGATGGATCCCTCGGGGACTCGCGCGATCGTCAAGCGCTCGAACATCAATCAGCCTGCCCAGACCTATCTGGCGGACGCCAGCGGCAAGCGCATCGCCTGGGTGAACGAGAATGCGGTCACTGCCGCCGATCACCCGTACAACGCCTATCTCGCCCAGCACCGCGAACGCACCTTCGGCACGATCAAGGCGGCCGACGGCTCGACGCTAAACTGGGAGATGGTCACGCCGAAGATGGAGCCGGGGAAGAAGTACCCGGTGTTCTTCCAGCACTATGGCGGCCCGCATTCGCAGACGGTGAGCAAGGCCTGGGGCGGCGCGCTCCAGCAGTATCTCGTGTCGCGCGGCTATATCTGGTTCCAGATCGACAATCGCGGCTCCGCCAATCGCGGCGTCGATTTCGAGAGCCAGATCTGGCACGCGATGGGCACCGTCGAGGTCGAGGATCAGGTCGCCGGCGCGAACTATCTGAAGACGCTTCCCTATGTCGATGCGAGCAAGGTCGTCACTTATGGCTGGTCCTATGGCGGCTACATGACGCTCAAGATGCTGGAAAAGGCGCCGGGCGTGTTCGCCGCGGGCGTCGCCGGCGCGCCAGTGACCAAGTGGGAACTGTACGACACCCATTATACCGAGCGCTACATGGGCGACCCGAACAAGGTGCCCGAGGCGTACAAGGCGTCCGACAATATCGGCGAGGCGACGAAGATCGCCGATCCGATGCTGCTGATCCACGGCATGGCGGACGATAACGTCGTGTTCGAGAACAGCACCGCGATGGCCGCCACGCTGCAGAAGGCGGAAGTGCCGTTCGAGATGATGTTCTACCCCGGCCACACCCACCGCGTCGGCGGTCCGGGGATCAGCGTCCATCTGTGGAACACGATCCTCGACTTCCTCGATCGCAAGACTGGGGCGAAGTAAGCCTCTGGTGAACCGTCGTCGGTAAGGAGTTGGATCCGGTTCAGCCAGCTCCTCCGTCACCCTGAACTTGTTTCAGGGTCCAACTTTCCGCGAGCGGTATCGCCTCGGGCACGTTGGATGCTGAAACAAGTTCAGCATGACGGATGGGAACGAAGCGCCGGTCGTTGGCCCAATATCTGCGACTCGACGCAGATGTTCGACTGACCTATCCTTCCCCTCGCTTCGGCGGGGGGAAGAGCGATGACGGATGCGACGGGAGCGGCGTTCGCGCCGGTGAGCGGCAAGGCACGGATCGACGTGCTCGACATGCTGCGCGGGCTGGCGATCCTCGGCATCTTCTTCATGAACATCCCCTTCATGGGCGCGCAGCTTTCCAAGCTGTTTCGCGATCCGCGCCTGATCGGCTGGGATCCGCTCGACCAGGCGAGTTGGTGGGGAATCCAGGTCGTATTGGAGGGCACCCAGCGCGGGCTGCTCGAAATGCTGTTCGGCGCCGGGCTGATGGTCTTCGCCCGGGTGGCGATGACGCCCGACGGGCCGGTCGCGGTCGCCGACCTTTATCTGCGGCGCAACCTCTGGCTGCTCGGCTTCGGCATCTTCGACATCTTCGTCCTGCTCTGGGCGGGGGACATCCTCCACATCTATGCGATGGCGGCGCTGCTGCTCTTCCCGTTCCGCCGGCTGAGCGCGAAATGGCTGGTGGTGCTGGGCCTCGGTTTTGCGCTCTACACCGCCGGGACCGGCGCGTTGCGCTATGTCGAGCGTTCCGCGCTGGTCGAGCGCGTGCAGGTCGCCGAGCGCAAGCTCGCCGCGCACCAGCCGGTGACGCCCGCCGAGAAGAAGGCGCTGGAGGAATGGCGCAAGAAGGTCGAGCGGCTGCGCACCGGCGGGGACGAGATCAAGGAAATCGCCGCGATGGAAGCCAAGGGGCACAGCGGCAGCTTCCTGGCCTATGCCGGGATGCAGATCGCTTCCTACCAGATGTTCCTCTGGCCCGAGATCGTGAAGAGCGTGGCCGAGGCGTTCTGCATGATGCTGATCGGCATCGCGCTGTGGAAATGGGGCGTGATCCAGGGGCAGCGCAGCGCGCGCTTCTACCTGTTGCTGATGCTCGCCTGCTATATCCCCGGCATGGCGCTGCGCGTGGTGGCGGGCTTCGAGTTCCTGTCCAACGTGCCCGGCCCGAAGCTGCTCTGGATGACGCAGGAATTCGCCCGGATGGCGGTCTCGATCGGCCATGTCGCTTTGGTCAACCTGGCGGTGAAGAGCGGTGCGGGGCGCGCGATCTTCGGCCCGTTCAAGGCGGCGGGGCGAACCGCCTTCTCGCTCTATTTCCTGCAGCAGATCATCGGCATCTACATCCTCTATGCCCCCTGGGGCCTCGGCCTGTGGGGCCGGCAGAGCTGGTCGGACCTGGCGGGCACGGTGCTGCTGGTGATCGGCGGGCAGCTGCTGCTCGCCAATCTCTGGCTGCGCTTCTTCAGCACCGGCCCGCTGGAATGGCTGTGGCGCAGCCTCGCCTATCTGCGCTGGCAGCCCTTCCTGCGCCGCGCGAGCCCGGCGGCGGAAGCCTAGCGCCGCCCCACCGCGCTGGGCATCGTCCCGTCGGGCCGCCGGCACACCGCTCGCGTCTCGGTGCCGTCATAATGGCACAGGTCCACCCAGGGCTCGCCGCCGGTGGCGCGGTTGCGGCCATAGTCCATCATGCAGCGCATGAACTCCGGGATGAACATCGCCCCGCGCTTCGCTTCCTTGAGCGGGCCGCAGGTGATGCTGCCGTCATAGGTCGGCCGGTAGTTGCGATAGCCGTCGGCGCTGACGAACCAGATCGCGCCGCCCGGCCGGCTGAGCCGCAGCGCGGCGATCGAGCCGATCTCGAGCTGGTTGACCATGATCGCCTGGCCGCGCTGGGCGGCGCGCAGGGCATCGGCATGCTTGTCGATATCGGCGGGATAGCCCGGCATCACGTCCTGATCGGGCGGCAGCCAGGTCGATCCGTTGCGGATGACATAGATCTCGCCCGGCTTGTCCGGTGCCGCCGCCATCTGGCGCCCGGTCAGCCGCGCGCGCTCCCGGCGAACGATCTCGCCGGCCACCTGCTGCGCATCGGCGACGGAGGCCAGGAACACCGACTGGCGCACGCCGCCATCATAATAGGTTTTCCCGTCCACCCGCACCTGCTGGTAGAAGACCGGCACCGCCGCCGATGCCAGCGCCGCGCCGGCCAGGCACTGGGTCGCCCTGGCGAGGTCCGCATCGCTGTTGCCATAGGGCGCGAGCAGCTCCTGCACGTCGACATAGCCGAACTCGCCCGAATTCGCCTCGATCAGCCCGAGCAGCACCTTGCGCGTCTTGCTGTCGCGCAGCGTCCGGACGATGCACACCCCGGCGCGGCCCTGCGGCGATTTGGGATCGTAGATCGCCGGGCAGATGCGCTGCTCGAAGCGGCGGCGCAGCGGCTTGAGATTGGCGAGCGCGCCGTTGATCGCCGCCATCGCCTGCAGCCCCTCGCGATCGACGATGTCGCTCTCCTTCGCCGGCGAATAGGCGGCGGTCAGCGCCGCGCGGATCGCCGCGCCTTCATCGTCCTGGCGGTCGAGCCCGGCACCGACGAACAGCGATTGCAGCGCGCCGGTGCTCACCCCGGTCACCACGGCGAAATCGGGGAATTGCCGGTTTTCGATCAGCTGGTTCATCAACCCCACGCCGAACGCGCCCCATTGCCCGCCGCCCGAAAGCAGCAGCACCGGCCGCTCGGGGGCAGGGGGCGCGGCAGGATCGGCGGCGAGCCGCGCGAGCTCCACGGCGGCAAGCCGGTCGGCCAGCTCGCGCTCGGCCGGCGGCAGCGTCTCCAGGTCGAGCGCGCGGATCTGGCGTTCGAGCGGAGTCAGCTCGATCGGGTGGATGAAGCTGGCGAAGTTGGCGCAATCGAGCTTCAGCGCCCCCTTGAAGGCGCAGCTGCCCAGGCTCAGCCCCATCAGCACGATCAGCAGGATCCGCCGCATCATCCCCTCCGCTCTTTTTCGCAGGGTAACAAAATTACGTAAAACCCGCCTTGCGTGAAATCGACAAAAAGCCCAGCCATCGCGTGAAACAAGCAGCGCTTGCTTGCGCAGGCGGTGGGATAAGCGTAGCGCGGCCGCAGTTTCCACCCTGGAGTAAGTGATGGGCTACCGTGTCGTCGTCGCAGGCGCCACCGGCAATGTCGGGCGCGAAATGTTGAACATCCTGGCCGAGCGGGAATTCCCGATCGACGATCTGGCCGTGCTGGCCTCGTCGCGCTCGACCGGCGATATTATCGACTTCGGCGAGACCGGGAAAACCTACAAAGTCCAGAACATCGAGCATTTCGATCCGACCGGCTGGGATATCGCGCTGTTCGCGATCGGCTCGGAGGGCTCGAAGCTCTATGCCCCGAAGTTCGCCGCCGCCGGCTGCACGGTGATCGACAACGCGTCGCTCTACCGCATGGATCCGGACGTGCCACTGATCGTGCCCGAGGTGAACCCCGAGGCGATCGACGGCTACAAGGCGCGCAACATCATCGCCAATCCGAACTGCTCGACCGCGCAGATGGTCGTGGCACTCAAGCCGCTCCACGATGCCGCCAAGATCAAGCGCGTCGTCGTCGCGACCTACCAGTCGGTCTCCGGCGCGGGCAAGGCGGGCATGGACGAGCTGTTCGAGCAGTCGCGCAACATCTTCGTCGGCGACCAGGCCGAGCCGAAGAAGTTCACCAAGCAGATCGCCTTCAACGTGATCCCGCACATCGACAGCTTCCTGGACGACGGCTCGACCAAGGAAGAGTGGAAGATGGTCGTCGAGACCAAGAAGATCCTCGATCCCAAGATCAAGGTGACTGCCACCTGCGTGCGCGTGCCCGTGTTCGTCGGCCATTCGGAAGCGATCAACATCGAGTTCGAGGACGAGATCTCGGCCGCCCAGGCCAAGAACATCCTGCGCGAGGCGCCGGGCATCATGCTCGTCGACAAGCATGAGGACGGCGGATACGTCACCCCGATCGAGTGCGTCGGCGAGTACGCCACCTTCATCAGCCGCGTCCGCGAGGATTCGACGGTGGAGAACGGCCTGTCGATCTGGTGCGTCTCGGACAATCTCCGCAAGGGCGCCGCGCTCAACGCGGTGCAGATCGCCGAGCTGCTCGGCCGCTGGCACCTCAAAAAGGCGTAAGCACATGATAGCGGGCGGCTGCCGCTGCGGCGCCGTCCGCTACACCCTGGCGATGGACGACCTGCCGGCCGTCTATTGCTGCCATTGCCGCGATTGCCAGACGGGTTCGGGCAGCGCCTTTGCCGAGCAGGCGCCGGTGCGCGAGGTCGCGCTCGCGATCGTGAAGGGCGCGGTGGTCGACTTCACCTTGCCGACCTCGAACGGCGCGATCTCGCGCCACTTCGCCTGCGGCACCTGCCACACCCGGCTCTATAACGTGAACAGCGGCCGGCCGGGCCTGGCGATCGTGCGGGTGGGCACGCTCGACCGCAGCGACGAGCCCAGCCCGCGCCTGCACATCTGGACCAGCCGCAAGCAGCCCTGGATCGTCATTGCCGACGATATCCCGCAATGGCCGGAAAGCGCGCCGATGGACGCGTTCGCGGCGCTGTTGTTTCCCAGGTCGTAGCCGTCATCCGGCGCCACAACTAGTATCCCGGCGCCACAACCGTCATCCCGGCGAAAGCCGGGATCTCAGGCGATGGCGCGGGAAAAGAGCCGCACGAGATCCCGGCT
>JAEXLC010000063.1 GCA_023445495.1 Pseudomonadota bacterium | reverse complement strand
CCCCCCCCGGGGAGAAGCGCATGAGGAAGCCGCGCCCCAGATCGCCACCGCCCGTGCGCGCGATCATGTCGCGCCGATCGATCGCGCCGTGCTGGAGCAGGGCGGGATGCTGATCCCCGGCGGGCCGATCACGCCGCTGGCGGAGGAATTCCGCATGGTGAAGCGCCAGCTGCTGCTCACCGCGCGCGCGGTTGCCGCCAAGGATACCGTCAAGGCCGCCGACCGCGCCCGGATGATCCTGGTCTGCTCGGCCCAGCCGAACGAGGGCAAGACCTTCTGCGCGATCAACCTGGCGCTCTCGATGGCGACCGAGCGCGACGTCGAGGTGCTGCTGGTCGATGCCGATTTCCCCAAGCCCGACGTGCTGCCCCGCCTGGGGCTGCCGGCCGGGCCGGGTCTGCTCGACGTGCTTGCCGGGTCGGTGGCCAATGTCGAGGACTGCATCATCGACACCGATGTGCCGCAGCTCTCCGTGCTGCCGGCCGGTGCGCGCTCGATCAGCGACACCGAGTTGCTGGCGAGCGATCGCGCGCGTGCCGTGATCGACAGCCTGGCCGCCGCCAATCCGCGCCGCATCGTGATCTTCGATTCGCCGCCGGCGCTCGCCGCGTCGCCCGCTTCGGTGCTGGCGCTGCATGTCGGGCAGGTGATGCTCGTCGTGCGCGCCGACAAGACCAGCGAGAGCGACCTGCGCCAGGCGGTCAACACGCTCGATGGCTGCGAGCATATCCAGCTCGTGCTCAATTCCGTCTCGTTCCAGCCCGGCGGCCGCCGGTTTGGCAGCTATTACGAATATGGGGAGGAAAGCCGGTGAAGCGGCTTGTCGTTACCGGTGCGGCTCTGCTTGCCGCCACCGCCATCACGCCGGCGAGCGCCCAGCACGCGCGGATCACACCCTATGTCGAGGCGAGCCAGGTGGTCGCGGCCGACCTGAACGGCGGCGATGTGCTGACCTATTCGACGCTCGGCGCGGGCGTGGACGTGTCGGTGCAGTCGCGCCGCGTCGAGGTGCAGGTGAGCTATCGCTACGAGCATCGCTTCGACTATCAGAACAAGCTCAACAACGATCACACGCATAGCGGCCTGGCGACCGTGAAGGCGGCGGTGGCGCCGGGCCTGTCGATCGAGGCGGGCGGCATCGCGACGCGCACCCGCTCGGACATCCGCGGCGACGTGCAGACCAGCAATGTCGGCAATTTCAGCAATTCGGCCCAGGTCTTCTCGGCCTATGTCGGGCCCAACCTGGCGACGCATCTCGGGCCGATGTTCGTCAACGGCGCGTACCGCTTCGGCTATACCAAGGTGGAAGCGCCGGGTTCGACCGGACTGGCCGCCGGCCAGCCGCGCCTCGATTATTATGACGATTCCAAGGTGCATGTCGCGACCGCCAGCGTCGGCGTGAAATCGGGCACGGTGCTGCCGGTCGGCATTACCGTGAGCGGTTCGTACACGCGCGAGGATGCCGGCCAGCTCGACCAGCGCTTCGAAGGCAAATGGGGCCGCGGCGACGTGGTGCTGCCGCTGATGCGCGGCCTCGCGCTGGCGGGCGGCGTCGGTTACGAGCAGATCAAGATCAGCCAGCGCGACGCGCTGCTGAACGGTGCCGGCCAGCCGGTGCTCGACGGGGCAGGGCGCTTCCGCACCGATCCCAACTCGCCGCGCCGCATCGCCTATGACCTGGACGGCGTGTTCTGGGATGCGGGCGTGATCTGGAAGCCGAGCCGCCGCACCTTCTTCGAGGCGCGCGTGGGCCGTCGTTATGGCTCGATGAGCTATACCGGCTCGCTCAGCTACCAGCCGACCCCGGGCAGCGGCATCCAGATCGGCGTCTATGACACGGTGCAGACCTTCGGCCAGCAGCTGAACGGCGGGCTCTCCAACCTGCCGACCAGCATCGCCAGCAGCACCGATCCGTTCGGCAACCAGTTCCAGGGCTGCATCTACGGCACCACCGGCGCCGCGACCGGCGGCTGCATGAACGCGGTGCTCGCCTCCGCCACCACCTCTGCCTATCGCGCCCGCGGCGTGACCGGCGTGGCGGTGATGGGCCGTGGCGGCACCCGCTTCGGCATCGGCGGCGGCTATGCCAAGCGCGACTTCATCGCGCCGACCGGCGGCGCCGGCTTCACCACCAACGGCACCAGCGACACGACCATCTATGGCCAGCTCTTCGCCTCGACCGATGTCGGCGCGAACGGCTCGCTTCAGGGCAGCGTGCTGGGCAGCTATTACAACAGCGACATCCCGGGGAATGACGGCATTTACGGTTGGGGAGCGAATGCCGCCTATACCCATCGCTTCGGACGACTCGGTGCCACGCTTTCGACGGGCATCTTCGGGTTCGAACGGGATGGCGAAAGCTCTGCCAGCGCCCAGGCGCTGCTGGGCCTGCGCTACGGCTTCTAAAGGTCGGGACGGGAATATGTACGACGATCACTATGGATTGACCGGCCGGCCCTTCCAGCTGACCCCCGATCCGAAATTCTGGTTCGACACGGGCACGCACCGCAAGGCGATGGCCTATCTCGGCTATGGGCTGAGCCAGGGCGAGGGCTTTGTGGTGATCACCGGCGATCCCGGCGTGGGCAAGACCACGCTGATGGGGCATCTGCTCGGCGAGATCGACCGCGAGCGGCTGAACGTCATCAAGATCGTCTCGACCCAGCTGCGCCCCGAGGACCTGCTGCGCTTCGTCTGCCAGGGGCTGGGGATCGACAGCTCGGGGCTGAACAAGGCCGAGATGCTCGGCGAGATCGAGCGCGGGCTGCATGCCGTGGCGCGCACCGGTCGCCGCACGCTCGTCGTCGTCGACGAGGCGCAGTCGCTGCCGATCGAGAGCCTGGAGGAGCTGCGCATGCTCTCCAATTTCCAGGCCGGCGGCTATCCGCTGCTGCAGATCTTCCTGCTCGGCCAGCCCGAGTTCCGGGTGACGCTGAGCGATCCGCGGCTCGAGCAGCTGCGCCAGCGCGTGATCGCGATGCACCATCTCGATCCGATGCAGGCCGACGAGGTCGAGCCCTATCTGATCCACCGCCTGTCGTGCGTCGGCTGGCGGGGCAAGCCGCGCTTCACCAATGACGCGGTGGCGGCGATCTATCGCTGGTCGGGCGGCTCGCCCCGCCGGATCAACCAGCTCGCCAGCCGCGTGCTGCTGTTCGGCGCGGTCGAGGAGATGGAGACGTTCGGCGCGAACGAGCTGGCGGCGGTGATCGCCGACCTCAACCAGGATACGCCGCTCTCGAGCTATCGCCCGGCGCCGATCGCGACGCCGGCTGCCTTCGCACCGCCGCCGGTGGCCGAGCCGGAGCCCTATGAGCTGACCGATGTCGCGCCGATGGGGATGGGGGCGCCGGTGCCGCCGCCGCATCCGAGCGACCCGGTGCCGCTGCGCCCGGTCTTCGCCGCGCCCGCACCGGCTCCCGTGGCGCCGGCCGGCGACGATACGCTCCAGCGCCGCATCACCGATCTGGAGGCGCAGCTGCGTGACCAGGACGAGGCGCTGCGCCGCGTGCTGGGGCTGCTGGTCGACTGGGTGGAGCAGGGCGACGCACAGGGCCGCCGGCCCGACCTGTCGGCCGTGCGCGGGAACGTGGCCTGATGTTTGTGGGCACTTCTTCCCTTGTTCTCCTGCGAAAGCGGGAGCCCAGGGTTACGAAGGGTGCCGCTTGTGGCGCTGGGCTCCTGCTTTCGCAGGAGCGCAAAAAGGCCTGTGGGGAGCGCTGATCCGATGGTCGTCAACGCGCTCTCGGTCGATGTCGAGGACTGGTTCCAGGTCGGCGCCTTCGAGAACACGATTGCGCGCGACGACTGGGATTCGCTCGAGCATCGGGTGGAAGCGAACACCGACAAGGTGCTGGCGCTGTTCGAGGCGGGCGGGGTCAAGGCGACCTTCTTCACGCTCGGCTGGGTGGCGGAGCGCTATCCCGCGCTGATCCGGCGGATCGCCGATGCGGGGCATGAAGTGGCCAGCCATGGCTGGGACCATGCGCGGGTCTTCACCTTCGATCCCGAGCAGTTCCGTGCCGATATCGGCCGGGCGCGCAAGGCACTGGAGGATGCCAGCGGGCAGCAGGTGACCGGATACCGCGCGCCGAGCTTCTCGATCGATCGCCGCACGCCCTGGGCGCATGAGGTGCTGGCCGAGGAAGGCTATGCCTATTCGTCGAGCGTCGCGCCGGTGAAGCATGACCATTATGGCTGGCACGACGCGCCGCGCGGCGCCTTCTGGCCGGTGCCGGGCGCCGAGCTGATCGAGGTGCCGATCACGCTGGCGAGCTTCTTCGGGCGGGAGGTGACTACCGGCGGCGGCTTCTTCCGGCTGCTGCCCGGCGAAGTGACCTATCGCGCCGTCCGCGCCGCCAACGGCGCGGCTCGTCCCGCGATCTTCTACTTTCATCCCTGGGAGATCGACCCGGGCCAGCCGCGCGTGCAGGATGCGCCGTTCAAGTCGAAGCTGCGCCATTACAGCCGGTTGGGGGCAATGGCGGGCAAGCTCGGGACGCTGATCGCGGGGCATGAATGGGGCCGGATGGACGCAGTAGCCGCGCGCGAGGCGGAGAAGCTGAAGGCGGAGTGCACCCAGTGAACGCGCCGCTGCTCGCCAAGCCGGTTTCGCTGCGCATCGCCGACCTGGGCGACGAGATCGAGCGCGCCCGTATTGGCGCGTTCGTCCACGATCATCCCGAAGGCACGCCCTTCCATCTGCCCGCCTGGAGCATCGGCGTCGCGCGGGGCTGCGGGCAGAAGAGCCATTATCTCGTTGCCGAGAATGCCAAGGGCGACCTGGCCGGCGTGATGCCGTTGACCGAAATCCATTCGCCGATCTTCGGCAAGGTGCTGGCTTCGGCCGGGTTCGGCGTGGGCGGGGGCATCCTGACACACGACGCGCGGCTGGTCTCGCAGATGGCCGAGGCGGCCTGGGCGCTGGCCCGGAAGCGCAAATGCCCGGTGATGGAAGTGCGCGGCGGGCCGCTGCCGGGTCCGGAATGGAGCGTGGACGACACGCGCTATCTGGGTTTCGTGCGCGATCTCGCGGCGGACGACGATGCCGAATTGCTCGCCATCCCGCGCAAGCAGCGCGCCGAGGTGCGCAAGGCGCTGGAGAACGACCTGCAGATCTCGATCGGCTGTAACCCCGACGACATCGCCGCCCATTATGCCGTCTATGCCGAGTCGGTCCGCAACCTCGGCACGCCCGTATTTCCCCGGAGTCTTTTTTCCGAGGTTTTGCGGGAATTTGGCAATTCGGCGGACGTGCTTATAGTCCGCCATGGCGGGGTGGCAGTGTCGAGCGTTTTGAGCCTTTACTGGAAGGGGACGGTCTACCCTTATTGGGGCGGCGGCACGCGCGCGGCGCGTGGGCTGCGCGCCAATGACCGCATGTATTTCGAGCTGATGCGCCATGCCCGCCAGCGCGGGTGCAAGCGTTTCGATTTCGGCCGTTCGAAGACCGGCACCGGCCCGGCCGCATTCAAGAAGAACTGGGGCTTCGAGCCCAAGCCGCTGACCTATTACGACCGCATCGCCGAGGGCGCGAAGCCGCGCGATGCGAGTCCGGTGAACCCGAAATACTCTCTCCAGGTGCGCGTCTGGAGCAAGCTTCCCTTGTGGATCGCCAATCGCGCGGGTCCCCTCATTGCGAAGGGCCTTGGCTGATGGGCGACATTCTCTTCCTTGCGCACCGCGTGCCCTATCCGCCCGACCGGGGCGACAAGATCCGCGGCTTCCACGTGCTGAAATACCTGTCGACCAAGAAGCGGGTGCACCTGATCGCCTTTGCCGACGATCCCGCCGACCTGAAGCAGAAGGGCGGGCTGACCAAATATACCGGCAACCGCTCGATCGTGTGGCGTGCCAAGTCGCAGATGGTCGCGGGCTTCCAGGCGCTGATGCAGCACCGGCCGGTGTCGCTCACCGCGTTCGACAATGATGCGCTGCGCCAGTCGGTGGAGAATATTCTCCAGCGGCACCGGATCGACACGATCTACGTCTTCTCGAGCCAGATGGCGCAGTATCTGCCGCCGCGGCCGCGCCAGCGCGTCATCATGGATTTCGTCGACATGGATTCGGCGAAGTTCGCGGCCTATGCCAAGAGCAGCAAGGGGCCGATGCGCTGGATGCTCGGCCGCGAGGCCCGCATGCTGCTCGCGCATGAAAAGGCGATCGCGCAGCGCGCCGATGCGAACCTGTTCGTCAGCGAGGCGGAGGCGGAGCTGTTCCGCCAGCGCACCGGCGCCGACCGGGTCCATGTGCTCGAGAACGGCATCGACACCGAATATTTCGACCCCGCATCGACCTTCAAGCGGGTCGATGTGATGGGCTCGACGATCGTCTTCACCGGCCAGATGGACTATCGCCCGAACATCGAGGGCGTGACCTGGTTCGTCGAGACGATCCTGCCGCACATCCGGCTGGTCCATGCGGATGCCCGCTTCATCATCGTCGGCCGCAACCCGACCGACGCGGTCAAGGCGCTGGGCAAGCATCCGGGCGTCGCGGTGATCGGCGAAGTGCCGGACGTGCGCGGCTGGCTGGCCCAGGCGGCGGTGGTCGTGGCGCCGCTCAAGCTGGCGCGCGGCATCCAGAACAAGGTGCTGGAAGGCATGGCGATGGCGCGGCCGGTGGTGGCCAGCGAAGCCGCCGCGACCGGCATCGATCATGGCGGCACCATCCTGGTCGGCGCGACCGTCGGCGAGATGGCCGAGCATGTGACGCGGCTGCTCTCCAACCGGCGCAAGGCAGCCGAGCTGGGCGAGTCGGCGCGGCAGCGCGTGATCGATCGCTACAGCTGGGAAGCGCGGCTGAGCCCGCTCGACGAAGTGCTCGGCCAGCCGTTGCGCCCGGCCAAGGAAGAACGCGTCGCGCGCGTGACCGACGTGCCGAAGAAGCCGCGGCGGGCGGCGTGAGCCCAAAAAAGGGCGCGGCGTTCACCATTTCTCCGTCATCCCCGCGTAGGCGGGGATCCAGAGTAGCAGAGCGAGTCCTTCGTGACTCTGGATCCCCGCCTGCGCGGGGATGACGAGGTTTGGTTCTGATGGCTGATGTAGCGATTTCTGCACAGGCTCCGGCATCCGCCACCGCCACCTTCGACGCGCGCTGGAAGCGGCATGCCGCGATCCTGGCCGGCGTCTGGCTGGCGCTGCTCGCGATCTTCCACCGCGACACCGCCGACCTGGCGACGATCTACTGGACCAACACCACCTTCGGGCATTGCCTGTTCATCACGCCGGTGATCGCCTGGCTGGTGTGGCAGCGCCGGGTGGAGCTGGGCGAAGTCGCGCCGCAGGGCTGGTGGCCCGGGCTGGCGATCGTCGCGTGCGGCGGGCTCGGCTGGATGGTCGGCGATGCCGCGGGCGTCGCATTGTTCCGCCACGCCGGGCTGGTGCTGATGCTGCAGGGCGCGGTGGTGAGCGTGCTCGGGCCGAACGTGGCGCGGGCGCTGCTCTTCCCGCTTTGCTACATGGGCTTCCTGGTGCCGTTCGGCGACTTCATGGAAGGGCCGCTGCAGGACATCACGATCACGATGATCATGCCGATGCTCCATGCATTCGGGGTTCCTGCCAGCGTGGACGGCGTGCTCATCACCACCTCCAACGGCTATTTCGAAGTGGCCGAGGCGTGTTCGGGCGCCAAGTTCGTGATCGCTATGGTGGCGTTCGGCGTGCTGGTGGCGAATGTCTGTTACGTGTCGTGGCGCAAGCGCGCGGCGTTCATGGTCGCGGCGATCGTGGTGCCGATCCTCGCCAATGGCCTGCGTGCCTTCGGGACGATCTATGCTGCCTGGTGGACCTCGGTGGAGGCGGCGACCGGGTTCGACCATATCGTCTATGGCTGGGTGTTCTTCGCGCTGGTGATGGCGGCGGTGCTGGCGATCGGCTGGAAATGGTTCGACCGCGATCCCGATGCGCGCTGGTTCGATCCGGCGAAGCTCCAGGCGGTGCCGGTGCGCCGGGTGGATGCGCCGATCGCGGGCGTGCTGGTGCTGCTGGTGGCGAGCCTGTTTCTCGGCTGGTCGAGTCTCAACGATGCGCGCGCCTCGAAGCTGCCGGCGCAGGTCGGCTTGCCGGACGTGCCGGGCTGGCACCGCGTGGCCCCGGCGACGCGCGCGGCCTGGTCGCCCAATTTCCCGGGCGCGGACCATATGCTGATCGGGCGCTATGCCGATGACAATGGCCGCAGCGTCGATCTGGCGGTGGCGGTCTATGCGACCCAGCATGAGGGACGCGAGCTGGTCGGCTTCGGCATCGGCGCGATCCGCGAGAATGACCGCTGGGTGAAGATCGAGGATCTGGGGCCGGTCCGCCGCGGTGCCGCGCTGCGGATGACCGGACCGGGGCGCGTCGAGCGCGAGGTCGTCACCTGGTACCGGATCGGCGGCGTGCTGACCGGCAGCGAGAAGCGGGTGAAGCTGGAGACGCTGAAGACCAAGCTGCTCGGCGGCAACCAGTCGGGCGTGGCGGTGCTGCTCTCGGCCGAGCAGGGCAGCGAGAATGGCGCGCACGCCGCGATCCAGGATTTCCTGGGGGCGATGGGGCCGGTCGAGGGGCTGGCCGATCGCATGACGGGGACGCACTGATTTCCAATTCCTCAACCATTGCTATTCCCCTCCCTGCAAGGGAGGGGTTAGGGGTGGGT
>JAEXLC010000032.1 GCA_023445495.1 Pseudomonadota bacterium | reverse complement strand
CCGGCTCAAGGCCGGGGTGACGGAGAGGGGAGTGTTTAGTTCCCCACCACCGGCAGCAGGATCGCCGAGCCCGAGCACACCTTCTGCGTCGCCTTCTGGTAATCCGCCGGCTTGGCCTTGTAGATGTTCGGGACGAAGGTCTGCGGGTTGCGGTCGATCATCGGGAACCAGCTCGACTGGATCTGCACCATGATCCGGTGGCCCTTCTTGAAGACATGGTCATGGTCGCGCAGCGGGATCGACCAGTCGTTGACCTGATTCGGCACCAGCGGCGTGGATTTCTCCATCGACTGCAGATAGCGGCCGCGCTTCACTTCCATCGCGATCGGCAGCTGGTATCCGTTCAGCCCGCGCGCATAGGCGCCGAGCGCCGTCGGCGGCTTCTCGTAATCCTCGGGGAACACGTCGATCAGCTTGACCACGAAGTCGCTGTCGGTGCCGCTGGTCGCCGCCATCAGGCTGGCGGTGATCGCGCCGGTCACGGTCAGGTCGGCATCGAGCGGCGCGCTGGTATAGCTCAGCACGTCGGGGCGATATTCGACGAAGCGCTGGTCCTCGGTCTCCCACCAGCGCCATTCGGGCGTCGCATAGGTCGCCGACATCGGCCGCGCGCGGAACGGCACGGGATTGGCCGGGTCGGAGATATATTCGCGGCAGCCCTCGCCTTGTGCCGGCGCGTTGAACGAGACGCTGCCATCGGCATGGAGGTACAGGCTCTTGCTGCTCGCGGTGGTGAGCGGCCATTGGTTGTAGGTCTTCCACTGCCAGCTGCCCGACTGGAAGCTTTTCATCCGGTAGTCCGGCTTGGTGCCCTTGCCGTGCAGCCAATAGGCGAAGAACGGCGCCTCCACTTCCTGCATGAACTGGGTGCCGCTATCCACGCCGATCGGCACGCGGCCCAGCGCATTGCCCGGCGAGCGCCAGCTGCCATGGTTCCACGGGCCGGCGACCATCAGCGCCAGGTTGTTGGGGTCGTTTTCGCGCTGCTTGTAGAAGATCTGCCAGCTGCCCCAGGGGTCTTCCTGGTCCCAGTAACCGGCGACGTTGAGCGTCGGCACGGTGGTCTTCTTCAGCGTGTCCGACCAGACCTGCTTCTTCCAGAAGTCGTCATAGTCGGGATGCTCGATCATCTGCCTGTAGAGCGGCACCCGGCCCTTGAAATACTTCTCCTCGATATCGGCGGGCGAGCCGGCCTTGAGGAACCACTCATAGGTGTCGTAGCGGTCGTACAGGTCGATGCCGTCATTGGTCTTGTCGGCCTGCAGGCTGTTCACCCAGTCGCTGGCATAGGTCAGCCGCATCGCGCCCCAGCGGTGCAGGTCGTCATTCTTCCAGTAATCGATCCACGCCGCCTGCGGGCTGATCGCCTTCAATGCCGGGTGCGGGCGGGCGAGCGCGATCGCCGCGGTCAGGCCGGGATAGGATACGCCCCACATGCCGACCTTGCCGTTGTTCGGCTTCACATTCTTCACCAGCCAGTCGACCGAATCATAGGCGTCGGTCGATTCGTCGACGGCGTTCTTGCCGGTCTTGATCTCGGTGGAGAGCGTGAACGGCCCGCCTTCCGAGGCGAAGCGGCCGCGCATGTCCTGGTTGACGAAGATATAGCCGTCCTTGGCCAGCGCCGCCCAGCTGAACGGCACGGTCCTGGGCGAGCGGCCCGCCGCGCCATAGGGGGTGCGGCTGAGCAGGATCGGCAGCGGGCCGGTCTGGCCCCTGGGGCGCAGGATCACGGTGTGGAGCTTGGTCCCGTCGCGCATCGGGATCATCGCTTCCTCGACGATGAAGGCGCCGTCATCGGCCTGCGGGGCGGGCGCCGGCGCGGTCTGCCTGGCGGGGAGCGCCGCGAGCGGGGCGGCGGCGGCGACCGCCAGGGCAAAGAGACTGACCAACCGCATGCTAACCTCCCCGGGAAATTCGAATGCGGGAGGGGTAATCGGTGTGTTGCCGCTGTCAATCGGTTCGCGGCCGAAAGCGCATGCGCACCCCCGGCCGCAGCACCAGCGCGTTCAGGTTGGCGGTCAGGTGCAGCAGGATCGGCAGCATCAGGCCCCAGCTGCCGAGATAGCAGAAGGTGAAGGCCGCGCCGCCCACGCCGGTCAGCACGATCCCCAGCCAGCCCTGGTAGCGGTGGATCGCGGCGAAGATGGCGAGCGCGATCAGGAAGGCCGCCCAGTCGGGCACGCCGCACAGCACCAGCAACAGCGGCAGATAGAGCCGGAAATAGATTTCCTCGCTGATCCCGGCATTGAGCACCAGCGGCAGGACCGCGCGCAGTTCGGCGCGGTTGCGGGGCAGCATCGGGGTAAGGTCATAGCCCCTGCGCGCCCGCGGCGCCGGGCCGCGCAGCGCGATCCAGATGCTCAGCGTGCCGCCGAGCGGCAGCCCGATCAGCAGGGCGGGGACGGACGTCGGGTCGCTCAGCGAGAAATAGGGCAGCGTCATCGCGAGCCCCGCGAATTCCTCCGGAAAGGACCAGATCGCGTCGATCCGGCCGAGCAGCGCCAGGCCGAGCAGGGGAATGCCGAGATTGCTCAGAAGGCCATGCGCCGCCCAGCGCAGATAGCTGCGCCGGCGATCGGCGCTGTCCTCGATCCCCCGGAAGCGATCGAAGCGGCGCCGGCCGCGCCGGTGCAGCCAGGCGAGCGCCGCCAGCGACACCGCCAGCAGCGCCGGCGCGATCAGCGTGTGCGTCATTTCCCCTCCGCCCATGGGCACAGGGATAGCGGGTGGCGGTGGCGGGGCAAGTTCTTCGAAGTTGCGCAAGTAGAAGGTAAATCGAATGACAACCGTAACAAATAGTGCATGCAACTATATCGGTTCTTTCGTTGATTGACGGAGCAATTGCATTGGTGAAATCCAATGGCATCGCAGTAATCTGTGAAGCTTGGGGGATATTGTCATGCATTTGACGCACAAGGCAGGCGAGCTTTCCGCGCGTCCTATTTCCTTCCTCGAGACCGACAAGCTGGTGGTGCGCTGGATCGCGCAGGCCGCGGTCAATGTCGAGCTGTTCACCATCCCGCTCTACATGACGTCGCTCTACTCGATCACCGGCATGCACCCGATCACCAGCCAGGGGAACAGCTTCTACAAGGGCCGGCAATGGCCGGGCGCCAAGACCAACGCCTTCACCGAGTACAAGCCGGGCAAGAAGGGCTGGGGCAACAAGAAGGCGTTCAACATCGTCTTCTCGGTGTTCATCCAGGAGATGCTCCACCTGCAGATGGCGGCGAACCTCGCCACCTCGATCGGCGCGGTCCCCAGCTTCACCGCCACCGCGCTGCAGAGCGGCGACCATGGCTGGACCTGCTACGGCCCCACGCTCACCGCCATCCCCGGCGTCGTCGACCTGACCGACACCAATCGGTTCAAGGACGTGAAGGTCAATGTCGGCCCGCTCGACGAGGAGCGGATCAAGCTGTTCCTGGCGATCGAGCAGCCGCAGGAGACGGCGGAGCAGGACATCGTCCGCAACAAGGATCGCTATTTCCCCAAGGTGCCGTTCGCCTACGACACGGTGGCCGCGCTCGACGCCAACATCATGTTCGGCTCGATCGGCTATATGTACCAGTGCTACCGCGACTATCTGCTGATCCGCTACGACGACGGCACGCGGCTCTGGGATCATGTGATGAATCCCGGCGGCCAGCAGAACGACCTGTTCAACAATTTCAGCTTCCCCGGCCATCCGATGCGCGAGTTCATGAGCTTCGAGACCACGATCGCGCTCACCGATCCCGAGATCGCGCTGAAACAGGCGCTCAACATGATGAACGCCATCACCGATCAGGGCGAGGGCGCCACGCTCGGCGCGCGCTACGACGAGAAGGGCCAGCGGCTCTCGGACGGGAAGGCCAAGCTCGTCCAGGGCGACGTCAACCCGAGCTATTGCCCGAATCGCGACGCGCTCGCCTCGGACTATCCGAGCTATTCGATGGAAGGGAAGCTGGTCCCCTCGGCCGATGCCGCGGCGCGCGCCGACAATGACGGCGTCGATCACTATACCCGCTTCCGCGAGATCGAGGATATCCGCGGCAGCGGCGGGCTCGAGACTTGGGACCAGTCGCCCAAGGTCGGCAAATGGGCGGCCTCGGACCTGACTACCGAGGGCTATGATCCGAACGACAATCCTTACGGCCTGCCCACGCCCGAGGCGATCGCCGGCGCGCTCAATGCGCTCAAGGACGGCGGCGATGCGGCGGCCAATTTCCAGAAGATGAGCCAGGCGGTGTGCGGCGCGATCAAGGGCGTCACCACCGTGCTCGACAATTACTGGAATCCGGCCGGCGCCACCGTGTCCTTCCCCTTCCCGTCGATGGCGGGATCGGGCGACCGCATGTCGACCGCCTGGGCGGTGTTCGGCCAGACGCCGGACCTCAGCGTCGGCGTCGGCGAACCGGACAAGTATATCGTCAACCACGCCTGCCAGGGTCTCGATGTCGAGGAAGCCGGCGGAAAGTGGGGCGCGAACAGCTGCGCCGAGACTTCGATCTACCACACCTGCCGCGGCTCGAACCTGTGCAAGGGGCAGGGCGGCTGCGGCTTCGTCCAGCTGACCAGCGGCGGCGGCAGCTGCGGCGGGGCGAGCAGCGGGTGCGGCAGCGCCTCCAAGACCTCGAACGCGCCCAAGGCCAATCCGGTGGCGAGCGGCAGTTGCGGCACGCCGACCACGGTCAAGGGCGGCGGCTGCTCGGCGGTGACGATCCGCACCTATGGCGGGCTGTGCGGCACGCCGACTCCGTCGCCGTCGCCCACCCCGACCCCGAGCGGGCCGATGTACACCGCGCCCAGCGACAATATCTGCGGCGGGTTCGGCGGCTGCGCGGTGCCGATCTCGGCGATGCAGCTCTATCCCAAGTCGGGCACGATGGAGGTCTGGGCGCTGGTCGGCAGCACCAAGCCGGTGCTCTGCGGCGCGCCCAAGGCCCAGGCCGACAAGAATCTGTGCGGTACCCCTTCACCTTCGCCGACGCCCACCCCCCCGGGCTGCGGCGCGCCTTCCTCGAAGAAGATCGCCACGATCGACTTCAAGGAAGGCGATAAGGTGGAAGACATCGCCTTCCAGGCCTTCGCCAAGGTGGTGGCGTTCAAGGTCAATGGCGATCCGGACAAGCCGGTCGACGGACTGGTCCAGCAGCCGCCGAACGACCTGCGCCTCGCCTATCCCCCCTCGACCTAGGAGCCGTGCGAGGATGACGCAGCCCCGGCTCGGCCTGCCCAATCCCGGCGACGGGCTGGGGCTGCGCGAGGAGCATTTCCCGCATCTGATGTCGACGCCCCCGGAGAATTGGGGCGTCGACTGGTTCGAGGCGATCACCGAGAATCTGCTCGACAATCACGGCTGGGGCATGCGCGTGTTCGAGCATGTCGCGGCGCACCGGCCGGTAGTGCTCCACGGTGTGTCGCTGTCGATCGGCAGCACCGCGCCGCTCGACCTGGCCTATCTGGGCAAGCTGCGCGACCTCGCCGAGCGCTTCCGCCCCCTGTGGATCTCCGATCATCTCTGCTGGACCGGGGTGCAGGGGGTGAACAGCCATGACCTGCTGCCCCTGCCGCTCACCGAGGCGGCGCTGGACCATGTCGCGCGCCGGATCGACGAGGTGCAGGATTTCCTCGGCCGCCCGCTGATCGTCGAGAATCCCAGCACCTATCTCGAATTCCGCGCCAGCCAGATGCCCGAGGCCGAGTTCCTCGCGCGGCTGTGTGACCGGACCGGCTGCGGGCTGCTGCTCGACGTCAACAATGTCCATGTCTCGAGCTTCAACCACGCGCTCGATCCGCTTGCCTATCTCGACGCGATCCCGGCCGATCATGTCGTCCAGGTCCATCTCGCCGGGCCGAGTGATCACGGCACCCATCTGATCGACACGCATGACGCGCCGGTGCCCGATGCGGTGTGGCCGCTCTACGCGCATGTCTGGCAGCGTTGCGGCCCGGTCGCGACCATGGTCGAGTGGGACGCCAGCATCCCCGCGTTCGACGTGGTCGCCGCCGAACTCGCCAAGGCGCGCCGCGTCCGCGAAGGGCTGCCGCTTGCCGCCTGAACCCGAATTCGCCGGTCTCCAGGACTGGATGCAGGCAGCGATCCTCGCAGCGTCGGACCAGGGTGCGCGCGACCATGTCCGCGGCGACAATCGCCTCACCGCCGAGGATCGCATCCACATCTATGCGAGAAGCTATCGCCAGCGGCTGATCGAATGCCTGGAGAGCGAATATCCGCTGCTCGCCGCCCTTGCCGGGCCGACCGCGTTCCAGCTCTTCGCCCAGGGCTATATCGCCGCCTGTCCGTCCTACAGCTACACACTCTACGACTTCGGCGCCCGCTTCGCCGACTGGCTCGACGCGGCGCGTCCGCCCGGCAATCCCCAGGCGGTCGAGGCGATCCCCGGCGCGCTGGCGCGAATCGAGCGAACCAAAGCGGAAGTCCACCGCGCGCGCGGAGTGGAGGGGGCCGGGCCGGCCTGGCCCGGCATCGACCCGGCGATCGCCGAGCTGCTGGCGATGGCCGGCACCCGGCGCTTCTACCGGCCGGACAGCGTCCGCCTGCTCGCGCTGCCCTTCGATTTCAGCGAGATGCTGGCCAGCGGCGAGCCGATCCCGCCCGTGCCCGATCCGACCTTGCTCGCCGTGGCGCGGGCGAACTACCGGGTATCCTGCCTGCCGCTCGAGCCCTGGCAATATGACTGGCTGGTGCTGCTGCCCGACGATCCGGCGCAGGCGGTGCCTGCGGATGCGCGCGTCGCGGGATGGTTGCCGTTCGCGATGGCGCAGGGGCTGGTGGCGTCAGGATAGCATCGCGCAACAACTAACCCGTCACCCCGGCCTTGAGCCGGGGTCCCGCT
>JAEXLC010000009.1 GCA_023445495.1 Pseudomonadota bacterium | reverse complement strand
ACCGCCGCCCGCGGCGCGGTCGCCCAGCGCATGGGCGGAGGGCTCGGGCTCCGCGCCGCAGCCGGCGAAGGCCAGCGCGCCGCCTGGAATACCGGCACGACGGGGGTGCAGGCGAACCCCGGGGGAGCGCCGGCTCCTGCGTCTACCGCGATGCCGGGTTGGGCGCGCGACCTCCAGAACACGCAATCCCGCCGTCACCATCGCCAAGCGGCGATCCACGCCCTCCAGGGCTCGGATCGCGGCGGCGGCGGCGCGGCCCCCGACATCAAGGAGAAGGACTGATGCGCTTCAAACGTGCCGTCCAGCGCTACGGGCGCACGGACGAACCCGAGACACCGTACCGCCGCGCGGGCCAGCTCTGGGACGAGCGGATCGGCTCCGCCCGGGCCCAGGCGAGCAACTGGCGGCTGATGGCGTTCGGCGGGCTGGCGCTGACCACCGGCCTGTCGGGCGCGCTGGTCTGGCAGTCGATGCAGAGCCGCGTCGTCCCCTATGTCGTGGCAGTCGACAGCCTCGGCCAGGCACAGGCAGTGTCTCCCGCCGCCAGCGAATACCGGCCGACCGACCCCCAGCTCGCCTGGTTCCTCGCGCGGTTCGTCACCGACATCCGGGCGCGGTCGCTCGACGCCGTGTTGATGCGGGAGAACTGGCTCCAGGCCTATGACTTCGCGTCGAAGCGAGGCGCGATCTTCCTCGGCGAATATGCCCGCTCGGCAAACCCGTTCGCCGATGTCGGCGACAAGACCGTCTCGGTCCAGGTGACCAGCGTCGTCCGCGCGTCCGCGTCGAGCTTCCAGGTGAAATGGTCCGAGCGCGCCTATGAGCGCGGAAGCCTCGCGGGCACGTCGCGCTGGACCGCGATCGTCACCGTCCTGCTCAAGCCGCCGCGCGATGCCGACACGCTGCGCAGGAACCCGCTCGGCCTCTATGTCGATGCGATCGACTGGAGCCGCGAGCTCGAGACCCCGGTCGACCATGCGCCGGGCACGGCGGCGACGCCCGTGCCGGATCCCGGCCTGCCCAGCGGATCTCCGCTCGATCCCCGCCTCGGCCAACCCTCTCAATCGCAACCGGAGAACCGACCATGAACCGCATCCTGCTTGCGGCGAGCGCGCTCGTCGCCGTTCCCGCCCATGCGCAAACCGCGCTACCGCAACCGGCCCAGCCGACCGCGTCGAGCCCGAGTACGGCGCCCCTTGTCGTGAAGCCCGTCGCTCCCCCCATGCCGGTGCCGCCACCGATGGTACGCCATCGCCATGTGCCGTCCGCCGCGGAGCTTCGCGTCCGCGCGGCGAACGCCAGGGCGACCCAAGAGCCCGCGACCCCGGCCTTCGTCAACGCCGTGCAGGTCTACCCCTATGGCGAGGGCGTCCTCTACCGCCTGTTCGCCGCGCCCGAGCGCGTCAGCGACATTGCCCTGCAGCCCGGCGAGGCGATCGTCTCGGTCGCGGCCGGCGACACGGCGCGCTGGACAGTCGGCGACACGACCAGCGGCACCGGGGAGAGCCGGCGCGTCCACATCCTCGTGAAGCCATTCGCGGCGGGGCTGAGCACGAACCTCGTCATCACGACCGACAGGCGCGCCTATCATTTGCAGCTCGAGAGCACGTTCACGACCGCCATGGCTGCGCTATCCTGGACCTATCCCCAGGACGAGCTGATCGCGATCCGGCGCCAGCAGGCGTCGGTGGAAGCGGCAAGGCCGGTCGCGGCGGGCCTTGCCGTCGAGCGGCTCGACTTCGGTTATGCGGTGACCGGCGACAAGCCGGCCTGGCGGCCGCTGCGCGCATTCGACGATGGTC
This sequence comes from Pseudomonadota bacterium, assembly GCA_023445495.1. Classification (GTDB taxonomy): domain Bacteria; phylum Pseudomonadota; class Alphaproteobacteria; order Sphingomonadales; family Sphingomonadaceae; genus Sphingomonas. The sequence continues at coordinate 20,470 of JAEXLC010000009.1, read as the reverse complement.
GGCAGACGTTCGTCGAGTTTCCGGCGAGCGTCGGCGTCGGCGAGGCGCCGCCGCTGTTCGTCATCGGCGACAGGGGTGACGCCCAGCTCGTCAACTACCGGATGACCGGCCGCTTCTATGTGGTCGATCGACTGTTCGACGCGGCCGAGCTTCGGCTTGGGACGAAGAAGCAGGCAGTTGTCCGCATCAGCCGGATCGGCGGCGAGCGGAGCCGGCGGCAGCGGAGGGCGTCATGAGCGAATCCACGTCCGCCGCGGCGACCTCGCCCAAGCTCGACCCCGAGACGCTGGTGCTGCGGGGTCGCCCGAGCCGGATCATCCGCTTCCGTCGCGGCGCGATCATCGCGATCGCGGCGCTGGGATCGACGGCGATCGTCGGGATCACCTGGGTTGCGCTCAAGCCCGCGACCTTCCGGATCGTCGCGGGCTCGGAGGATCAGAAGGACATCGCCAACCGGGCGCCCGACGATGCCCTCGCCGGCGCGCCAAAAAGCTATGGCGACGTGCCCAGGCTCGGGCCGCCGCTCCCCGGCGACCTCGGGCGCCCGATCCTGCGTCGACAGCAGGCGCTGGATGAGATGCCGCCCGCCGGTGCTTCGGACCAGGCCGCGCAGGCGGCCGAAACCGAACGCCAGCGCCTTCTCGCCGAGCGCAAGGCGGCCCGCGAGTCCGGGGTCATGATGCAACTCGGGAGCTCGGAGCATGCCGCGGGTGCCAGTCCGCTTGCCGCTGCGCCAGCCGCGCCTCTTGGCGCGGGGGCACCCGCAGCGACGATCGCCGTCGATCCGGTACGTGATCCGGGCAACCAGCAACGCAAGGCCGACTTCCTCGCCGGCAAGGGCGAGACCGGCGACGTCAATCCGCACGCGCTGGTGGCGCCGCCATCGCCGTACACGCTGAGCGCGGGCAGCATCATCGCCGCCAGCCTGATCACCGGGCTCAACTCGGACCTGCCCGGGCTCGTCACCGCGCAGGTGACCGAGAACGCCTATGACAGCGCAACCGGCCATATCCTGCTGGTTCCGCAGGGTGCCCGGCTGATCGGAAGCTACGACAGCATCGTGGCCTATGGGCAAAGCCGGGCGCTGGTTGTCTGGCAGCGCATCGTCTTCCCGAACGGCAGCTCGATCCGGATCGACAACGTGCCCGCGACCGACATGGCCGGCTATGCCGGCCTTGCCGACAAGGTCGATGCTCACACCTGGCAATTGCTCAAGGGCGTGGCGCTGTCGACGCTGCTCGGCGTCGGCACCGAGCTGAGCCTGGGCGACAGCGAAAGCGACCTCGTCCGCGCGATCCGCGAGTCCGCCCAGCAGGGCGCTTCGCGTGCCGGCGACCAGATCGTCACCAAGAACCTCAACGTCCAGCCGACCATCAAGGTGCGGCCCGGCTGGCCCCTCCGCGTCGTGGTGCACAAGGACATCGTCCTCGCGCCATGGCCCGGCCAGGAGTAATAAGATGCCCGAACTCAAGCTCGCGCAACTTCCCGACCGTACACCGGTCAAGCTCGGCATCTCGGTGATGCCGGACCTGCACCAAGCGCTCAGCGACTATGCCGCGCTCTACGCCCAGGCCTATGGCCGGGAGGAGCCGGTCGCGGACCTCATCCCGGCGATGCTCTCCGCGTTTCTCGAGAGCGATCGCGCCTTCAGCAAGGGGAGGTCGAAATGAGCCTCGGCATGCCACCGGAGGATGTGAACCTCGAGCCGATCAGCGTGCGGATCTCCACCGCCGTGAAGCTGACCGGCATTTGCCGCTCGACGATCTACGAGCTCATTGGCGACGGGACGATCGAGACCGTGAAGATCGGGCGATCGACCTTCATCCTCTATCCCAGCCTGAAGCGGCTGTTCGAGCGGAGCTGAACCTCTATGCGCTGGCGGGCCACGGATGGGCCTGACGCTAGCCGGCGGCGTGGGTGCTTGAACGACCGGAAGTGGGCCGCCAGCGGACTGGCAGCTTACAAGTCGAAAGTCGCGAAAAGCGGACTGCCGCGGATCCGCACGCGATGCACGGCGGGATGCTGGGATGGCAGAGGCTGTTTCGGCGGCGACATCAATCGCCTGACGCTGAAGAGCGAAGGCGAGGGCCGGTTCGGCGAAAGCATCCAAGGCATCGAGGTCGAGGCACTCTACAGCCGAACGATCGATCACTATCGGCACCTCCAGTTGCGTATGCGGCACGATTTCAGACCCATGCCGCCCCAAACCTATGCGACCTTCGGGTTCGAAGTGCTCGCACCCCTGCCAATCGGACCTGGCGGATGTTTCCCTGATTCTACAATAGCTTGTTCAGACTTTTGTTGTTTCAACGCGTGGGGGTGGGATGAAAGCGCTTGCAGATAGCCGCAGCACATTGAATCGGGATGCCGATGTCCACACCTGATCTGTCTTTGCTCGGCAAGCGCCGATTTGGGCCGCTTTTCGTCGTCCAGTTCCTGGGCGCCTTCAACGACAACGCACTCAAATATGCGATGCTGTTCCTGGCGAGCTTCACGCTCTACGCCGCACAGCCCGACAAGGCTGCGATGCTGGCGACGCTCGCAACCGGCATTTTCATGCTTCCCTATTTCCTGTTTTCCGCGCTTGGCGGCGAACTCGCGGATGGAATCGACAAGGCGCGCCTGATACGCTGGGTGAAGCTCGCGGAGATCGCCTTCATGCTGCTCGGGCTTGCCGGGCTCTGGCTGGAATCGATCCCGCTACTGCTCGCAGCGTTGTTCTGCATGGGCTGTCATTCGACCATCTTCGGCCCAGTCAAATATTCCATCATGCCGCAGCATCTGGCGCCATCCGAACTGCTCGGCGGCACGGGCGTGATCGAGGGCGGGACTTTCATCGCGATTCTAGGCGGGCAGTTGCTCGCCGGGCTGGTCACGCCCTGGCAGGCTGGTCTCGTCTGCACCGTGCTGGCTATACTTGGGTTCTTCACCAGCCTGGCGGTACCAGCTGCCCCGCCGCTCGCCCCCGTGCCGATCACCCGCAACCCGTTCTCCAGCACTTGGCAGATCCTCCGAACCGGCCTCGACACGCGCGAAGCGTGGATCGCGATCCTCGGGATCAGCTGGTTCTTCGCCGTGGGCGCGGTGGTCGCCTCTGTGCTGCTGCCGCTCGTCTCGGGCAACCTGGGCGGCAATGAGCGGGTGGTCACGCTGTTCCTGATCGTCTTCTCGGTAGCGATCGCGATCGGATCGATGCTCGTGAACCGATTGCTCGGCGGCAATCCCTCAGCCCGCTATGTGCCGATATCGGCTCTCGCGATGGCCGCGTCCCTGATCGACCTGTGGCTGTCCAGCAGTAGCTTCGCCACCCTGCCTGGCCGTGCCGGCATCGCCGCATTCGTCCAAGCGCCCGGCAGCTGGAGGATCCTGTTCGACCTTGCCGGCACCGCGCTGGCGGGCGGCATATTCGTCGTTCCGCTCTACGCTGTCCTGCTCGCCAGAAGCGCTCCCGAAGCACGCTCGCGCGTGATCGCGGCCAATAACATCATGAACTCCGCAGTGATGGTGCCGGTGGTGCTGATCGCGACAGTGCTGCTCGGCAAGGGCTTCAGCGTGCCGGAGGTCATTGGCATGACTGGCGCGGCGACGCTGCCAGTGGTGCTGGTGTCCCTGTACCTCAGGCAGCGCACGGCCTCATAGGGACTGGGTCAGCAGCGAAACGAGATCGGTCGTTGCAAGCGAATCCGCCGTCCACACCCGAAAATCTTCTACAAGCAGCGGCGTAGCGCGAACCTGCCCGCCCCGGCTCTCGGCAATCTCGACATAGCCGACCGCTTCGGCCGTTCGGAGCATCCCGCGCACGTGCACGCGTGTGGTGGCACTGCGCTCGGCCGCCAGCGAGTAGAAGCCGGGCTCCGTCCAGCCGTCCGGATTGTCGCGCGCCGCCTGCAGCAAAGTGGAAAGGATACGCGCGCCGCCCGCCTGGTGCAGAAAGGAATCGACGGGCGGGTGTTCGACCATCGTTTCGCGCGCCATGGCGAGCGTCATCAGCGACCGCGCCCGATAATAATGGTGATAGGCCGGATCCTGCGAAACCGCTGATCGATAGCGCTGCTCCTCTGGGAACATCAGCGCAAGCGGCGCATGGAACACCGCCACCCATTCGCGATCGATCGCCAGCATCGCCTCGCTGGTCCGCAGGCGATGGCGGCGGCGGTCCTCCTCCATCGGCGTCTCTATCAGATAGCCGTCGGCGCGCATCTCCTCAACATAGCGCCGGACGCGCCGCGCCGGACCGATCGCCATGATCTCGGCCAGTTCGACCAGCTTCGCGACCGTCAGCCAGGTCTCCGGATCCTCCTCGCGCTCGCCTGCCGCAATGCAGATCGCCAGCATGAACGTGACAGCGCGCTTATATTCGGAGAGTTGGCGGATCAGCCGCCGGTCGTCCCCATACAGCGTGGCCAGACCATCGATCAGATTGGCCACGGCCGCGTCGAACAGGGGCTGTCGCATCAGCTCCTCGGCAGTCGCATAACGGGGGAGCTGGGGGTGTTGCGAAGCCATGGGGTGCGGAAATTTCCGTCATTGAGGCAGGGACTCTATTGTATTTACTGCAAAATTTCTCCGGCGATAGCGAAATAGTACCAATTTGTTTCGTTGAGCCATTTTGGTGCTTCCCTTAAGGAACGTGCATATTTCAGGGCGTCGGGGGCATCGATGCGGAAGACATTCGGCATCACCTGACATCGTCGGCACTCGGCCGGCGAATTTCCCAATCGAAGACCATTTGCCGCGTGTCGGGCCGTTCCCGTGCGCCCGGCGCCGTACACGCGCGCATCGCGCCGAGCTGAGGAAATGCAGATGATCACCCTTACCCAGCGCCCTGCGCGCCGCGCCCGCAACCTCCTGCTCGGCTCCACCGCCCTGATCGCCGCTGCGGTAGCCATGCCGGCCCAGGCGCAGACCCAGATCGCGTCGCCGCAGGATGGAGGGTCAATCACCAGCAGCGGCACGGAGACGGTGGAGAATAACACCCCGGCGGGCGGCGGCATCTATTTGTCCACCGTTGCAGCCCCCATCACGTTCACCGACGTGACGATCGCGAACACCACCGGCGCGGGCGCCACGGTGGGCCAGGCTGCGAACGCCATCGGGCTGATCAACCTCGAGCCCTCGCCTCAGCAAATCGAGCTGAACGGATCCAACAGCTTCTCGACGACGCAACCGGGCGGGACGGCGTTCCGGGCGCAGAGCCTGAACTCGGACATGCGCGTGACGCTGAACGGCGGCACCCTGACGCTTTCGGGCACCGACGGCCTGCACCTGCGGGGGCTGGAGTCGGTCGGCGTAAGCAACAATGACGCGCTGCTGACCATCTCCGCGGCCGGCCAATATGGCGTGTACAGCCGCGCCAACAATGGCATTTCGGACCTGAACCTGGGAACGGTGGGCATCACCGCGACCGCCGGCACGGGCGTCTACGCCTATGGCTATGCTGGCACCAACGTCACGACCAGCGCCGGCACCATCGCGGCGGAAGCCGGCATCGCCGCCTATTCCGAGGGCCTGGTGACGATCGTCTCGGGCAGCGCAATCACCGGAAATGGCAGTTCAGGCGCGACCAGCATAGGCATCGGCGGCTATGGCCAAGGCGCGAATTCGCGCGTCGAGATCACCGCCAACGCCGCGATCAGCAGCGTGTACCGTGGCATCTATGTCGAGAACCAGACGGGGCTCGCCGGCAACATCATCCGCGCCAACGCCGACGTAACGGCGATTTCCGCGGGTATCGACACCGGCAACTCCACCGCCACCGACATCTATGTCGGCGCCGGTGCCACGGTTCAGGGCGGGACCGCCGGCATTGCCCGGAGCAGCACGGGAACGACGTCCAACAGCGGCACGATCCGCGGTGGCGTGGGGATCAGCAGCACCGCGGCGTCCACGATCGAGAATTCGGGCCTGATCGACGCCACGTCGACCGCGGTCAGTTTCCTGAGCGGCGGTAGCCTGACCAACAATGTGGGCGCAAGCATCACCAGCAACAGTGCCGGCATCAACGTGGCAGGCGGGGCCGGCACGATCGACAATCGCGGTACGATCACCGTCGGCAACGCTGCCGCCATCCTGCTCAATGCCGGCGGCACCGCGACCAACTATGCGACGATCAACGCCAGTGGCAGCAACAGCACCGGTCTGCGCAGCACCGGCGCAGCCTCAACACTCGACAATCGTGGTACGATCACCGCGAATATCGGCATTCGCACCGACGCTTCGGGATCGACGCTCAACAATTCGGGCACGATCAACGCGACAAGCTTCGCGATCTACGTACCCTCCGGTACCGCGACCCTGACCAATTCGGGAACCGTGAACGGTGCGATCGGCGCGACGCTGAACGGTGGCGGCAGCATCACCAATACCGGATCCTTGATCGGCGTCTCCTATGGCATCACGTCGGCGGGGTCCGCGACGACGGTCATCAACAGCGGCGTGATCTCCGGCGGCTCGGGCGCGATATCGCTTTCGACCTATGACGACACGGTCACGCTCAATGCCGGCTCGACCACGACCGGCTCGATCAGCCTCAGCAACGGCAATGACACGATCAACATCGTGACCGGCGCGACCTTCGGCGCAATAGCAGGGGGCAACGGCACCGACACGGTGGCGCTCAGCGGCGCGACCACCGGCACGCTGAACCTGGCGGCCCTCACGACCTTCGAGATCCTCAACAAGACCGGCACCGGCACCTGGACGCTGAACGGCGCGGCGGCCAGCCCCGCCATGGCAATCACGGCGGGCAACGGCACACCCAGCGGCATGCTGGTCTTCGCCAACAGCGGGCTCACCGGCACGATCGCCGTCAATGGCGCGACGATCCGCGCGACGAGTGCGGGCGCATTCGGCACCGGCACGATTACCGCGATCGACCCGACGATCCAGTATGGCGGGACCGGCAGCTATGCGAACAATATCGTCCTGGCTGCCAGCGACCCGGTCAACGACCCGACCCGCCTCGAGGCCGATACGGGTGTGGTGGCGACGCTCACCGGCCAGATCAGCGAATCGGGCGGCTCCCAGCCGCTGGTGATCGGCGGCGGTGGCACGATCGTGCTGACCAACGCCGGCAACAACTGGAGCGGCGGGACGACGATCGAGGCGGGCGCAACGCTGCAGGGTTCGGCGGCGGCGTTCCGCTCCGGCAACAGCGTTTTCAACAACCAGGGCACGCTGATCTTCGATGAGGCCAGCAGCGCCAGCCAGCTGAGCCCCATTTCCGGCGCCGGCAATATGGTCAAGCGAGGGGCAGGCACGCTCTCGCTCTACGGTACCAACACCTATAGTGGCACCACGACCATCGAAGCCGGGCGATTGGCGCTGAATACCAGCAATGCGCTCGGCACCAGCTCCGCTGTCGCGCTGACCGGCTCCACCGCCATTCTCGATGCAAGCGCGGTCTCGACGAACCTTACCCTGCGCAACCTCTCCGGCGTGGGCGGGAGCCAGGTTCTGCTGTCGGGCAAGAGCGCGACGCTGAGCAACAGCGCCAACACGATCTTCGCCGGCACGCTCAGCACCGGCATGCCGAACAACACCAACCTCACGAAGGACGGTGCCGGCACGCTGACGCTTAGCGGCGACACCAGTGGCGTACGGCTCGGGATGTATGTCGCCAATGGCACGCTCGCGCTTGCGGGCACCGCGTCTCTGGCGAACGCGGCCTATGTCGGCGTCGATAGCGGCAGCTTCGACATTTCCGGCGTGAGCGGCCCGGGCACCGCGATCCAGACCGTGTACGGCAATGGCGGCACCGTCGTGCTCGGCAGCAAGACTCTGGAGATCGTCAACGCGAGCCTCGGCAACACCTATGCCGGCATCATCTCGGGCACCGGCGGGTTGACGCTTTCCGGCGGTTTCCTGACACTAGGCGGCGCCAATACCTATTCGGGCGCCACCACGATCGCGAACGGCGCGCAGTTCAGGCTGACCGGCGCCGGTTCGGTTGCCAATTCGGACGTCACGGCCAACGGCGTCTTTCAGTTGCTCGACCGAAATTCGAGCGTCGGGAGCTTCTCGGGCAGCAGCACGGGCAACGCCTATCTTGGCGGCTATACGCTGACGATCGCCAATGGTGGCAATTTCGCCGGCCAGTTCAACACCGGCGCGCTCAACCTGACCGGCGGCACACTGGCATTCACGGGCACCGGCTCGCTCAGCAGCGTGGCGCTCAATGGGGGCAACCTCGTTCTCGGCGATGGCAGCGCGAGCGGCGATCTCTACACCAGCTATGTGCTCACCAACGGCACGCTGACGATCGACAAGGCCAACGACTGGAACCTCGCAAATGTCATCGGCGGTGCGGGCAATGTCGTCAAGGCCGGCACCGGAACGCTTACCCTGTGGAACAACAGCTATACCGGCTCGACCACGGTGAACGCCGGCACGCTGCGCCTCGAACTGGGTGACGCGCTTGCCGACACCGGCGCGCTGATCCTCAATGCCGGCAGCACGGCCGAACTGTTCGGCGCCGACGAAACGATCGGCAGTCTCTCGGGCGCTGGCGGCTTCAACACCAACGGCAACCAACTGACACTCACCAATGGCGGCAATTTCGCCGGCGAGGTCAGTGGCAATGGCGGCACGCTCGTGATCGCCGGCGGCACGCTGACGCTGACCGGCGACAACAGCTATACCGGAGGCACCACCGTCTCGGGCGGTGCCGTGCTCACGCTCGGCGATGGCGGCACCAGCGGATCGGTGGCGGGCACGATCGCCGTGAACGGCGGCGCGCTGATCGTCAACCGCTCGGACAGCGTCACGATCCAGGGCTTGAGCGGCAACGGCGGCACCTTCATCCAGGCGGGCAGCGGCACCACGCATATCGGCAGCAGTGCCAGCGGCTTTACCGGCGTGACACGGATCTCGGCCGGCACGCTGGCGCTCGACCACGCCACGGCGCTCCAGGGCAGCATCGCCGTCGGACTGACTGGCGCGAGCGCGACGCTCGACCTGACCGGCACTGCCGGCGATACCCAGGTCAACAACCTGTACGGCGTTGCCGGCAGCATCGTGCGCTTCGGCAACGGCGGCGTGCACGTGACGACGACCGGCAACCTGACCTTCGGCGGCACCTTCGTCGATGCGAGCACCAACGATTTCGTGGGCGCCGCCTTTGACGGCTTCGGCGCGCTTACCCTGACCGGGCAGAGCGACCTTTCCTATGTGGCCTTGGGCGACGGCATGCTGGCGGTCGCGGACGGCGGCACGCTCGGCGCGAATGCCAGGCTGCTGATCACCGGCGGCACGTTCGACGTGTCGAACGCGGCGGGCGGTGCCTACACCGTGCGCGACCTGATCGGCTTTGGCGGTACCGTCGAGCTCGGCGCCAACCGGCTCCAGATCGGCAATGCCGACCCGATGTCGATCGGCTTCGCCGGTACGATCCAGGGCAGCGGCGCACTGTCGGTCCTGGGCGGCAGCTTCCGCCTGGCTGGCGGCCAGCTCTACACGGGCGATACCCTGATCGACAGCGGCGCCAGGCTGGCGCTATTCGGCTCGGGCAGTTTCGCCAGCCAGCACTTCATCGCCAATGGCACGCTCGACATCTCAGCCATGTCCAACGGGCTCGAGATCACCACGCTGACAGGCAATGGCACCGTCGAGCTCGGCGCCGGCCATCTTGCGCTCGCCGGCGACGGCGGCACCACCGGCTTTGCCGGCACGATCACCGGCGGCGTCGATGGCAAAGTGACAATCGGATCGGGCACACAGGTCGTCACTACCGATTGGACCTATGGCGGCCAGACCACGCTGCTAAACGGCGCGAACCTGACGATCGGCGACGGCGGCACCCATGGTGCGCTGGCCGGCGCGGTCGTTCTGGACGGCGGCACCTTGACCACGGACCGGGCGGACCTCGTCTCGGTGAATGGCCTTTCGGGTACCGGAACGCTCACCGTCGCAGGTTCGGGAGAAACCAGGCTCCACGGAACCGGGACGTTCACTGGCGATGTGATCGTTGCCAACGGGGCCTTGACCCTGGCGGATGCCGAGGCGCTGGCGGGATCGGCCTCGCTCACCCTTTCGGCTGCCAACGCCGAGCTCAACACCGGCAACGACCTGGAACTGGCGACAGTGAACAACCTGTCCGGCGTCGCCGGCAGCACCATCAATATCGGCCGAAACGTGCTGATGCTCAACAACGACGTGGCGACCACCTTCGCCGGCACCCTGCACAGCGTGCCCGATCCCAATCCCTTCTACGCGCAGGGCATCGTCAAGTCGGGCGCGGGAACGCTCGCCCTTACCGGCCAGAACACGCTGGTCAGCGCCTTTATCGAGGACGGCACGCTCGCCCTTTCGGGCGCCGGGGCGCTGGGCGACTCTGCCTTTGTGCTGATGCGCGGCGGCACCCTCGATCTGTCCGCCCTGACCGGCGGCGCGACTGCAATCGGCTCGCTGAACAGCGACGGGGCCGTCGGCACGGTCAATCTCGGCGCCACGACGCTGACGATCACAGGTTCCAATCTCAGCCGCGCATTCGGCGGCGTGATCCTGGGCAGCGGCGGCCTGCACCTCACCAGCAACAGCGCCACCATCCTCACCGGCACCAACGGCTATAGCGGCGACACTGTGATCGACGCGGGCGCGATCCTGGCGCTGCTCACCTCGAATACGGTTCCCAATTCCATCGGCATCCCGGTAAGCGATGCCTCGATCTCCAATTCGGGGGTGACCGCGAACGGCATTTTCGACCTTCGCGGGACCTTCGGCCAGATGTCGGTCGCGGGGCTTGGCGGCAGCGGCGGTGTCCTGCTTGGCGATGACTGGTTCCGGGCGGGCAGCAACAATGCCGATACCAGCTTCTCCGGCTCGCTATCCGGTGGCAACGGCCTGTTCTGGAAGGACGGCACCGGCACCCTGACCCTTAGCGGCGCGAGCGACCTATCGCAGCTCCTGGTGTTCGACGGCACCGTCGCGCTGGCTGGCGATGCCAGCCTGGGCACGAATGCCGAGGTCGGCGTCGTCTTCGGCACTTTCGACATCTCGGGCATCAACGCCGACAGCCTCGCCATCGCCGACCTTTCCGACTTCGGCAGCGTCCAGCTCGGCTCCAAGACGCTCGAGATCACCAATGGCTATCAGTCCTATTCGGGCACGATCGAGGGCACCGGCGGCGTCCATATCAGCGGCGGCTACGGCACCTTTGGTGGCGAGCAGCTCTACACCGGCACCACCACGATCGATGCGGGTGCGTCGCTTTATCTCGTCGGCTTCGACGGCGCGCTGACGGGCGCCGCGCAGGTCGACGGTACGCTCGACATCGATCTCCATGCCGGCGACACGCATATCGGCGGCCTGAGCGGCACCGGCGCGGTCCTGCTCGGCACCAACAGCCTGGCGATCAACGGCGGCGGCAGCTTCTCGGGCATCGTCTCGGGCGATGGTGGCCTCACCTTCGCCGCGGGCACCAGCACGCTGCGCGGCGCTAACACCTATGCCGGCACCACCACGATCGACAGCGGCGCGACGCTGGCGCTCGCCGGCACCGGCACGACCGGCGCAGGCGCGGTGATCGCCAATGGCGCGTTCGACATTTCCGGCACGACCAGCGGTGCGACCATCGCCAACCTCTCGGGCACCGGCACCGTCGCGCTCGGCGCGAACACGCTGACCCTCGGCACCGACAACCAGGACAGCGATTTCGCCGGCGTGATCGGCGGTACCGGCGGCTTGGTAAAGGTAGGCACCGGTGTGCTGACGCTCTCGAGCGCCAATACTTATACCGGCCTCACCCAGGTGGCGGACGGCACGCTACGCCTCGGCGCATCGGGCGTGCTCGCCGACGATTCGACGCTCGAAGTGATGAACGGCGCCACGCTCGACCTGAACGGTTTCGACGAGACGGTCGCCGCCTTCACGATCCAGGGCAACCTGATCGGCAGCGGCACGCTGACCGCCGCCCTCTACAATTTCCTCGGCGGCACGATCGACCATGACCTGGGCGGCGGCGCGATCCACCAGATCTCGGGTACCACATTGCTGAACGGCAGCTCGGCCGGCTCGGCAGTGCATGTCGAGGGCGGCACGCTGATGCTCGGCGCAAACGAGCGGCTGGCCGACACCGCGGCCGTTACCATGCTCGCCGGCGCGACGCTCGATCTGCAGGGGTACAACGAGACCGTCGGCAGCCTGGCGCTCGCCGGTACGCTCGGCGGCAGCGGCACGCTCACCGCCGGCACCTACACGCTCGACAGCGCGACAGTGAACGCCAATCTCGGCGCGGGCACGCTGATCCAGCATTCGGGCCTGTCTTATCTCAACGGCACGACTGCGACCGAGACGGTCAATATTACCGGCGGCACGCTGCGACTGGGCGGCAATGACCGGATCGTTGAAACGGCAGCGGTCGGCGTCGTCGCCGGCACCACCCTCGACCTGCAAGGCTTCAACGACACCGTCGGCAGCCTGGCGCTCGCCGGGACGCTGTCGGGCACCGGCACGCTCACCGCGAGCACCTATACACTCGACGCCGCAGTGGTGGCTGCGAACCTCGGCGCCGGCACGCTGCTCCAGCACTCGGGCACTTCGCTGCTCAACGGTAGCTCGGCAACCGAGACCGTGAACGTCGACGGTGGCACGCTGCGCCTCGGCGGCAACGACCGCCTCGTCGATAGCGCGGTGCTCACCGTCGCGAGCGGCACCGTGCTCGATCTCCAGGGCTTCAGCGATACGGTCGGCACGCTCGCACTCGCCGGCACGCTCTCGGGCACCGGCACGCTCAGCGCTGCGACCTACATGCTCGACGGCGCGGTGGTGAACGCCAATCTCGGCGCGGGCTCGCTGATCCAACATTCGGGAACCTCGCTGCTCAAGGGCACCACGGCGACCGCGACTGTGAACGTCGATGCCGGCACGCTGCGCCTCGGCGCGAGCGATCGCCTGGCCGACGCCGCGGTGGTGACCGTCGCGAGCGGCACCACGCTCGATCTCCAGGGCTTCAATGACAGCGTGGGCAGCCTCGCGCTGGCCGGCACGCTGTCGGGCACGGGTACGCTCAGCGCGACGACCTACATCCTCGACAGCGCGACGGTGAACGCCAATCTCGGCGCCGGCACGCTGCTCCAGCATTCGGGCACCTCGCTGCTCAACCGCACCACCGCCACGGCGACCGTCAACATCGACGCCGGCACGCTGCGCCTTGGCGCCAGCGACCGTCTCGCCGACGCCGCAGCGGTGACCGTCGCGGCGGGCACCACGCTCGACCTGCAAGGTTTCAACGAGACCGTCGGCACCTTCGCGCTCGCCGGCACGCTGTCCGGCACCGGCACGCTTACCGCCGCAACCTACACGCTGAATGGCGCGACAATCGATGCCAATCTCGGCACCGGTACGTTGGTGCAGGCCGGCGGCACCTCGGTGCTGCACGGCAGCTTCGCGGGCAGCGCCGCGCAGATCAACGGCGGCACGCTCGCCTTCGATCGCGCAAATGCTACGACCTATGCCGGCAGCTTCTCGGGTACCGGTACCCTCGCCCAGAACGGCCCAGGCGTGCTGACGCTGAGCGGCAACAGCGCCGCATTCACCGGCACCACCAATGTGTCGGGTGGCGGTCTCGCGGTCACCGGCCAGCTTGGCGGCAACGTCGAGGTCTCGAGCACGCTGTCGGGCACCGGCAGCATCGGCGGCACCGTCCGCATCGCGGACGGCGCGCACCTAGTCGGCGCGACCGGCAGCACGCTCTCGATGGGCGCGCTCAGCCTTGCCTCGGGCGCGATGCTCGACGTCACTTTGGCCCAACCCTCGACCACCGCCCTGTTCGCGGTCAGCGGCGACCTGACGCTCGACGGCACGCTCAACGTCACGGCACAGCCGAACTTCGGCGCAGGCGTCTATCGTCTTATCTCCTATGGCGGGGCGCTGACCGACAATGGCCTGACGCTGGGCACCGTGACCGGCGCCGCCGCTGGTGGCCTGTCGGTGCAGACCGGCGCCGTGGGACAGGTCAACCTGGTCAACACCAACGGCGCCACCCTTGCCTTCTGGGACGGCGGCCTCGCCGCGAACCATGACAATGGCGCCGTCAATGGCGGTGCCGGGATCTGGAGCGCGACCGCTCGCAACTGGACCGATGCCAACGGCAATGTGAACGGCGCGATGCGGCCAGTGCCAAGCTTCGCGGTGTTCCAGGGCACCGGCGGCGCGGTGACGATCGACAACGGCGCCGGCCAGGTCTCGGCCACCGGACTCCAGTTCGCCAGCAACGGCTACACGCTGTCGGGCGGCGCGCTGGCGCTTTCCGGCAGTCAGGCGACGATCCGCGTCGGCGACGGCAGCGCGGCGGGTGCGAACCTCACCGCCACCATCGCCTCGGCGCTCACCGGCAGCTCGGCCTTGGTCAAGACCGACCTGGGCACGCTCGTGCTGACCGGCACCAACAGCTACACCGGCGGGACGATCGTCGAGGCCGGTGCGCTGATCGGCAATGCCGCTTCGATCCAGAGCACGGTGCAGAATGCCGGCACCGTGGTGTTCGACCAGGCAACCAACGCCAGCTTCGCCGGCGCGCTCAGCGGCGCGGGCAGCTTCGTCAAGGCCGGCGCGGGCGCGCTCACGCTTACGGGCACGAGCAGCAGCGCGTGGCGCATCACCGGCGGCAGCCTGGTCTCCACCTCGGCGCTGTTCACCGGCAGCGTCGATATCGGCCAGGGCACCAGCTTCGTCTTCAACCAGGCGGCGAACGGCACCTATGCCGGCACGCTGACCGGCAGCGGCTTGCTGCTGGTCCAGGGTGGCGGCACTGTGCTGTTCACCGGAAACGGCGCGGGCTTCACGGGCGCGACGAGCGTCGCGGCAGGGCAGCTGCTCTCGGTCAACGGCACGCTGGGCGGCATGGTCAACGTCGCCGCCGGCGGGCGCCTCCAGGGCAGCGGCACGATCGGCGGCGGCAGCATCGCCGGCACGATCGCGCCGGGCAACTCGATCGGCACGCTAAGCGTCACTGGCAATCTCAATTTCCTACTGGGTAGCAGCTACGAGGTCGAGGCGAACGCGTCCGGCCAGAGCGACAAGATCGTGGTGGGCGGCACCGCCACAATCGCGAATGGCAGCGCAGTCAACGTGCTGGCGGCCGACGGCAATTATGCGATCAACACGACCTACACGATCCTGACCGCCACCGGCGGCGTGACCGGCACCTTCTCCAGCGTCACCTCGAACCTCGCCTTCCTGACCCCCAGCCTCACCTATGGCGCCAATGCCGTGACGCTGAACCTGCGCCGCAACACGGTCGACTTTGCGAGCGTGGCGCAGACCGGCAATCAGGCAGCGATCGCCCCGGCGATCGAGGCGCTGGGCCTAGGCAACCCGGTCTATGACGCGACCGTCGCGCTCACCGCGGCGGAAGCGCGGGGCGCGTTCGACCAGCTCGCGGGCTCGGACTATGCGAGCATGCGCGGCCGGCTGCTCGACGACAGCCGCTTCGTCCGCGACGCGGTGCTGGCGCGCGGCGGTCTCGCTGGCGAGGACGGCCTCTCGGTGTGGGGTAATGCGCTCGGCAGCTGGGCCTCGATGCATGGCGGCGCTTCGGCGCAGGGCTATGGCCGCGACCTCAAGGGCTTCCTCGCCGGCTTCGATGCCGGCTTCGCCGGCCATTGGCGCGCGGGCCTCGCCACCGGCTATGGCACCAGCGAGCTGCGCACCGGAAATGCCAACCAGAAGGCCGAGACCTATCATGCTGCCGGCTATCTCGCCGGAAGCTACGGCATCGCTTCGATCCAGCTAGGCGCTGCCTATGCCTGGAACGACGTCCGCTCGCAGCGTCGCATCGCCTTTGGCGGGTTCACCGGCACACCCGGCGACAAGTACCGCGCAGATACCTTCCAGGCATTCGGCGAAGTCGCGGTGAAGGGCGAGCTAAGCGGCGTGACCGTCCAGCCCTTTGCCGGCCTTGCCTATGTCGACCTCAAGGGCTCGAAGATCGCCGAGGCCGTCGGCCCCGCCGCGCTGTACGGCGGCACCGAGGGAGAGAACATGACCTGGGGCACATTCGGCCTGCGCACCCAGGCCAAGCTCGATTTTGGCGGCACCACGCTGCGCTTCAACGGCTCGGCGGCGCTTCGCCATGCCTTTGGCGACACGGTGCCGGTGATCGATCTCGGTTTCGCCTCCGGCCCGGGCTTCGCCATCGCCGGTAACGCGCTCGACCGCGACAGCGCCAGCCTCGATGCCGGGCTGGAGCTCGACCTTGGCAAGCACATGACGCTGGGTATCTCCTACACTGGCAGCATCGCCGAGCGCGCCACCGATCATGGCGCCCGCGCGTCGCTCAACTGGCGCTTCTGACGCTTTCTCCCTCAACAGCCGCGGCCTGACCTGTCGCGGCCACCTTTCTTCCGGATATTCCATGTTCGACCGTCTCGTCCGCTTCTCCGCCCGCATGACCCCGCTCGCGATCGCCGTTTCGAACGGCACCGAGCATATCAGCTATCGCGACTTCGACCGGGCGATCGATGCGGCGGCGGCGGCGCTGGACGCGGGGGATATCTCAGGGCCGGCGCTGGTCGGCATCAGCTTGCGCGATACCTATCGCCATTTGCTGCTCGTCCTCGCCTGTGCCCGGCGCGGCATTCCCACCGTGTCGCTGCTGCCGGAAATGGCGCGGCCGATGGCGGCGCTTACTAGGGCGACGGCTCTGCTCAGCGAGGATACCACGCTTGCGCCCGATCTGCTCGTCGATGCGTCATGGTTCGCCAGCGCACTGGATGGTTCGGATATGCCCGCGCCGGTGCTGATCGACGCCGAGGCGCTCGGCCGGGTCCAGCTGTCCTCCGGATCGACCGGCGAACCCAAAGCAGTCGGCATGAGCTGGGCGCTGATGGACCGGCGGATCGAGCATACTTGGACGCGTAATTTCGGCTATGAGCGGTTGCTCTCGCTGGTGGGGCCCGAGAGCGGCGCGCTGCCGCTGTTTCTCTGGTGCTGGGCGCGGGGCGGCACAGTGCTGTTCGCCTCCCCCGATCCCGCACAGCTCGTCCGGGCGTTGCCGATCCTGCAGCCGACCGGCATGTTGGCGGCACCCGCGCAGCTCGCGCTGGTGCTCGACGCGCTGCCGGCAGAAGCGACGCCCCTTCCCGGCCTGCAGATCGCGATCGGCGGCGCCCACGCCCCCCGCAAGTTGCGCGAGCGCGCGGCCCTGCGGCTCGGCACCGTAAACGTCACCTATGCCTCGACCGAGGCGGGTGTGTGCACCAACGGTTTCGCGGCCAGCTTGGGCAGTGAAGCCGCGGTCGGCTGGATCACGCCGTGGAGCGAGATCGAGGTGGTCGATACGCAGAACGTTCCGCTGCCCAACGGCACGATGGGCCGGATTCGCGTGCGTGGTGGTGACGTCGCGCAGGGCTATCTGGGCGTGACGCAGGACGATCGTTTTCACGACGGCTGGTTCTATCCCGGCGATATCGGCACGGTACGCGCCGATGGCATGCTCGAGATCGAAGGTCGCGAGGACGAGGTCATGAACTTGGGCGGCCAGAAGTTTCTTCCGGCCGCGCTGGAAAATCCTGTGCTCGCGGTGGCCGGCGTTGCAGCTGCAGCTGCTTTCGCACTGGAAGATGAGAATGGCGTCCTCCAGCCTTGGCTGGCGATCGTGTGCGATGGCGAGACCTCGGAGCGGGAAATCGGCGACGCTCTCGCCATCCCGGAACTTCCTCCGGTCCGCGTCGCCTATATCGACGCATTGCCGTTGACACCGCTCGGCAAGGTCCGCCGCGAGGTGCTGAAGGATGCTGCGAGGCAGTTGCAGACCGCGCGGCCGAGCTAGATCAAGGGACCATGACCATGTCGACGGTTAGCGTCAGCGAGGCCACGCTCGGCACTTTCAGTGGCGCGGATCTGGGCAAGAACGCCAGCGTGGCGACGCCCACTCCGAGCTACGTTCTGCGGTTTACATCCATGAAACCTCCACAAATGCGACGGTTACCGAACGGCGACAATTTGGGGCGCACAGCCGTCCGGCTTCGGAACGGCCCATCTTGAGCGCGGATGGACCGCCCAGCCTCAGATTTCTGTTCGTTCAGCAAGCGTCAAAGCATCTTCAATGTCGACGCCGAGATATCGGACCGTGTTCTCGATCTTCGTATGACCCAGCAGGATCTGGATCGCGCGAAGATTGCCGGTGGCCTTGTAGATCATCGAAGCCTTCGTGCGCCGTAGTGAGTGTGTACCATAGTCGGCACGGCGAAGTCCGACTGCCTCGACCCACTCATCGACAAGTCGGGCGTATTGGCGCGTGCTGAGGTGGCCGGCATGGTCAACTCGGCTGGGAAAAGCGTAGTCGTGGACCGTGCCGCGTCGATGTTCGAACCAGGCGAGCAAACTCGCTCTGACATCAGCTGTCAGCTCGAACTGCACGGGTTTTCCGGTCTTTTGCTGGATGACGATCGCTCTGGTCCTGATGTCCACCCCAGATACGAGATCGCCGATCTTGATCTTCACCAAGTCGCAACCGTGCAGCTTGCTATCGATCGCTAGGTCAAACAGCGCCCTGTCACGAACGCGGCCCTCTCGATCCAGGAAGAAGCGAACGGCCCAGATTTGCTTCTGTGTCAGCGGTCGCTTGGCGCCGACAGTCTTGCCCGCGTTCCACGCAGGCCGGCACTGCACGGCGGGATCATAAGGTGAATGTCCCACGGTTTGTCTCCACGGCCGTAATTCGCCGTTGATGGAACGCGTCGAACTAGCTGGTCGCAGCCGCGATTGGCAGCAAACGCCCCAATAGCGGACACTGCATCTGTCGCTCGCAAAGGACTGGATTTAGGCCGTTTGTAGACCGACCGCTTTTGAGGGAAGATCGCAGGAAGCTGACATTCGTTAGCTGGCCAGTTGAACCGCTAAGGCCCCAACGCGATTGTTGGAGGCTCGCGGGGTGAAGCCGAAGCGTCGCGGTTATAACCTACCGGCCCAGTCGTGACCCGGCCGTAACGGCCAAGGAGTCGAGAAGTGCCGATGCCCATCGTCCGTTCGCACTCACCTCAGGTTTCTGCGTTTCACGGATTGGGCGAGGGTGGAGTGGCAGGCGATCCGTTCACAGCCTGGACCGCCTGCCGACTCTGTTACCAACCGAAAGTCATACCGACCCGGCCGCCCGTCGAGCCCTTGACAGTCGAACCGGCGAAGCCGCCGCTCACCCAGACATGGTCGTCAATCTTGGCCACCGCTGCCCCGGAGAAACCCTGCTCACCGCGATAGGTCGCGAGGTTAAACGACACCGCCACCGTCATGTCGGAAGGGATCGTCGTGCCGGCCAGCGCCATCGCCGCCGCGATGCCGCCATCGGCGCGGCGGGCGTTCAGATCGATGCGCCTCTCGGCGTTGGTCATGCGGGCGCCGAGCCCGCTGAGCTCGTTGAGGTCGAGCGTGGTCGTCGCAAGATTGCCGGCGGCGTCGCTGGTCACCAGGCTGAGCGCGCCCTGCTGCGCCGCGCGGCTCGCCGAGGAGTTGATCCCCGCCATGGTGTAGGTCGACGTCGCCGAACCCATCGCCACCTGTCCGGCGCGGGTCGCGACCGCGCCCTGGCCGATCGCGACACTGCCCGCGGCACCGGCATTGGCACCGTCGCCCAGCGCCACCGCCGAAGCGCCGTTCGCGATGCTCTGGTTGCCCAGCGCCACCGCGCCCTGGCCCGTGGCGGTGTTGTTGCGGCCCAGCGCGACCGCGCCGGGGCCCGTCGCGGTGTTGGGATCGCCGATCGCCACGGCACCGTTGCCGCTCGCCGTGTTGCCCGCGCCGATCGACACCGCCTGGCCGGTGACCGCCTTTGCGCCATTGCCGATCGCCACCGACGATTCGCCGCCCGCCACCGAGTTGCTGCCCACCGCGATCGAATTGGCGCCGGTCGCCTGCGGCCCCGGGCCGGTCATGTTGGTGCGGAAATAGGCGCCGTTCGCGGCGGCGGCGTTGGCCGTGACCAGCGCGGTGTCGGCGGTGCCCTGCGCGGTCGCGGCGTTGGCCAGCGCCGTGCTTGCGGTGCTCTGCGCGGTTGCCGCATTCGCCAGCGCCGTATTCGCGGTGCCCGTCGCGGCATTGGCGACGAGCAGCGCCTGATCGGCCGTGGCGCCGCCCGCGGTTGCCGCCGCGAGGGCGTTCTGCGCGGTGGCCTGCGCGGTCGCGGCATTGGCGAGCGCGGTATTGGCGGTCGCCGACACGGCGCTCAGCTGCGCCAGGTTGACCGCGTCGGTCGCCTGCGTGCCCGCCGCGACATTGGTCAGCTGCCGTTCGCCGCCGAGCGTGCCCACAGAGACGCTGTTGCCCCGGTCCGCCACCGATCCGGCGCCGAGCGCCACGGCGTTGTTCGCGGAGGCATAGCTGCCATAGCCGAGGACGACGCTGTCCGCGCCGGTCGCCTGTGCCGTCGCGCCGAGCGCGGTGCTGCGCTCGCCCGATGCGGTGGTCGCGAGGGTGCCGTCGCCCTGGCCGCCGACCGCGACCGAGAGCGTGCCCGACGCGACGGAATTGAGGCCGAGCG
>JAEXLC010000343.1 GCA_023445495.1 Pseudomonadota bacterium | reverse complement strand
TCGCTTGGCCGCAATTCGGTTTCCTGGTCGAGCACGACCGCCAGCAGATGGAGGCTGTCGCGCAACGTACCGGGGACCGTCACGGCATTCAGCCCGGAAAAACGGTCGGAAACCAGATTGTACCAGGGGGCGTTTGCGGGAGGGGGCGGAATCCTACGCCAAGCTCGCCCAGATAGCCGGCGCGAGATCTTACTTGTTGCTGCCTTCTACGGTCGCGCCAGAAAGGCGACGGCTCAGTTCTATCCGGCGATGGCTACGCATTTTGAAGGTGTCTGGCCCAACGCGCCGATACTCAATGAAGCCGAGAGAACGCCAAAATCGCTCTGCCGCTTCATTCGCTTCCAGCACGGCCAACCGAATCTCTGTGGCACCTCTCGCAGCGGCCCAGCTTTCGACCGTCGAGTAAATTGAGCGTCCGACGCCACGACCACGCTGTGCGGCATCTACGATCATGAAGCCGAGATACCATGTGCCATCACGCGGATAATCGCGGAGGATGGCCGCGATTGCATATAGGCCGCCAGGCCCCTTCCATCCCAGGACAGCTTGATTGTGGGCGCTCTTTTCGGGCGGCACATCGGAGAAAAGCTCGCGAGCATCGTCCAGCGTGGGCGCGGCCCCGTCCTGCAACAGGAAATAGTCGCTGCAACGGTTGTACAGGTCTGCAACGTCTGCGGCGTCCGCTTGGGTAAGTTTGATCGGGGCTCCCGTCATCATCATCGCGTTTTGGCAGCAAGCACGCGCTGACCGTAATCCCGGAGTTCCCCGTTGGGACCGACATAGCGGTAGAGAGTGACGCGCTCGATCCCGAGTTCCTTGCAGAGGTCGGAAACGGACGTGTCGCGTTGGGCCATAGCAGCCTGAGCGAGCCGCACCTGGGCCTTGGAGAGGGCGAACTTGCGGCCACCCTTGCGTCCCCGCGCGCGGGCAGCGGCCAGGCCAGCCATGGTGCGCTCGCGGATCATATCCCGCTCAAACTCCGCCAGTGTGGCAAAAATGCCGAACACCATCCGGCCCGATGGCGTCGTGGTGTCGATCTGCGCGCCCTTGCCGGTGAGCACCCGCAGACCGATACCGCGATCCGACAGATTCTGCACCGTGCTGACCAGGTGGGTGAGCGTTCGGCCGAGCCGGTCGAGCTTCCAAACGATGAGGACATCGCCGTCGCGCAACGATTTCAGGCAGGCGGCAAGACCGGGGCGATCATCACGGCTACCGGATGCACGATCATCATAGATATTGCCTGGCTCGACACCGGCAGCGCGAAGGGCATCGTGCTGCAGGTCGAGCGACTGCGAGCCGTCGGCTTTGGACACGCGGGCGTAGCCGATCAGCATGGATCACAAACGAAGGTTTGAGGCGGTGACGAACATGAGCACATAAGATTGGGCTATTGTGTATCTTAACCAGCATCTCAATCAAGCTATCTCAAACCGTAGCTCGGAAAGAATAAGGAGCATGTATGCCGCGTCGCGTGACCCTGACCGATCGACAGCGCGAGGCGCTGCTTCACTTGCCGGTCGATCAAGGTGAGCTGCTGCGGCACTATACCCTCAGCGATGAGGATCTCGGGCATATCCGCCAGCGCCGGCGCGCCCACAATCGTTTTGGCTTCGCGCTGCAACTGTGCGTCCTGCGCTACCCGGGCCGGGTGCTCGCTCCTGGCGAGTTGATCCCGGCGCAGGTATCGGATTTCGTCGCGGCCCAGCTCGGCCTGACCAGCGACGATCTACTCCTCTATGCCGCGCGCGAGGAGACCCGGCACGAGCATCTGGCGGACCTTCGCCGAATCTACGGCTATCGCTCCTTTTCGGGGCGGGGCGCACGGGATTTGCGCGAATGGATCGCTCGGGAAGCCGAGGCGGCGACATCGAATGAGGATCTTGCCCGTCGCTTCGTTGCGGAGTGTCGCCGCACCCGCACGATCCTTCCCGGCTCCTCGACGATCGAGCGCCTTTGCGCCGATGCGCTGGTTGAGGCCGAGCGCCGGATCGAGGATCTTATCGCCCATCGCATCACGCCAACCCTGAGCGAGAATTTGGCTCACCTGTTGGAGGATACGGTGGATGGTCGCGTCACGCGCTTCGTATGGCTGCGACAGTTCGAGGTTGGCGCAAATTCAGCAGCCGCTAACCGGCTGATGGATCGACTGGAATATCTTCAAAGGTTCGATCTTCCGGCGGATTTGCTGGACGGCGTGCCGGCGCATCGTGTGACCCGGCTTCGCCGGCAGGGCGAGCGCTATTACGCCGACGGCATGCGTGATCTGCCCGAAGACAGGCGGCTTGCGATCCTCGCTGTCTGCACCCTGGAATGGCGGTCATCGCTGGCCGATGTCATCGTGGAGACCCACGATCGCATCGTAGGCCGTCTCTATCGGGCCTCCGAACGCCTTTGCAACACCAGGATCGCCGACGAAAAGGCGGCCGTTCGGGACACGCTGAAGTCCTTTGCCGAAATCGGTGGTGCTTTGCTTGGAGCGCAGGACGATGGCACGGCCCTGGACGGGATAATCGCCACCGGGCCTGGCTGGGAACGGTTCAGAACCCTTGTCGCCACGGCCTCCGCGCTGACCAACGTGCTCGCGGCCGACCCGCTCAGCCGTGTGCTGGACGGCTATCACCGTTTCCGCCTCTACGCGCCCAGGATGCTGCGCCTGCTCGACATGCAGGCGGCGCCGATCGCCACGCCTCTTCTGGCGGCCGTTGCGATGCTGCGTAACGGGATCAAGGTCGATCCGCCGGTGGATTTTCTACGTCCCAACTCGAAATGGCATCGTCATCTTTGCGCTGAGCCCAGCGGCGACCACCGGCTTTGGGAAATCGCGGTGCTGTTCCACATCCGCGACGCCTTCCGGTCCGGTGACATATGGTTGGCGGGATCGCGCCGCTATGGCGACCTCAAGCAGCTTCTGGTCCCGCCACAGGCGATAGAGCAGACCGCGCGGCTCGCCGTGCCGCTGCGACCCGGCGAATGGCTGGCCGAGCGCAGGGCTCGACTGGATACACGGCTGAAGGAGTTTGGCCGCGCGGCGCGAACCGGCACGATCCCAGGCGGCATCATCGAGAACGGCAAGCTGCACATCGACAAGCTGAGGGCCGACACGCCCGAAGGGGCCGAGGATCTCGTGCTCGATCTCTATCAACAGCTCCCGCCCGCGAGGATCACCGATCTGTTGCTGGAAGTCGATGAGCGAACCGGATTTTCCGAGGCGTTCACGCATCTGCGCACCGGCGCGCCCTGCAGCGACCGGATCGGCCTGATGAACGTGTTGCTGGCGGAAGGCGTCAATCTCGGTTTGCGCAAGATGGCGGCGGCGACCAACACGCACAGCTTCTGGGAATTGCTGCGGATCGCGCGCTGGCATGTCGAAGGCAGCGCCTATGATCGGGCGCTCGCCATGATCGTGGAGGCCCACGCCGCCCTGCCCATGGCCGCCTTCTGGGGACAAGGGCAATCGGCATCCAGCGACGGGCAGTTCTTCCTTGCTACCGAGCAGGGCGAGGCGATGAATCTGATCAACGCGAAATATGGCAACGTCCCGGGCCTCAAGGGATACAGCCATGTGTCCGATCAATATGCGCCGTTCGCAACCCAGGTGATCCCGGCAACGGTCAGCGAGGCTCCCTATATCCTGGACGGGCTGCTCATGAATGACGCGGGCCGCCGCGTTCGCCAGCATTTTGCCGACACGGGCGGCTTCACCGATCATGTGTTCGCCGCCTGCGCCTTGCTCGGCTACAGGTTCGCCCCCCGTATCCGCGATCTCCCTCAGAAAAGACTCTATGCCTTCACGCCCAACGCGACGCCGGCCAATGTGCGAGCGCTGGTCGGAGGTAAGATCAATGAACCGCTCATCGAGCGCAACTGGCCCGACATCCTGCGCATCATGGCGACGATCGCAGCGGGGATCGTCGCCCCCAGCCAGATTCTTCGCAAGCTCGCCTCTTACCCGCGCCAGAATGAGCTGGCCCTCGCATTGCGAGAGGTGGGCCGCATCGAGCGAACCCTGTTCATGATCGACTGGATTCTTGATGCCGGCCTCCAGCGCCAGGCTCAGATCGGCCTCAACAAGGGTGAGGCCCACCACGCCCTAAAGCGCGCCATCAGCTTCCACCGCCGAGGTGAAATCCGGGATCGATCCGGCGAAGGCCAGCACTATCGCATCGCCGGAATGAACCTGCTCGCCGCCATCATCATATTCTGGAACACCATGAAGCTCGGCGAGGTCGTCAATACCCGGGCCGCCAGCGGTACCCATATCGCGCCTGATCTACTCGCCCACGTCTCGCCGTTGGGATGGGAACACATCAATCTAACCGGGGAATATCGCTGGCCCAAATCCTTAGCGTAGGATTCCGCCCCCTCCCGCAAACGCCCCCTACGATTGAGAAGCGCGGCGGAATCTCTTAGATTGATCGCTGGAGGCTTTGTTCGCGGAGACGCGCACATTGCCTTCTTTTCGTTTTAGGAAGCGCTGCCCTAAGCGACAGAAGCCAGAGCTTTGACAATGCGGCATTCCGCGATGGAGCCGACCATGTATCTTGATCCTATCGGTGCAGACACGCGATGATGGCGGTCACGACGGCGGTGGTTTCCGCGACGTCGCGCACCCTCACTGTGTCGAGGCCGATTTCAGCAGCGGGATAGTCATTCCCACCGGGGAATATCGCATCCCCAATGAACAGCATCCCGTCGAGCGGGACACCGCTCTCGGCACTCAGGCGCTTCAGGCCATAGCCCTTGTCGATCCCTGCTCTGGTCACGTCGATCGATGTCGTGCCACCGAGATTGATCGAGAGCTCCGGCAGCTTCGCGCGCAACGTGGCCTGCAACGCGGTCCTCTTCTTTCGGTCAGGATCCCACGCTTCCTTTTCCTTCAGCGGCGCTGCCTGCCCCAGGCCCGAAAAGGTGATCTGGCTGCCCCGGTCCTCGATCCGTTCGCCCCAGATACGTTCGTCGGCGAGACCGGCATCGGTCAGCGCCTGATCGAAGGCCGTGCGGATCTTCGCCTTCTCCGCGTCGTCGAACAGTTCGGCATAGACCGCGCGCCAAGCGCCATTGATGAACCGATAGAGTTTCGTGCCTGTGGTCGGCATCAACCAGAGACGGTCGAGCGCGACGCCGGCAGGAAGGCGCGAGGCGATCTGCTTTTCGAACTGCGGCCAGTCCCCGCCCGAGATCACCGCCACATCCGTGATGGCGAGCAATCGGGCGAGGATTGCGGCCATATCCTCCGATAACGGCCGCTTGCTCTCGGCAAGCGTGCCGTCGAGGTCGAAGGCGATCAGCCACTTCATGCCGCCTTCCCCGCCGGATCGCGGTAGGCGAGCAGCCTGAGCGCATTGATGACGACGAGCAGCGTCGATCCCTCATGAACCGCCACCGCTGGCCCAATGCCGAGGCCGAGGATGGTAGCAGGCACCAGGAAGGCGACGACACCCAGGCTGACGAAGACGTTCTGCCGGATGATTCCACGGGTATGGCGGCTAAGACCGACTGCGAATGGCAGGTGCGCCAGATCGTCGGCCATCAGCGCCACGTCGGCTGTCTCCAGCGCAACGTCCGACCCCGCCGCGCCCATCGCGATGCCGACCGTGGCGCTTGCCATCGCCGGCGCATCGTTCACGCCGTCGCCCACCATCGCGACCTTGTCTTCGCCGGCGAGCTTCTTGATCGCGGCAACCTTGTCTTCGGGCATGAGGTCGCCCCACGCTTCGTCGATCCCGACTTCGTCGGCGATCGCTTCGGCGACTTTCTGGTGATCGCCGGAGATCATTATCATCCGCGACACGCCCATCTCGTGCAGCCGACGCAACGCGGTCTTGGCAGCTTCGCGAGGCGTGTCCATCAGGCCGATCGCGCCCAGGTCGCGGTCCCCCTTGCGGACCACCATTGTCGTGCGGCCGTTCTCGCGCAGCTTCGCGATTGCGTCCTGCGCGCCCTGCCCCAGCGCCGGAATGCCCTCACTTCCGAACATCTCGGCCTTGCCGATCCACACCGTCTCGCCATCCACGCTCGCGGTGACGCCCCGACCGGTCAGGCTCTTGAGGTCGCCGGCAGTCGGCACGGCACGATCGTTCAGACGTTCGCGGCCGTCCTTGACGATCGCTTGGGCCAGGGGATGGTCGCTCAACGCTTCGACGGCGACAGCCAGCGCCAGCAACTCGCCTTCATCGGCGCCATCGACGGGCACGACATCAGTGATGCGCGGACGACCTTCGGTCAGCGTGCCCGTCTTGTCGAAAGCGATCGCTTTGAGCGACCCGAGGTTTTCGAGCGGTGCACCGCCCTTCACGAGCACGCCGCCCCGCGCTGCACGGGCAACGCCCGACAGGACCGCGCTCGGCGTTGCGATCGCGAGCGCGCACGGGCTTGCCGCCACCAGCACCGCCATCGCGCGATAGAAGCTGTCGCGGAACGGCTCGTCGACGACCACCCATGCGAACAGCAGGAGCACTGACAGGACCAGGACGGCGGGCACGAAGATCCGTTCGAACCGGTCGGTGAAGCGCTGCGTCGGCGACTTCTGCGTCTCCGCTTCGCTCACCATCTTCACGACCTTGGCAAGCGCGCTTTCATTGGAACGGCGTGTCACCTCGATCTCGATCGCGCCGCCGCCGTTGATCGTACCAGCAAAAACCCGGCTTTCCGCGTCGACTGCATCGGGCTTGGCGCGTGCCGCTGCGGCATCTGCGACCGGCACCTTGTCGACCGGGATGCTTTCACCCGTGACCGGGGCCTGGTTGATCGCGCTGGTGCCCTTGATGACGAAGCCGTCGGCAGGCAGGCGCTCGTTCGGGCGGACGATGGCAATGTCCCCGACGACCATCTGCTCGACCGGGATTTCGCTGGTCTGCCCGCCGCGTCGCACGGTCGCGGTTTCGGGCGCGAGCTTCGCCAGCGCCTCGATCGCCTTCTTGGCGCGGCCCATTGCATAATGCTCAAGCGCATGGCCGAGGCTGAACAGGAACAGCAGCAGCGCACCTTCGGCCCATGCGCCCAGCGCAGCGGCGCCGGCCGCAGCGACCAACATCAGCGTGTCGATCTCGAACTTCTTCATCCGGAGGTTGTCGATCGCCTCGCGCAGCGTGAAGAATCCGCCGAAGAAATAGGCTGCGATATAGCAGGCGGTCGGCAGCCATTCGGGCGCGCCAGCGACCAGCCTCTCGATCGCGTAGCCGATCCCCAGCAGCGCGCCACAGGCGAGCGCGAAGATCAGCTCGGTATTGGGGCCGAGAAATTCGGCGTGGCTATGGTCGTGGCCATCGCCGGGGCCGTGCTTCTCTTCGCCCGCGCCGTGGCCCCCGGGGCCGTGGTCGTGGCCGGCATGTTCATCGGCAGCGACCCGCTTGCCCACCCTCACCTTCAGCTTGCGAAGCGCAGCGCGCACCTCCTCTTCGGTGGTTTCGCGGCGATCATATTCGACCCGGACAGACCCGCTGGTGCTGGCGCTTGCCTGGACCACGCCGGGCAAGGCGCACAGCGCATCGCTGACCGTGCGCGCCCGACGTTCGTGGTTGATCCCCGTCACCTGCCAGATCGCATGGCCGTAGCGCTCGGTGATTTCGGCACCTGCGGCGCGCACCATTTCGCGCAACCGTGGCAGCGGCAGCTTGGCGGCATCGAAATGGATGCACAGCGCCGCTGGCGTGTTGCCGTCGAGACAGATCACATGCGCCCGCTCGACACCTTCGCGCTTTGACAGGGTTGATACGAGACGGTCCAGGCAGGCATCGGCCGCGTCAGGAAGGTCCGGCAACAACACTGGAATGTCGAGTTCGAGCTTGTCGTTCATGACGACCTCCTTTCGCTTTTCTTGGTTTCGGCGCGCGCGTCGCGCAGGATTTCGACACCGCCCTTGATGGCGATGATGGCGGTGGCGAAGCCGACCAGCAGGTCCGGCCAATTGGTACCCAACCACAGCACCAGCACGCCGGCGATCAGGATGCCGCCGTTGGAAATGAAGTCGTTGAAGCTGAAGGTGGTTGCGGCCCGGAGATTGACGTCCGGATCCTTGAGGCGCTGGAGCAGCCGCAGGCAGAGGTAATTCACGACGCCGGCGATCGCGGACATGACCATCATGGTAGGTCCGATGGGCTCGCTGCCCTGCACGTAGCGCCGTCCGACATCGATCAAGATGCCGCCCGCGAAGATCAGCAGCATGACGCCCGAAGCGACCGCGGCGCGTGTCTTCCATGTCTGGCCCCGGGTGAGCGCCACAAGGCTCAGCGCATACACAGCCGTATCGGACAGGTTGTCGACGCCGTTGGCGATCAGCGCGCTCGAGTCCGCGAAGAAGCCGGAAACGAAGAAGCCCGCAGCGATCGCCGCGTTCAGCAGCAGGACGATCCACAGTGTGCGGCGCTCCTGCCCGCCATTGTTGTCGTTGCCCGGGATCATCCCATCATCTCCTCAAGTGTCAGCAGGGCCAGGAAGCCGACGAAAAACATCGAGCTGATGAGCGGGGTGTCGGGTTTCTCGTGCGCCTCGACCAGCAACTCCTCCGTGACGAGGTAGAGCAGCGCCATCAGCCCGAAGCTGAGGAAGCCGGCGATCATCACCGGCGACAGCGCGGCGACCGGCACGGCAGCGAGCGCGCCGATCGGCAGCAGCAGGGCCAATGCCGAGACGATCACGATGATGCGCAAGCGCGAGCGATAGGTTTCCGCCAGCTCGTCGGTCAGCGTCAGTCCCAGAAATAACACTTCCAGAGTGAGCGCGATCGTCAGCAGGAGACCTGCCTTCTCGCCCGCCACGAAAGCGAGGCCGAGCACCAGGCCGTCGACCAGAATGTCGATGCCGATCGCGGCGAGTAGCGCCATCGGCCCCTTGAAGCGGGCCTCAAGAGCCTTGAGCCCCAGCATGGTCGCGACGCCCGCCGCCCCGCCGATCAACGTCGCGCTGGGCGATGCCTCATGCTTGACCTGCGGCAGGATTTCGGTCGCTGCCGCCGCGAACACGACGCCGGCAGCGAGATGCTGTAGGCCCGCCACGAGGCCAGGTTTCAACTTGGTGCGGCTCGCGACAATCGCGCCGAGCACGACCGCCAGCACAGGCGCAAGCGTATAGAGCAGTGCCTGCATTTCCTAGGACTCCTCCGGGGTTCGGTGGCAGACGCGGATCTTCCCGCGTCGCGTGAACGCGATCGATCCGCCCGCCACGACAGCCCGCGAATGGTCGCCGCGAAACTCGTCACCGGTTCGCTGCGCGCGCAGGATCTCGGTCCTGCCCTTCGGCAGCCAGGTGACGGCCATTTTCAAGCCGTCATCGATGAAGTCGACATCGGCGCGTGTGCCGTCG
Organism: Pseudomonadota bacterium; assembly: GCA_023445495.1. Classification (GTDB taxonomy): domain Bacteria; phylum Pseudomonadota; class Alphaproteobacteria; order Sphingomonadales; family Sphingomonadaceae; genus Sphingomonas. Next base: position 2,455 of record JAEXLC010000343.1, on the reverse strand, counting down.
TCGCAGTACATGATGCGCTGCGCGATTAGTTTCGACGTCAGATGCTTTTCATGCGCCGGCTCGGTAGGCTGGGTCGGCGCTGGATTACACGCCCCTATAACCGCCCCGGAGACGAGAACGACGCCGAGGCGCGCGATCGCCAGACCGGCCCGATTCAGGCCGCACAAGGTTGTCACATTTGAAATCGACGTGTCAGACATCGGTCTCTTCCGACGAAGCGCCCTGTGGCGTTCGAAGGCAGGGCAGTTCATCGCGTGCCTTCCTGCTCGCAGATCCGGGTACGGCCATCGCCTTCCACGATGGTGAGCTGCGACCCCTTGAAGGTCGCGGTGGCTGTTTCGCCGACATATTGCAGGCCCTGCGCTGGCGCGGTCAGCATCATCGGCGGTCCCCCGTTGGAGCGCCGCAAATCGATCTGCAGGCCGTTGTCCTTGTAATCGACGAACAGCGGTTCCCCGTCGGAACAGCGATATCTATGCCGCCCCATTTCCCCGGTCGCCACGGCGCTGTCGGACGAATGGATCTGCTGCTCCGTTGGCGGGGCTGGCGGCTTTCTTTCCGAGCACGCCGCGAGCCCGACAACGAGGATGACGGCGGGCAGCACCCGCTTACAGTGCATCATCATCGCGCCTTCCTCCTGTAGCGGAAGGGGACGCGCTGACGATTGATAGCCCGGGCAGGCTGACCTACCCGCCAGCGGAGATAGGTTGCGAGGCGATCGTCAGATTCGACCATCAGGGATCGCAGGCGGCGCAACATCATCGCCGCGAACGGCAGGGAGAGCGCCCCGCGCAGCGTGCAGCTATGCGTTAGCCTGGTGCCGCCATCGTCCCCCGCCAGCTCGTACCGCTCTTCGAGCGTGAACAGATAGGGGATGCCGCAGGACCAAGCGAAGGCGTGCGGTTTATCGAATCGATCAATCCGTGCTGGCGTCCGAATTGGCCGGGTGATGCCCTGGATCGCAAAGGTGCATTCTGTGTCGCCGAGCCGGGACGGATCATCGAGAAATACGAGCGGACTCCACGCCCGGCGATGATCCGGATCGGTGAGTGCCGACCAGATGCGCAGTGGCCCGCCGTGAAGCATCGAGCTGGTTATGGTGCGAGGCATATCCCCATCTCCCAGAGATGGGCGGGGCGATCGCGGATCGCCCCGCCCATCCATCAGGCCAAGTTGTTCACGAAGGTCTGACCGTGGTCGTCCCCTTCATGCTCCTCATTGTAGTGCTCGGGTTTCTCGATCACTTTCTGCCCGAACCGGGCATAGAGTGTCGGCAGCACGAACAGCGTAAGAAGCGTCGCCGAGATCAGACCGCCGATGACGACCGTCGCCAAAGGCTTTTGAACCTCTGCGCCGGCGCCTTCGCCCAGCGCCATCGGCACGAAGCCGAGGCTGGCGACTAGCGCGGTCATGATGACGGGTCGCAGACGCTGCATCGCGCCAACATGCGCGGCTTCCTCGCGGCTCATCCCTGATCGGATCAGATCTTGGATCGAGCTGACCATGACGAGGCCGTTGAGGACCGCGATGCCCGAGAGGGCGATGAAGCCCACTGCCGCCGAGATCGAGAAGTCCATGCCCCGCAGGAACAGCAACAGGACGCCGCCCACCAGCGCGAAAGGCACGCCGGTGAACACGATCGCGGCGTCGCGGACCGATCCCAACGCCCCGTAGAGGAGCAGCAGGATCAAGATGAAGCAAGCCGGAATGACCAGCTTCAGCCGTTCGCTTGCCGATTGGAGGTTCTCGAACTGGCCGCCCCATTCGAGATAGGTGCCGGCAGGCAGCCGGAGTTGGCTGCCGATCGCCGCCTGCGCATCCGCCACGACGGATCCGACGTCGCGGCCACGCACGTTGGCTTGCACCACCACGCGCCGCTTGCCGTTCTCGCGGCTGATCTGGTTCGGACCATCGACCACCTTGATCTCGGCGACGCTGGACAGCGGTACATAGCCGCCGCCTGCCACCGGCACCTGCACCTGTTGGAGCAGGCCGATGTCGGCACGCTGCGCCTCCGACAGGCGGATCACCACGGGGAAGCGACGGTCGCCCTCGAAGATCTGGCCCGATGTTCGCCCGCCGATCGTCGCAGTCACGGTGTCCTGCACATCCTGAGCCGTAACGCCCAACCGCGCCATCGCGTCGCGGTTGACGCGAATGTCGAGCATGGGAAGACCGGTCGTCTGCTCCACCTTCACGTCCGCTGCGCCTTGCGTTCTGCGCAGCACCGCCGCGATTTGCTCGGCCGTCCGGTTCATCTGGTTGAAGTCGTCCCCGAACACCTTCACCGCGATGTCGCCGCGCACGCCGGCGATCAGCTCGTTGAAGCGCATCTGGATGGGCTGGGTGATCTCGTAGGCATTTCCCGGAATCTTCGCGAGATTACCCTCGATCCGGCTGACCAGCTCCTCCTTGGGAAGCTCAGGATCCGGCCAATCCTTGCGCGGCTTCAGGA
>JAEXLC010000190.1 GCA_023445495.1 Pseudomonadota bacterium | reverse complement strand
CCGTCGCACCCTGCGACGGAGCCGGCTTCGTTTCAGGCACCCGGGATCAGGAAAAGACCGCTTCGTATATCCGACGGTCCGGCAGCGGCTGGAGCTGGGTGATCAGGATCGAATGCGGGCCACCCCGACCGCAATCGAGATCATAGGCGGCGTCGATCAGATAGACATCCAGCGGCGATTCGAAGAACAGCGAGAAAGGCGTGCGCACATCGATGCCCCGCAGCGGGCTGCGCCGGAAAATCTGGGAGAGCGTGATCTCCACCGGCTCGGGCAGGGTCGATACGCGCACCTTGCGGCCGACCCAGGGTTCAAAATCTTCCGGCGTAAGTTCCATGTCGTCGCTTTCCCCCTCCTGCGGAATCGCTGCTATCCTGCCGGGGCGGACGCGACACGGAAAGCCGGTCCACACCGTTTCGGGGCAGAATGACACGGAATAAGCCACTTCCCTTTCCCGCCGCACGAGCGCTGCCGCCCCTGCCCGAGCCCTTGCTCGCCCGGGGCTTCGGCCTGCATCCGGCCACCGCCGGCGACCTGCCCTGGCTCGCCGCCCTCCACGCCGGTTCGCGCATGGCGGAGCTGCTGCTGGCACCCTGGCCGCCGGCGCAGAAACGCGCCTTTCTCGACGAGCAGTTCGCGCTCCAGCACGCCCATTTCGTGAAGACCCATCGCAAGGGAGACTTCCGGCTGGTCATGCAGGGCGGCACCCCCGTCGGCCGCTTCTATTTCAACCGGAGCGGCCCGGAATGGGTGCTGATCGATATCCTGCTGGCACCCGAGATGCAGGCGGCCGGGCTCGGCAGCGCGCTGGTCGGCTGGCTGCAGCAGGCGGCGAGCGACGCAGGCGCGGACCGGCTGCGCCTGAGCGTGGCTTACACCAACCCGCGCGCGCAGGCGCTCTACCGCCGGCTGGGATTCGCGGATGCCGGCGACGTCGCCGGCACCCATCTCTCGATGGTCTGGCGGCCTATTCGACCGTGACCGACTTGGCCAGGTTGCGCGGCTGATCGACGTCGGTGCCCTTGGCCACCGCGACATGATAGGCGAGCAACTGCACCGGCACCGCATAGACCAAAGGCGCGATCAGCGGGTGGACCTTGGGCATGGTGATCGTCGCCACCGTGCCCTCGCCCGCCGCTTCGATCCCGTCATAGTCCGAGATCAGGATCACCTTGCCGCCGCGCGCCTGCACTTCCTGCATGTTGCTGACGGTCTTCTCGAACAGCGGGCCCGAGGGGGCGATCACGATCACCGGCACGGCATCGTCGATCAGCGCGATCGGCCCGTGCTTCATCTCGCCGGCGGCATAGCCCTCGGCATGGATATAGCTGATTTCCTTGAGCTTCAGCGCGCCTTCCAGCGCCAGCGGATAATCGGTGCCGCGGCCGAGATAGAGCACGTCGCGGGCAGCCGCGACGACACCGGCCATCGCCTGGATCGCCTCGTCATAGGCGAGCGCGCCGTTGAGCGCCGCGGGCGCCTCGGCGAGATGCTTGACGATCGCCTTCTCCTCCGCCTCGGACAGCTTGCCCTTGGCCTTGGCGAGATTGGCGGCGAGCGCGGCGAGCACCGCGAGCTGGCAGGTGAACGCCTTGGTCGAGGCGACGCCGATCTCCGGTCCGGCATGCGTCGGCAGCAGCAGGTCCGCCTCGCGCGCCATCGAGCTGGTCGGCACGTTGACCACCGCGGCGATCTTCTGGCCTTCGCTGCGGGCGTGACGGAGCGCGGCGAGCGTGTCCGCCGTCTCGCCCGACTGGCTGATCACGATCATCAGCCCGCCTTCTTCCATCACCGGCGCGCGGTAGCGGAACTCGGAGGCGACATCGAGATCGACCGGCACGCGGGCGAACTGCTCGAACCAGTATTTGGCGACCATGCCGGCATAGAAGCTGGTGCCGCAGGCGACGATGGTGACGCGCTTGATCGCAGACAGATCGAAATCCGGGATCGGCAGCGTGACCTGGTCGTCCATGCGCTGGAGATAGGCGCGCAGCGTCTGGGCGACGACGATCGGCTGCTCGTAGATCTCCTTGAGCATGTAATGGCGATGATTGCCCTTGGAGACGAGATCGCCGGTGACGCCCGAGATGGTGATCGGGCGCTCGACGGGATTGTTGTCCTTGTCGAAGATCTGGGCGCCGTCCTTGGTGATGACGACCCAGTCGCCTTCCTCGAGATAGGCAATGCGCTGGGTGAGCGGCGCCAGCGCCAGCGCGTCCGAGCCGAGATAGGTCTCGCCGTCGCCATAGCCGACCACCAGCGGCGAGCCGAGCCGGGCGCCGACGAGCAGGTCCGGATGCTGGCGGAACAGGATGGCGAGCGCGAAGGCGCCGTGCAGGCGCGGCAGGATCTCCGCCACCGCCTCGGCCGGGGCCATGCCGGCCTCGACCTTCTCGCTGACGAGATGGGCGACGACTTCGGTATCGGTCTCGCTCTCGAACTTGCGGCCGCGGCCGGCCAGTTCGTCGCGCAGCGCCTTGAAGTTCTCGATGATGCCGTTGTGGACCAGCGCGACTTCGCCGGTGGCGTGCGGATGGGCGTTATTGGTGGTCGGGCCGCCATGCGTGGCCCAGCGGGTATGGGCTATGCCCGTGGTGCCGGGCAGCGGGTTGTCCGCCAGCTCCTTGCCGAGATTTACCAGCTTACCCGAGGCGCGGCGGCGCTCGATCCGGCCATCGACATCGGTGGCGATGCCCGCCGAGTCATAACCGCGATATTCGAGGCGCTTGAGCCCGTCATACAGGCGCTCGGCGACATCTTCCTTGCCGACAATCCCGACAATTCCGCACATGCTTTGGGTAATCCTGTCCTGGCTCGGCGATCAGCCGAGGATTTCGATCTGGTCCGCCGTATCGACGGAGATGCGGGTCTGGAAATGCGAGCCGACCGGCACGCGGCGGGCGATGCCCTTCACGCGCACCCGCTTGCCCACGAGAACGTCTTCGGCATGCCCGCCGAGCTTTTCCTTGAGCGCGTTGCGCGCGCCGGTGTGCAGCTCGATGGTGAGGTTGCCGGGGTCGCGGTAATTGGCCGCGGAGTTGAGATAGGCGCTGAACCCGCCCGCCCCGGCCGAGGCGACCACGAACTCGAACACGCCCTCGACCGCGCCGTCCTTCGAGGCGGCGACGGCCTCGATCGTCTGGGCCGGCGTGAGCGGCATGGCCGTCTGGGCGATCGCCGGCGTGGCGAGCACCAGGGAGAGCATCGCGACCTGGCTGCGCATACGCATCATTTCTTCCCCGCTTCCTTCAGTGCCTTCATCTTCTCGCGGAACGTGCGCGCCCAGCCCGGCTTCACCTGCTGCTCGGCCCGCACGATCCCCAAGGCGTCGCTCTCGACATCGCGGGTCACCACCGATCCGGCGGCGACGATCGCGCCGTCCCCGATGGAGACGGGCGCCACGAGCGCGCTGTTACTTCCTACAAAAGCGCCGTTTCCTATGACTGTCCGGTACTTTAAAAATCCGTCATAATTGCAGGTGATCGTGCCCGCGCCGATATTCGCCCCCGCCCCGACGGTGGCATCTCCGATATAGCTCAGATGGTTGGCCTTGGCGCCGGGGCCGATCACGGCCTTCTTGATCTCGACGAAATTGCCGACTTTGGCCCCCTGCTCGATCCGTGCGCCGGGACGCAGCCGGGCATAGGGACCGATATCGGCACCCGACAGCACCTCCGCGCCCTCAAGGTGGCTGAAGGCGTGGATGACCACCCGGTCCGCCACGGTGACGCCCGGGCCAAACACGACATTGGGCTCGATCGTCACGTCGCGGCCGACCACCGTGTCATAGGCGAACCACACCGTCTCGGGCGCAACCAGCGTGGCGCCCTCGACCATCGCCCGGGCACGGCGGCGCTGCTGCCATTCCTGCTCGAGCCCGGCCAGCTCGCCGCGGCTGTTGACCCCGGCAACCTCGATCGCGTCGGTCTCGATGCCGACCGAGAAGCGGCCCTCGGCACGCGCCAGCTCGACCAGGTCGGTCAGGTAATATTCGCCGGCGGCATTGTCGTTCTTCAACTGGGCGAGCAGGCGGAACAGGTCCGATGAGCGGACCGCCATCAGGCCGGAATTGCAAAGACTTACCGCACGCTCCTCGGGCGTCGCGTCCTTGTACTCGACGATCTTGTCGAGCCGGCCGTCGGGGCCGACGATCACCCGGCCATAGGCGCCGGGATCGGCCGGGCGGAAGCCGAGCACCACCACGCTGGGGCCACCCTCGCCGTGGAGCGCGTCGATCATCCGGCGCATCGTCTCGGTCGTGACCAGGGGCACGTCGCCATAGAGGATCAGGACATCGCCCTGGAAGCCGGCCAGCGCGCTCTCCGCCATGCGCACGGCATGGCCGGTGCCGAGCTGCTCGGCCTGTTCGGCGGTCTCGACGCCGAGGGGATGGACCGCCGCCTCGACCTGCTCCTTGCCGGCGCCGACCACCACGACTTCGCGCTCGGCACCCAGCGCCTTCACCGCGTCGATCAGATGGAGCAGCATCGGCCGCCCGGCGATGGGATGGAGGACCTTGTGGGTATCGGACTTCATCCGCGTGCCCTTGCCGGCCGCTAGGATGATTGCTGCGATCGGTGCGGTCATTTTCCCTCCATTGGCCCGTCCCCTGCCACGTTAGTCTTGCCTTTTCCATAGGGCTGCTGGCAGGCAGCACCGCCATGGCTGATTTCCCCTTCGACATCGTCGGTTTCGACCTGGACGGCACCCTGATCGACAGCAGCACCGACCTGGTGGGCGCGACCAACCACGCACTCGAGCTGGCCGGCCGGCCGCTGCTCGACAAGGCGGCGGTGATGACCATGGTCGGGCGCGGCGCCAAGCATATGCTGGAACAGGCGCTGGAAGCCTCAGGCGGCTATGACGAGGCGCTGATGGCGCGGCTCTATCCGGCGCTGCTCGAATGGTATCGCGACCATGTCTCCGAGCATTCGCGGCCCTTCCCGGGCATGACCGAGGCGCTGGACTATCTGGCGGCGCGCGGGGTGAAGGTGGCGATCGTCACCAACAAGTTCGAATATCTGGCGGTGAAGCTGATCGACGAGCTGGGCCTCTCCGAGCGCTTCGAGACGATCATCGGCGGCGACACGATGGGCAAGGGCAACGCCAAGCCCTCCGCCCTGCCGATCCAGGAGATGATCCGACGCTGCGGCGGCGGGCGCGCGGCGTTCGTCGGCGACACGATCTTCGACACGCTGGCTGCGAAGAATGCCGGGGTGCCGAGCGTGGCGGTAAGCTTCGGGTTCCTGACCCAGCCGATCGAGGAGCTGGGGGCGGATGCGGTGATCGATTCCTTTGCGGAGCTGGTGCCGGCGCTGGAGCGGCTGGGGGCCGCGCTGCCGGCCTGATCTTTCCGTCACCCCGGCCTTGCGCCGGGGTCCCGCTGCGACCCCCGACAGGGGAAGAAGCGGGATCCCGGCTCGAGGCCGGGATGACGAGGGTTAGTCCCGATTCTTCAGCTGGTGGAGCAGCACGCCATTGCCTTCGCTGTCCTCGATCACGCGCATCCGGCAGACGGGCGAGTGGATCAGGTCGGTCTTGAAGGTGACGCCCTTGGCTTCGAGATCGGCGCAGAGCGCGTCGAGATCCTCGACCTCGAAGGCGATGGTGCCGCCGGAATCGGCCGAGGGCTTGTTGCCGGTGACCGTGGTGATGCCGAGGCAGCCGCCGCCGGGCAGGTCATATTCCACCCAGGGGATGCCATAGGCGGTGCTGCTCGCCGGCAGGCCGAGGATGTTCTCGTAGAAATTGCGGGCACGGTCGAGATCGATGACCGGATACATGGTGAAAGCGACCTTGCGGAACATCGAAACCCCTCTTGTTGAATGTCGCGGAGGATAGGCCGCGATCGCCTACATCACAAGGATTTGTTCCCGTTTCGTTTCAATGCCTTCAGCCGGCCGGCCGATAGCCCTTGCGGTATTTGGTCCAGAGATGGCGGGCGAGCATCGCCGGCGGCATGCGGAGCCAGTGGCTGCGGATGTAGAAGGCCATGCGCAGCGGCCGACGGGTCTGGCGGCCCCAGCCGTCCCGCGCGGTCAGGCGGCGGAGATAGAGGCGATCGGCCAGCCCAAGCCGCTGGTATTGCGCGGGAACTTCGGTGCCGTAGAGGGCGTGGCTCAGGCGCAGGGCGCGGGCCATTTCCTTTGCCAGACCGTGGTGACGGGCGCGCTCCAGCAGGCCCTCGGTGCCACCATCCTGCACCAGACAGTGAACGTCCCAAAGGTTGCGCATTCCCCCCGCCAGGTCGCCGTCCGCGAGGAGATGGGCGACCGCGTGAACCAGCACATCCGGACGCGAAAGTGTGCGCAGGCCGTTTTCGAGCGGTTCGCTGGCGGCGATCAGGCTGGCCGCGTCAGGGGTGATTTTCGCGGTCAAAGGCAGGATCGTGTGGTGGACATCGATCATGCGATCGCGCTCGCGGTGGATCAGCGGGGGCAGCTCGTGCATCCAGCGGCGATAATAGGCATCGTCATAGGGATCGGGCTTCACCCATTCCCAGCCGGCGGCGATCAGCGCCGCCTCGACGTCGCCAAGGCTTTCCAAGGGCACGAGAATATCGAGATCGCCGATATTGCGGCCCATGCTTGGCGACATGCCGGCGGCGGCGAAGGCAGTGCCCTTGAGCAGGATCACCGGCACGCCCAGCGGGGCGAGCGCGCGACGGGCCATCTCGGCTTCCCAGAGCGCGGTCAGGCGGACCTGCTCGGCCGAGGCGATCGCATCCTCGACCAGACGCTCTATCCGGACGGGTAGCGCCAAGCCGTGCAAACGGTGCGCGAGTGTGCCAGCCATCTGCTCGGCACGGGCTACCGCGAGGAGTTCGGTCCATTCCGTCGGCGAGAAGGTGAGCGAAGCCGAGGGGTCGCGCAGTATGGTTGCGAGGCGCCAGCCAGGGTTCATGCCAGGCCCTCGACCAGGGCAATGCCAGCTTCGGTGTCCGGATAGTCTATTGCGCGTGCAGGGACCGACTGGACGAGCCGGGTGAGCGCATCGAAACCGGGCTCGGCGAGGTGGACATAATTGGTCGAGGCCTGGGTCAGACGAACGAACGCTTCGCTGGGCAGCACCGGGCGTTCGGCGGTATCGAAGCCGAAGCGCGGGAAGAGGATCAGCGAGGGGCTGGCGGGTTCGGCCATCGCGGCGATGGCGCGGGCATCGGGGACGAGATGGCGGATATCGCCCTTGGGCGTGCCGGCGAGCAGCGGGCCGAACCGGCCCTGGGGGTGCGCTTGTTGCGCCACGGCTATGGCTTGGTTTTTCAGGCTGATCAGGCGCGGAAAGGCATGCGCCGCACCGGTTCGCGGATCGATCAGTACGAACTCGTCGCCCATCAGCCGCCAGCCGCGCGCCATCAGCAGCGCCGCGAGCGTGGACTTGCCGGCGCCCGAGATGCCGGTCATCAGCACCGCCTTCCCGTCCCTTTCGACCGCGGAAGCGTGCAGCAGCAGGTAGCGGCGCTGGGCGAGCGCCATCTGGAGGTTCATCCCCATCTCGGCGGCGAGCAGGCCCTGGGCGAGCGGCAGCGGCGCGGCATCGGGGATGGTGAAGTCGCCGCCGATATGGACCGCGGGGCGGAGGAATTTGCGCCATGGGCGGGCGGCGAAGAGATGGACGTTGAAGTCCGGGATCTCGGGCTTCGGGTAATCGCGGTAGAGGTCGTCCAGCGCGGCGATCGGCGCGCGCCAGTGGCTGCCGATGCGGAAGGCGGCCGGGCCGATCTGGAGATGGGCGATATGCCTCACAGCCGCTCGACGAGCCCGG
>JAEXLC010000339.1 GCA_023445495.1 Pseudomonadota bacterium | reverse complement strand
TGCAGGGAGGGGAATTTGGAGAGCCCGCCCCGCCCCCTACCGCGCCATCAGCATGTTCCGAACCCCCGTCCGGAAAACCGGCAGCCGCGCCCCCAGCCGCAGCCCGGTATGCCGCATCACCCGCGCGAGCGGCCGCTCGTCGGTGTAGAGCGTCACCAGCAAGTTGGTCCCCAACCAGAGCGGCCGCGCCGCCGCGCGGTGCCCTTCCTCATAGCCCCGGATCACCGCGTCCCCCGCAATGTCCCGCCCATGCCGCAGCGCCTCGCGGATCTCGGCGGCGAGCAGGTCCTGCCCGCTCAACCCCAGGTTGAAGCCATGCGCGGTCACCGGATGCATCCCCACCGCCGCATCGCCGATCAGCGCCGCCCGTAGCGCCCCGAAATGCTTCGCCCAGGTGGTGACCAGCGGATAGACGTGCCGCGATCCCGCCATCTCCATCGGCCCCAATATCCCCGACGATCGCCTGGTCAGCTCCTTCGCCAGCGCCGCGTCGGGCAGGGTCGCCAGCCGCGCGATCGCGCGCTCGGGCAGGGTCAGCACCACCGAGGTCATGCCGTTATTGAGCGGCAGCAGCGCGATCGTCTGGCCATGGCCGAACCATTCGGTCGCGACCTGTTCATGCCACTTCACATGCGAAACGCGGCACACCAGCATCGACCGGCCCAGCCGGTTGATCTCCGCCGCGATGCCCAGCTGCTCGCGCACCGGCGACATCCGCGAGTCCGCCGCGACGAGCAACTTTCCGCGTATGGTGAGTCCGGTCGACAGCGTGACCTCGGCGAAGTCCCGCGTCGTCCGCGCGCTGCCCAGCCCGATCCCGCAGGCCAGCCGCAGCCCCGGCTGGTCCTGCGCCGCCTCGAACAGCGCCTGGCGGATCAGATGGTTGGAGACCAGCCAGCCCAGCGGCTGCCCGTCATGCCCGGGATCGAAGTCGAGCGCGAAGGCCGATCGCCCGTTGCGCACCCGCGCGGCCTGGAGCGGCGCCGCCTCGGGGATCCGCTCCCACGCCCCCATCCGCTCGAGGATCGCCCGCGATCCGTGGGTCAGCGCGATCTCGCGCCCGTCATAGGCGGGCTCGGCCAGCGCCGCGCACGGCTGGCGCTCGACCAGCAGCACCTCCAGCCCGGTGTCCCGCAGCGACCGGGCAAAGGCCAGCCCGGCCGGGCCGCCGCCCACGATGATGACGTCGCAATCCATGACGCTACTCCTTCGCCATGCTCATGCACCTGCGCGCGCGCATGCCAATTGCGTTTGATCAAAGCCAAGGATGCACAATTCGTCGTCTGCGCTTATCTAGCGTGCATGGCAGACCTTTTCGCCGCCCAGGAACCGAGCTTCGCCCCCGAGACCACGCCACCCGATGGCCCGCTGGCCGATCGTCTGCGCCCACAGGACCTCGCCGATGTCGTCGGACAGGAGCATCTGACCGGACCCGAGGGCGCGATCGGCCGCATGGTCGCGGCGGGCAAGCTCAGCTCGATCATCCTCTGGGGCCCGCCCGGCACCGGCAAGACCACGATCGCCCGCCTCCTCGCCAACGCCGTCGGCCTGCGCTTCGTCGCGATCAGCGCGGTGTTCTCGGGCGTCGCCGACCTCAAGAAGGTCTTCGCCGAGGCGAAGGAATATGCCCGTCTCGGCCGCAGGACGCTGCTCTTCGTGGACGAGATCCACCGCTTCAACCGCTCGCAGCAGGACGGCTTCCTCCCCTATGTCGAGGACGGCACGGTAACCCTGGTCGGCGCCACTACAGAGAACCCTTCGTTCGAGCTCAACGCCGCCGTGCTCAGCCGCGCCCAGGTGCTGATCCTGCGCCGGCTCGATCATGAAGCGCTCACCCGCCTGCTCGACCGTGCCGAGGCGGCGGAGGAACGCCCCCTCCCCCTCACCCCCGAAGCGCGCGACGCGCTGGTGGCAAGCGCCGACGGCGATGGCCGCTTCCTGCTCAACCAGGCCGAGACCCTGTTCTCGGTCCAGTTCGAGAAGCCGCTCGATCCCGCCGCGCTCGGTGATTTCCTCCAGCGCCGCGTCGCGGTCTATGACAAGGATCGCGAGGGCCATTACAATCTGATCTCCGCGCTTCACAAATCGGTGCGCGGCAGCGATCCCCAGGCGGCGCTCTACTATCTCGCGCGCATGCTCACCGCCGGCGAGGAACCGCTCTACGTGCTGCGCCGGCTGGTCCGCATGGCGGTGGAGGACATCGGCCTGGCCGATCCCAATGCGCTGGTCCAGTGTCTCGCGGCCAAGGACACCTATGAGTTCCTGGGCAGCCCCGAGGGCGAACTGGCGATCGCCCAGGCCTGCCTCTATGTCGCGACCGCCCCCAAATCGAACGCGGCCTATACGGCGCAGAAGGCGGCATGGCGCAGCGCCAAGGAAACCGGCTCGCTGATGCCGCCCCAGAACATCCTCAACGCGCCCACCAAGCTGATGAAGCAGATCGGCTATGGCGCGGGCTACACCTACGATCACGATGCCGAGGGCGGCTTCTCGGGCGACAATTACTGGCCCGAGGAAATGGCGCCCCAGACCTTCTACACCCCCACCGACCGCGGCCACGAAAAGCGCATCGCCGAACGGCTGGCCTGGTGGAACGAAATGCGCGAGCGGAAGCGGGATGAGTGATTCTGCCGTCATCCCCGCGAAAGCCGGGCTGTCAGGCGGCTCCTTCCCCGCGCCTTCGCACGAGATCCCGGCATTCGCCGGGATGACGGAGTAGACCCATGAACAACTGGGACGAAGCCACCGCCTATGCCCGCACCCTCCCCGATGTGGTGATGGAAAGCTGGTGGGGCACGCCCTGTCCCAAGATCAACGGCAAGGGCCTGATGGCCCCGGGCCGCGAGCAGGGCAGCTTCGGGCTGGTCTGCACCCTGCCCGAGAAGGAGATCCTTCTCGAAACCGATCCGGACAGTTTCTGGCAGACCGCGCACTATGCCAACTACCCGATGATCCTGGTCCGCTTCGGCACCGACAGCCGCGATCGGATCGAGCTCTACATCCAGCGCGCCTGGTGGGACCGCGCCAAGAAGCCCCAGCGCATCGCCGCCGGCATGCCGGAGCGGCCATGAGGCCACCCCAGAATTCCTCCCCCACCGTCATGCTGAACTTGTTTCAGCATCCAACGCTCCCCAAAGGATATCCCTCGCGGCTCCCTGGATGCTGAAACAAGTTCAGCATGACAGGTTGTGCCAGGCCTGCGGATGATCCCGAAACCAATGCTCCCCTTCACCACCTTCATCGCGATCGACTGGTCCGGCCAGGCGGTCGAGCGCCCCAAGGGCCTCGCCATCGCCCGCGCCGAGGTCGGCACCACCGCACCCGAACTGATCGACCGGAAATGGTCCCGCCAGGACATCGCCGACTGGCTCGGCGACCTCGCGGACAGCGGCAGCCGCGCGCTGATCGGGCTCGACCTGTCCCCCGCCTTCCCGCTGGTCGATACCGGCGCCTACTTCCCCGGCTGGGACCGCACCCCGCCTGATGGCCCGGCGCTCTGGCAGCTGGTCGAGGAACTGGCACAGGACGATCAACACCTCGCCGCCACCAGCTTCGTCCAGAACGCGGAGGCCCGCCGCCACTTCCGCCAGTTGCACGATTGCGGCGACCTGTTCCCGCCCGGCCGCGGCCGCTTCCGCGTCTGCGAGCATGGCCAGGCGGCGATGCACCTGTCGCCGTACAGCTGCTTCAACCTGGTGGGCGCCAGCCAGGTCGGCAAGTCGAGCCTCACCGGCATGCGGGTGCTGCATCGTCTCCGTGGGCGCGTGCCGATCTGGCCCTTCGATCCGCTGCCGGAGACCGGCCCGGTGCTGGTCGAGATCTACACATCGCTCGCCGCCCGCGCCGCCGGCATGCGCAAGGGCATCTCGAAGATCCGCGACGGCGAAACGCTCGACGCGATGCTCGCGGCCTTGGGCTCGGGCCCCCACGCGCCGCTGCCCCGCCATGACGACCACGCCACCGACGCGATCCTCACCGCCGCCTGGCTGCGCACCGTGGCGGACGATCCGGCGCTATGGGCACCCGAGGGCCTGACACCCGAGCTGGCCAGAACCGAAGGCTGGACCTTCGGGGTGCGCTAACCCCCGCCCCCCGTCACCCCGGCCTTGAGCCGGGGTCCCGCTGCCTTGC
>JAEXLC010000334.1 GCA_023445495.1 Pseudomonadota bacterium | reverse complement strand
CGCAGGGATAGGGCGAGGATGTCGCCAGCTTCAGGCGCGTGTCGCGCTAGCTCCCGATAATCACCATCTTGCCGTTGGTCTTGGCGCTGCCGTCCGCCGAAAGGTCGATCGTAAAGCGTTCGCCGTCCTCGGTGGTGCCGGCAAAGCCATTGCCCTCCTGGCCGAACTTGAAGCCCTTGGCGGTCAGCTTGTCGCGGAACCAGGTCTGCACCGTGGCAAGGTCGGCGGGGCTGGAGAAGGCGGCCGTCACCTTGCCCTCGTCCTTCTGCTTGCCCGGATGATCGGTGGCGTCGACGTTGAAGCTGGTGATCGTCGAGTTCGGATAGAGCTTCACCCCGTCCATGTCGAAATTCTCGGCGGTCATCTTGATGTTCGGCACCTTGAAGCTGCCCTCGAACCCGTCGCTCTTCACCGATACCGCGCCGTTGTTCATCGCGAAGACGGCGTTGTCGCCATCCTCCGAATGCGCGTTGATCGAGATCGAAGTGCCCTCGCCGCCGCAGGCAGCGAGCGCGAGGGGAAGGAGCAGCAGCGGCAGGGTACGCATCGACCAGTCTCCAGCGTATTATTCGCGCAATACACTAGCGGAAGCATGCGAGCAACGCAACAGGGGGTGACGTAGCGGCGAGGATGCGCCATTTGCGCCGGCATGGAAGAGCCGCACCTCACCGCGCAAGCGCAGAACAAGGCGCCGCTCGCGTTCGGCGAGTTCGTCAGCCTCGTCGCCGCGATGATGGCGCTGACCGCGCTCGGCATCGATTCGATGCTGCCCGCCCTGCCGGCGATCGGCCACAGCCTCGGCGTGGCCGAGCCCAACCACCGTCAGTACGTCCTCACCGCCTTTCTGATCGGTTTCGCCGTCGCCCAGCTCGCCTATGGCCCGCTGTCGGATCGCTTCGGCCGCCGGCCGGTGCTGGCGATCGCGCTGACCTCCTATGTGGTGACCAGCGTGATCGCGGCCGCCTCGGGCAGCTTCACTTTGTTGCTGATCGCCCGCGCGGCGATGGGCGCCTCGGCAGCCGGCGCGCGCGTCGTGTCGGTGGCGCTGGTCCGCGACTGTTTCGCCGGCCGGGCGATGGCGCGGGTGATGAGCCTGGCCTTCATCGTCTTCATGGCCGCGCCGATCGTTGCGCCCAGCCTGGGCCAGCTGATCCTCTATGCCGGTTCCTGGCGGCTGATCTTCTGGGCGATCGGCGGCGTCGCTGCAGCAGTCGTGCTGTGGTTCTGGCTGCGCATGCCCGAGACGCTGGACCGGGAGAACCGCCTGTCGCTCAACCCCGCGCGCATCGTCGCCGATTACGGGCTGATGCTGCGCGATCGCCAGGCGGTCGGCTATACGATCGGCATCATGCTGCTGTCGGGCGGCATGTTCGGCTTCCTCGGCTCGGTGCAGCAGGTGATGGAGGACGTCTTCCACGCCCCCGAACTGCTTGCCGTGGTCTTCCCCTGCGTCGCCTCGACCATGGCGCTCGGCTCCTTCCTCAATTCGCGGCTGGTGATGAAGGTCGGCATGCGCCGGATCTCGCACACCGCGCTCACCGGGATGATCGCCTTCGCCGCGGTCCATCTCGCCATCGCGCTGGCCGGCTTCGAATCGATCTGGAGCTTCACGATCCTCCAGGCGCTGATGATGGGCTGTGTCGGCCTCTCCACCTCGAACTTCTCGGCGATGGCGATGGAGAAGATGGGCGAGATCGCCGGCACCGCGTCCAGCCTCCAGGGCTTCGTCACCACGCTCGGCTCGGCGCTGATCGGCGCGGCGATCGGCCAGGCGTTCGATGGCACCACCGTGCCGCTCTACGCCGGATTCCTGCTTATGGGGCTGATCGCTTTCGTGGTAGTAGCGGTAACCGAGCGCGGACGGATGTTCCGCCCCGGCTAGGGAACGCTCGGGCGCCATTACCGTTCGCACTTCTGAGGTCCGCCGCCGTGGCGGGCGCGTTACGCGAGGACAGGCAATGGGCGGTTACCAGGTTCCGGGACGAGGTTCGGGCGACGACGGGTTCGACGAGGAAGGCTATGACGAGAGCCAGCGCGCCGAGATCCTCGAAGCGACCAATGACGGCCCGAGCGACGGCGATCTGCTGACCGACCTCAACCCCGATTACGGCGACGACGACGATGACGATGCGGACGATCTCCGCATGGTCGACGACGAGATCGGCGAGGAGGATGACGAGGCCGAGCAGACCGAACGCGCGATCGCCGAGGACGAGGTCCAGGACGATTTCGACGAGGACGACCTCGACGATGACGACGATCTCGACGATGCCGACGAGGAAGCGCTCGAGCCCTGACGCTCGCACTTGACCTGGCCCATGGAGCGGCAGACCATGCCGCCCCATGACCAGGGACCCCAGGGTGGACGCCTATATCGAGGGCCGCGCCGAATTCGCGCGGCCGATCCTGTCATGGCTGCGCGATCGCTTCCACGCCGCGGTGCCGGCGGTGGAGGAGACGATCAAATGGTCGCACCCCTTCTTCACCCTGGGTGGCAAGCCGCTCGCCAACATGGCCGCGTTCAAGGCGCATGCGAGCTTCGGCTTCTGGAACCGCCAGGAGAATGAGACCGGCAAGGAAGGCGAGGCGATGGGCCAGTTCGGCCGCATCGAAACCCTCGCCGACCTGCCGCCGGCCGAGACGGTCGAGCAGCTGATCCGCGACGCCGTGGCCCGGCTCGGCGAGGCGAAGCCCGCCCGCCCGCGCGCCGCGCCAAAGGGCGAGGCCGAAGTTCCGCCCGAGCTCGCCGAAGCGCTAACCGCAGACGCTGCCGCCAGCGCCACCTTCACCGGTTTCCCACCCGGCTGCCGCCGCGAATATTGCGAGTGGATCGCCGAGGCCAAGCGCCCCGAGACCCGGGCGAAGCGGGCGGCGGAAGCGGTCGCCTGGATGCGCGAGGGCAAGCGCCGCAACTGGAAATACGAGAATTGCTGAGCCTTCTCCCTCTCCCCATCGGGGAGAGGGA